>WGCN01000067.1 GCA_015493745.1 Calditrichales bacterium
AGCTCCAGTCAATCGAATCGTTCTTGAGAATGCTCTACAGTCAAAATTCAATGATTTTGAGGATGCCGTTCTTCATGAGGCGGCTCAGCATTCAGGGGCAAAATACATTGTGACAAGAAACAGTATTGATTTTAAAAAATCCAAATTGGTAATTTTTGAGCCCCGTGAGCTCATTAACGCTTTAAAAGCATTAAAAAATAATGGCTAACAAGCGCGTTAACTCAGGCTGGCAATTCCGCTACACCATTGCCAGCCGCATACGCGAAGCATAATCTTAGCCCCTTTCCCCTTTTCCGGCCTCGCTCCCCGTTTTTTTATTTCAGCAGTAGCAGCTTGCGCGTAAAATAACGCGGCGGCCGCCCCTGGCTTTTCACCTCCAACTGATAAAAGTAGACGCCGCTGGCCCAGCCCCGCGCCGTCAGCGCGCGCCGGTAGCTGCCGGGCGCCTGCCGTTTGGCCCGCCAGTCATAAACAACCCGCCCCAGAACGTCAAACACCCGCAGACGCACATCGGCCTGTTCGGCCAGGCGGTAGGGTATCACCGTTGCGGGATTAAAGGGATTGGGATAGTTGGCCAGCAGGGCGGTACTCAGGGGCACTAGCGGCTGCCCTTCATCCAGGGCGGAGACCACATCGCTCTGGAAATCATCAAAATAGAGCGCGCTGACGTCATAGGCGGTGGAAGCCTGATCCAGGCGGATGCCGATAAGATCAAAGGCGTTAGCGCCCACGCTGTCAAAGGTGCCGCCCGTAAAACGCCAGCCGGACCAGTCGATCCTGCCCAGGGAATAGTTCACGGTATCCGCGCCCACCTTCAGGCGGAAGGCCAGCCGGTTCATGGAGCCGTCGCCATAAACCCAGGCGCCCCACACGGTGCTGTCGGCCCCGGCAAAGGCCAGCGGCGTATCACGATCCAGCACGCACACGCCCCCGCTATCGGCGCTAAAGGCATATTGCAGGCGCAGGGAAAAGATGGTGCTTATTTTTTGCTGCGCGCTTTGCTGGATCAGGGTCAGGGAATCGATCACCCCGCGGGTCAGCGGATTCTCCGCCGGGGTGCGCCAGGGCAGTCCGGCGCTAAAGTCCTCCAGCAGGGTGCTGCTCACATAGCCTTCCGGCTGGGTGCGGAAGTGAAAGATAACGCTGTCGGGCATGGTCAGGCTGTCCACATCCATCAGTCCGCGCCGTACAAGGACGGTATAGTCCGCATCCAGGGCCCAGTCACGGTAGGGCCGCAGGGTCATCACGGAACGGTCGCCCAGGGTGGTCACCGTCGGCGCCTTCAGGCGCACATCACCCCGCGGGCCGGTAACGGTGATAAAATCGCGCGCGCTGTAACCGTTAACGACGCCGTCAAAATAAAAAAGCAGGTTTTCCATAAAGGAAACCTTTTGCGCCCCGTCGGCGGGCAGATGGCTCAGCATAATAAGGGCGTTGCGTTTTTGGGTTTTAAAGTCCAGCCGAAAGGTATCGTTCAGGCCGATTTGAAAGGTATTCAACGCGCCGGGAGCCACCGAGATACGGTACGGGGTATCCGCGTTCCAAAGGCTGTCCGGGCGGAAAACGAAACGGGTGGAGTCATTCATCACCTGCCAGCTTCCCCCGACGGCCGGGGTTATGGTTATGGCCCCCAGCACCTTTTGGGCGATCATCTTTTGAGAAAAGGTCAGGCTTACGTTTTTGTAGATGGTGATGCTGTCACCGGCGGCGGGAAAGCTCTTTTTAACATAGGGACGGTTATAGCTGTCCGCCGTTTCAAAGGAGGCGTAAAAAGGCGCGTTAAGGGGAATTTTACTGCTGTTGCGCGCCAGGGTGGAAACGGAAACCCGCACGGAATCGCTGAGCCGCCAGGCGCTGTCCGGGTAAAAGGCGACCACCTGGCGGTTGTTCATCCAGCTAAAGCGCCCGTCGCGCGCGGGCGAAATGGCGATGGCCGCTTCGGTGGAATCATCCATGCTCTGACTGAAGGTAAGCGTCACCGGCGCATAGGGATCGACATGGCCTTCGCCGGGCCGGGGCGCCATGGCAAAAACCTGTGGCGGCAGATCGCTTTGCGCGGCCGGTTTACGGTCAAAAAAGGTGCTTTTTCCGGCGGCCACCGTGGCCACGATGGTATCGGGCTTAAAGGCGCCGTAATCGATAATCACCTTATAATCCCCCGCCCGCAGCGAATCGAAAAAATAGAATCCGTTATTGTTGAAATCGCCGTTATAAACATCCAGCAGACTGTCCCCCGCTGTAAAGAGGCGCACGCGGATATTGTTGATCGGCTTGTATTTGTCATTGGGCAGACTGCCGATATAGTTGTAACTCACCTGCCGGGTTTTATCACGGGTGACGCCGGCGATCACGGCAAAGGTATCCGCGGGTTGCCGGTAATAGCTGAGAAAGCTGCGCATGATGGCCACCGCTTCATGCTTGCGGTAGGAGAGATTCTGCAAGCGCCAGGACTCGGGAATATAGTCGTGGAAGGAGCCCTCGGAAAGGGTGCCGGGCATGGTCAGCGTGCGCAAAACCCCCAGATTAAAGCCCAGAAAGGACATATCGCCCTTATTGCGGGCGTCGGTGGTGCGGTTGACCTTTTGGATTTTCGCGGCCATGATTTCGCCCATCTCCCGCGCCTCGGGAAAGGCCGGTTGTCCGTTGACCTCTTTCCAGAGCATCAGGGTATAATTGCTGTTGCCGTCATAACCGTTGCTGTGGATGGCATGGAAGAAATCCACCTGATTCTGATTGGCGATGGCGTCGATATCGCTCAGCCGCAGGTCGTCCTCGGTGCGGTTTTGGGTGCGGGACATGATCACCTGGGCGCCGCGATCCCGCAGCAGATCGCGCAGATAGAGCCCCTTGGTCAGATTGCCTTCCGACTCCCAAAAACCGGTGGCGGGGATATAGCGGTCGTCGCTGTCATGGCCGCCATGGCCGGGGTTGACCATAATCTTTAAACCCTGAAATTGCGCGGAAAGAGGTGCGGCCAGCGCCAGCAGGGCGGCCAGTGTCCGAAATCTATTTTTGAAGCACATAAGCAATCTTCAGCTCTCCCTTTAAGGTGTGAAAGGCAATCCGGCTCCCGTCCGGCGACCAGGCGGGATACATTTCGATGCTCCCGTCCGTTTGGGTGACGGGGATTTCACGGCCCCGGCGCCAGTCGCTGATGACAATGTCCGAAGCGGTGATGCGGTAGCCGTCATCGGCGTCGCGCATACCCACAACAAAAGCACCGTCCGGCGACCATTGCGGCGCATTCAGTCCGGGCAGGGCCGCCAGGATATTTCCTTCCAGATCCATCACATAGCTACCCCTTCCCGCCTTGCGGAACAGGACATGGCGGCGATCCGGCGACAGGCTGACCCAGATATAGTGTCCAGGGCCCAGGGGTTGCCAGGCCCGCTCCCCCGCCGCTGTTTGAACAACAATCAGCGAATCCCGCGCGTAGGCCAGCGTATCGGCCGCGCCGGTTTTGGCGAAAGCCTGCCGCAGGGGACGGACACGATCCGCTTCCTTAATAAAAAGGCTTTGCCGGGAACCGCTGAGCGGAGAGATAAAACGACCTTCCCTGAGCACCCTTTCCCGGCCGCCGTCCTTCAGCTCAATCTCACTTATTTGAAAATAACGGCGCCCTTGTTGCCGGTAAAAAGGATTGATGACCACCTTATCCGGGTAAAAGAGCGGCTTGTAGCCCGCGCCCGGTTTGCCGCTCAGCTCAATTCGTTTTTTTGACGGTATATCCAGGCGATACAGGCCGCGGTAATCTTCCGAGGTGACATAGATCCGGTTTTGCCGGTCAAACACGGGATGATAAAGCCCTTCCCCGGGGATGGTAACCGTTTCCACCCTTTGAACCGTGATGGATTGTGCCCTGGGCGGGAAGAAGAGAGCGCTGCCCAGCAAAAGAAGAAGAAAAGTACGCATAAAAGGCCTTTGTTATTTTATAAGTGAGATGGTATCCTGTTGGTCAAAGCGGATGTGTTGCGGCTTGAGCATTTTGGTTTGCGCTGATACGTCAAAGCCGCCGCTAAAACGGTATTCCAGGGCGCTGTTGCCCATCAGCATATCATAGACCGCGCGGTCCATATCCAAAAAATTCAGTTTTATGGGAACGGTTACCGTCCGCGGCCTGTCCCCGTTCAGTTGCAGGGTTTTCCGCACCGTGCCCGTTACCCATTGTCGGCCGCCCACATCCAGCTTATACTGTAGCTTGTCAACATTAAGCGCCAGCCCGCCGTTAGCTTTCACTTCAAAGGTGGCGTCCACCACGGCGCTGCTCCAGCTCAGATCGCTGAGTGAAAGTCCGGCAAGTTTTATTTGTGGCAGGGTCAGGATGGGAATCTTACCCTTGTATTCCAGGGGAACGCGCACCATCCCCAGGCCGGGAAGATCAAAGCGCAGCCCCCCTTGCAGGGTATAGCCCGCTTCCTTTTGGTTGATCAGCGTTTTAAAAGCCTCGTATAACTCCTTGTATTTCAGAGTAACAGGGATTTGCAGCAGGCTGCTGTCCCGCGCGGCCACTTTTACGGGCGCGTTCTTCTCCCCGCTGAAAAAATCATGTCCGTCTATTTTGAGGCTGTAATCCATCCCGGCCATGCTCAGCCCGATCGCATTGGGATTCTTGATCCGTATGTCAAAGAGAAGAGTGACATCGCTGAAGGAAATATCATCCAGACTGGCGTTAACTACCCGGGCCGTGGGTTTTTGCACCCCCAGAGCTCCGGCCAGTTTCATAAGCTGGGCACAGCCGCTCACCATAAGCCCGGCGCTTATCACGGCAATGATCATGATGGTACGACGCATATTCTATCCTTTGTTTTTGGGAGAACGCTTATTGTAAAACAGCATAAACCGCACTTAGTTCACAAGTTAAACAAACCATGATTAAATATCTGCCACAAATATCAAAAAAAAAGCGAAACCGTCAAACGATTTCGCTTTTTAATCTTTAACAACGTCTATATTACCGGACCGGCCTTTTTAACCGCTTCGCTGACATGCGCTTCATAGACCTTAAAGTTCTCTTTAAAACGCCGCGCCAGTTCGGCCGCCTTTTCATCGTAGGCCTCTTTATCCTGCCAGGTGTTGCGCGGTTGCAGCACCTCGGCAGGCACGCCGGGACAGGAGGTGGGCACGGCCAGACCGAAAACGGGATCGTTTTCAAAAGCCACATCATCCAGGGCATGGCTTAAGGCCGCCGAAAGCAGAGCGCGGGTGTGCTTTATGGAAATACGTTCACCCACTCCATAGGGGCCGCCCGTCCAGCCGGTGTTTACCAGCCAGCAGGTTACATTGTGCTCTTCGATCTTTTTACCCAACAGCTTGGCATATTCACTGGGGTGCAGGGGCATAAAGGGCGCGCCAAAACAGGTACTGAACGTGGCCTGCGGCTCGGTGACGCCCCGCTCCGTTCCGGCCACCTTGGCCGTATAGCCCAACAGGAACTGGTACATGGTCTGTTCCGGAGTCAGACGGGAAAGCGGCGGCAGAACGCCAAAGGCGTCGGCGGTCAGGAAAACAATGTTTTTCGGATGACCGGCCCTGCTTTCCGGCACGATGTTGTCCAGGTGGGTGATGGGATAGGAGGCGCGGGTGTTTTCGGTAAGGCGGCCGTCATTGAGATCGACAAAACGGCTTTGTTCATCCACCACCACATTTTCCAGAATGGTACCGTACATATGGGTGGTGCGATAGATGGCCGGCTCCGCCTCTTTGGAAAGACGAATCACCTTGGCATAGCATCCGCCCTCAAAGTTAAAGACGCCGTTTTCGCTCCAACCATGTTCATCATCGCCGATCAGCGCCCGCTCGGGATCGGCGGAAAGGGTGGTTTTCCCGGTACCCGAAAGACCGAAGAAAAGAGCGGTGTCGCCATCCTTGCCCACATTGGCGCTGCAATGCATGGGCATTACATTTTTTTGCGGCAACAGATAGTTCATGATGGAAAAAATCGATTTCTTGATTTCCCCGGCATATTGCGTTCCACCGACCAAAACAATCTTTTTGCTAAAATTAACCAGGATAAAGGCCTCGGAATTCAAACCGTCGATCTCCGGAATACCCTGAAAATTGGGCGCGCTGATCACGCTGAACTCCGGCACAAAGCTTTTCAGGGCTTTACGGTCTTCGATGCGCACAAACATATTGCGGGCAAACATATTATGCCAGGCATATTCGGTAACGATGCGCACCGGCAGGCGGTAGGTTTCATCGGTGCCGGCATAGGCATCCAGCACATACACCTCGCGGTTTTGCAGATAGGCCTGTACCTTGGTCAGCATTTTGTCGAACACTTCCGGGCTGATGGGCTGGTTGACCTCGCCCCAGTCCACGGTGTTTTCCGTTGTGGCGTCCTTTACGATAAATTTATCTTTTGGTGAGCGGCCGGTATATTTACCGGTGGAAACCACCAGCGGTCCGTCGCGGGAAATGATACCCTCGCCGTTAAACAGGGCTTCTTCATATAATTCGGCGGGTGTTAAATTCCAATAGATGTTATGTATATTATATAATCCCAGGGAGGGGATTTCATGATCCGTACGTTTTTCTACATGGTCAGACATTTGTCCTCCGCTTTTAGTAATAAGATCAGGTAAGTTACAAATAACTCATAGTCTTTTTCAAAAAAATGTGTCGTTTATAATAAAGTGTTAATTATACCTTGACCGCGCTTTTTAACAATACGCTATCCACCTTGCTTAACAGCTCATTAAAAGAGACGGGCTTGTGAATTACGGCATCGGCCTGTTCCATCAGGCTGCGCTCCTCATCGGGATGCTCATATCCGGTTAAAAAGATAAAACGGCCCTCATACCCCTGTTCCCTGACCCGGCGGAAAAAGGTCGGCCCGGACATGCGCGGCATCATCACATCGGAAATGATCAGATCAAACTCGGCCATTTCCATCACCTCCAGGGCGTCCTGACCATCGGCGGCCCCGCGGCAGATATAACCGGCATTATTAAAAATATCGATCAGGGTTTCCAGGATTTCCTGCTCATCATCGATGATCAGTACCCGGGTTCCATTGCCGAAACTAATGGGATCGCTGGAGGCAAACAGGTCGATGATCTGAGAGTCGAGATAATCTTTTTTTCGCAGGGAAGTTATATTTTTCAGGCTGCCGGTCAGATCGGAAATTCGGTTAAGCATTTCCCGCGATTTTTGAAAATAGACCTCATGGGCGTCGGAGGTTTGAATCAGATGCAGATAGTTGTACAAAGCCTGCAGGGGTTGGGCAAACTCGTGGGCCAGGGCGCCGGCCAGTTCCTTGACGCTGTTCAGCTTTTCCATCTGCATCATTTTACGCTGATTGGCCTTGAGGCTTTGCAGGGCTTCTTTCAGTTCCGATTGGGTTTGCATCAATTGAAACTGGGTGCGCTGACGTTCGGAGATATCCCGCAGAATGCATACCAACTGCCGCTTACCCCGGCGCTTAAAGGCCGAGATGGAGATATCCACCGGTAAAACGGAACCATCCCCACGCACGATATGAATCTCTTTTTGCTGATCCTGTTGCCCCTCCCAGGCCTGGCCGACCAAATCGGTCAGATCGGTCTGCCTGCCAAAAACCTCATAAAAGGGTTTATTTAGAACCGATGCTCCCGATTCACCAAACAGGGTGGCCACCGCATCATTTACAAAGGCAATGTTTTGTAACTCGTTAATATGAATAATCGCGTCCCGCGCTCCGGCGGCAATGGCCTGAAATTTTTCTTCATTTTCCTTCATCATTTCCTGGGCCATATGGTACCGGGTCATGTCACGCAGGCGGCACAGCCAGGCTTTTTGTTTTTCCCACCAAATCATGGTCACGGACATTTCAATATGTTTACCGGGATCATCGGTTACCGTCACCGCGGCCGGTTTGCTGTCCGGGCCGGTAACAGGTATGCCGAATACCGCGCCGAACAGTTCCGGGGCGCTGCGTTTAAAAAGCTTTTCCGCGGGGGGATTGGAAAACAGGATCATGCCGTTCTGATCGACAACCAGCAAAGCATCCTGGTCATTGTGAATTATGGAATTGAGCCGTTGTTTTAAGAGGGAAGAATCATGGGCTTCTTCCCGTAGCATGATGGCCTGTTTTTGCCTGGCCCGGGCAAAAAGGATGGAATCTCTCACCCCCGCCACGGTCAGGTTCTCTTTTTGCCAGACATCCTGTACCCCTTTTTCGATCAGTTCCATGGCCGACGCAGGATGCTCAAAGTCCTGCAGGACAATCAGTGCCAGCTCCGGGAAGCGCTCAAGCATGCCGGTGATCGTCGGCATCCCCTTTTCCCTGTCGGCCAGGGTATAGATCACCACATCGATATGATGGCGGAACTCATCGAGATGGGCCAGGGCTTTCTGATCATCGACCACCCAATCCAGCCTGAAATGGGGGGTATCGATTTTGTGAATCAACGTATTGACGGCAATCATTTGTTCTTTGCTGCTGGCCACAAACAACAGGCGTACTTCATCCATACTCATTGAATCAGCAGGTTTAAGGTAAGCATGATTCTGTTAATATCCGTAAAATCGCCGACCGCTTGTCTTTTGGGTAGGGGGAACTCACGTACCAGGGCGGGCACGGCGAGGGGGGAAGCCTGTCCGGTAGATTTGCTTAAATCCACCAGATGCAGCTTGTATCCCTGCCCGAAGTGTTCATCACAGTATTTAATCAGTCTTGCCAAAATTTTATTTGACCGCCTGTCCATGGTTTGAACATACAGGCTCAGTTCCACATCCTTCATAAATGGCCCGGTTTGTTAAAAGGGAGCTTTATTATCGGAGGAAATGTCAAGGAACTAAAGCCGGGAAAAAAGATTCCTATACCCCTTCCGGTTTCTCATCTCAAAATATGAGACAAATATTCAAGATGAACTCTACAACAAAAAGGGAATTTATTACCGAATTCCCGTTCAAAACGCTCCCCGATGCCTCGGGGACAACTTCCGGCGTGATTATTGTTCAAGCAACCATTGGATATAAGAGCGGCTACGTTTTTTTATGACTCGTTCACGCTTTAAGGCATCACTTTTGTTCTCATACGATTCCGTGTATTTCAGTTCCCACGGAATACCCCGTTTGGTGTAACGTCCCCAACCCATGTTGTGACGCTCCAAACGCCAGGTTATATCCTGGGTGACACCTGTATAATAGCGGTCGATTTTCGAAGAATAAAGAATATAAA
>WGCN01000068.1 GCA_015493745.1 Calditrichales bacterium
AAGAGATATGGGGTTTTCCCAAATTTACAACCGCCCTGCCTTTTCATCTTTCCGGAAAGCATTTCGCGGCCGGCGTTGAACACCCCGAAGGTGGAAAGCTGTTTTCAATAGAAACTGATTTTAGCGCGGGCATGCCCGTTACGGGTTTCGACCTGCTTCTTTATTCCAGACATGGCCAGCGGCAATTGCGGACTCATGTCACCGTAAAGTCCCTTTTTACCACCTGCCGTCCCACCTCATTTAAGTGGAGCATGGGCGAAAAAGATCATGAGATGTTATCGACCCTGAAGCGGCTCTCTCTGGACGGCCGGAAACCCTTTCTCGCCCAGTACACCACCCATTTTCAATCCCTTCTTCACGCCGGGCGGGAGATAACAGGCCATGAGTGATATCCGGGGTAAAACCATACTGATAACGGGAGCGGCGGGGGACCTGGGCCGGGCGCTCTGCCGGGAACTACTTGCCCATAACCCGGCTGTTTTAATGCTTGTGGATAAAAACCCGCGGGGGCTGGAGGATGTGAAATCCGGGCTTTCCGGCAAAGGGGCCGCCATACTTGCCTATCATTGCGATCTTAGCGATCGCGGCCAGTGCAGCGAACTTAGCGAAAGGCTGCGTGCCGCCGATAAAGAGCCGCATATTATCATCCACAATGCCGGTATTCTTTCCTCCAAATCTTTATGGGAATGTACGGATGAAGAGATAGAACAGACCTTTCAGGTCAATGCCGCCGCTCTTTTTTGGCTCACCAGGCCCTTTCTTGGCTCCATGTTAAAATCCGGCATGGGTCATATCGTTACCATTGCCTCGGCGGGAGGCTTGGTTGCCTCCACCGGGTTGGGCGCCTACAGCGCAACCAAATTTGCCGCGGTGGGCTTTCATGAAACAGTGTGGCGGGAACTGCGCAGACACCAATCCCGGGTGCGGGCAACGCTGGTATGCCCCTGGTATATCCAAACGGCAATGGTTCCCCGGGTAAAAAGCCCCCGCCCGTTTCTTTTACCCATTTTAAACACGGAGGACGTCGCCCGGAAAACAGTCCGGGCAATAATAAAAAACCGCCCGCGCCTTTACATGCCCCCTCTTCTTTATACCGTCCCTCTGTTACGTTTGCTGCCGGTTGGCTTTATGGACCGGGTCTTGGACTGGTTTGGCGTGGATGAAGCCGCGGACTCAATCTCCCCGGCGGAACCGGCCTTTTTCCCTAAAAACGACTAAGACCTATTGCAAAGGAAATATCGGCAGCCTGCGGGCATGGTTGGTAGCGGGATTAAATAGTCCAACGTTTGTTATAAACCTCCTTATCCGGACTGTCCATTATTTTTTGATTCATCGTTCACAACCGTTTCTTAAATCAGCCTTTTATGATATATTACTCTTCTCTATCCGAAGGGTACAAAAAATAAAACGATGTATCCCGGCTAATTTTATACAGGGCACATATAGATCATGAGCTACAAGGCGCATATAAAAAAGATCATTCCCCTGGCCATGCCCATCGTTATCGGGCATCTGGGCATCATGAGCATGGGCATAGTGGATAATATCATGATTGGCCGCCTGGGCGCCACCTGGCTGGCGGCGGCCTCTCTGGGCAACGCCCTGTTCAGCCTGCTGATGATATTGGGCCTGGGCGCCACCTTTGCCCTTTCCCCCCTGATCGCCGCTGCCTTTTCCGCCGGTGACCGGGAGGAGTGCTCCACCCTGTTGCATAACGGTGTGTGGCTCTTTTCAGCCATGGCCATACTGATCATGTTTATGCTTTGGGGCGCGGAAGCGCTTATCCCCTTTATGGGGCAGGAAGAGGAGGTGGCCCGGCTGGCCGCATCCTATCTGCATATCGTCTCCTGGTCCATGCTGCCGCTCATGCTGTTCCAGACCTATCGACAGTTTACCGACGGGCTTTCCCACACGCGTCCGGCCATGTATATGCTGCTTTTGGCCAACGGCGTCAATATCCTTTTTAACTGGGTATTGATTTACGGCCATTGGGGATTTCCCGCCCTGGAACTGGACGGCGCGGCCCTCTCCACATTGATAACGCGCATCTTTCTTTCACTCTCGCTTTTTGTTTTTGTAGGCACCCGCCGGGTCTACAGGGATTTCAGGCCGACACGCATCCGTTTAAAGTTACACCGGGAAAAAATAAAAAAGCTTTTACGCCTGGGGATACCCTCCGGCTTTCAGGCTTTTTTCGAAATTGCCGCCTTTAGCGCCATGGCCGTTATCATCGGCTGGCTGGGCGCCGAAGCCCTGGCCGCCCATCAGATTGCCCTGAGCCTGGCCGCCATAACCTTTATGCTGGTGCTGGGCATCTCCTCGGCGGCCTCCATTCGCGTGGGCGCGGAGTTTGGCCGGCCGGGTCACGGGGATATCCGCGCGGCGGGTTTCAGCTCCGTCTGGCTGGGGGCGGGCATTATGGCGGTTAATGGTCTGTTGTTTGTCCTTTTCCGCAAGGAACTGGTGGCCCTGTTTATCGATGACGCCCCGGTGCAGCGTATCGCGGAGCAACTGCTGATCATCGCCGCCGCCTTCCAGATTTTCGATGGCATACAGGCCGTGGCCGTCGGTATACTGCGCGGCATACAGGATGTAAAAATCCCCACCGCCATCACCTTTGTGGCCTATTGGATCATTAATATTCCCCTGGGGTACCTGTTCGGGTTTACGCTGAACCTGGGCGTGGAAGGGGTATGGTACGCTTTTGTGCTGGGGCTCGGTTCCGCCGCGGTTATGCTACTGGGACGTTTTAGTCATAAAAGCAGGCTGCTAACCCGGGCTTAGGCAAAACGCTGTTTAAAGGCTGGCGGGGTTTTGGCAAGCTTTTTCTCACGGTAATTATAGAAGACCTGTCCCGTCCGTCCCAAAAGGATGGTTTTTTGCTGCTGTTCGGACCAAAGGCGGTAAACCAGTTCAAAGCCCATGCGGCTTACTTCGCTCACGCTTACGTCGCAGCGGATTCTGTCCGGAAAAAAGAGCTGGTTTTTATATTGCAGTTGGGCTTCATTCATTACCAGCCCCACCCCCTCGATATCCAGCTCGCTATAACCCAGGGAGTCCAGCCACTTCACCCGCGCCTCATGCAGGTAGGAGAGGAAACGGTCGTTGCCCACATGCCCGCCGTAATTCATATCCGTAATGCGTACCTCCAGCAGGCAACTGTAGTCCGTTTTAGACGGAAAATCTATTTTTAGACGCGCCATTCTTCCTCCTTACAGTAAAAGATTGTGTTCACTACCCCTGTTAATTCCATAAACAAAAAAAGCGGAGCCAGGCCCCGCTTTAAAAAAAACAAAACGTTTATATTTCGAACTTAATACCCTGCGCCAGCGGCAGCGTTTTACCATAGTTGATGGTATTGGTCTGCCTGCGCATATAGGCCTTCCAGGCGTCGGAACCCGATTCGCGTCCGCCTCCCGTTTCTTTCTCTCCGCCAAAGGCGCCGCCGATTTCCGCGCCGGAGGTGCCGACATTGACATTGGCAATCCCGCAATCACTGCCCCAGGGCGAAAGGAAGGTCTCCGCCTCGCGCATGTTGGTGGTAAAGATGGAAGACGAGAGCCCCTGCACCACGCCGTTATGCAGCTTTATGGCTTCCTCAATATCGCCGCTGTACTTTATCAGATAAAGAACGGGAGCAAAGGTTTCTTCCTGAACGATTTCAAAATGGTTTTCCGCTTCAATAATGGCCGGACGCACGTAAAGGCCGTTTTCATAGCCTTCGCCTTCCAGCACTTCGCCGCCGAACAGCACCGTGCCGCCTTCCTTTTTGGCCTGCTGTATGGCCGCCTGCATATCTTCCACGGCATATTTATCGATCAACGGTCCAACATGATTATTTTCATCCAGAGGGTTGCCGATTTTCAGATGGGAATAAGCCTTGATCAGCGATTCCTTAACCCGGTCGTAGATCGATTCATGCACAATCACCCGGCGGGTGGAGGTGCAGCGCTGCCCGCAGGTGCCCACGGCGCCGAATACGATGGTAGGGATGGCCATTTGCAGATCGGCGTCCGGGGTAAGGATAACGGCGTTGTTACCACCCAGTTCCAGAATGAACTTGCCCAGACGGCCGGCAATGACCTGCGCGGCGCGCTTGCCCACCTTGGTGGAGCCGGTCAGGCTGATCAACGGCACACGCTTGTCTTCCAGCATGCGCTGACCGATGGTGGAGCCCTTGCCCACGATCAGGTTAAAAACCCCTTCGGGAACATCGTTTTCCTTTAAAACACCGGCAATGATATTCTGGCAGGCCACCGCGGTAAGCGGCACCTTGGAGGCCGGCTTCCAGACATTGACGTCACCGCACACCGAAGCGATCATGGCATTCCAGGCCCACACCGCCACGGGAAAGTTAAAGGCGGTGATGATTCCTACCGTGCCCAGGGGATGGTATTGATCATACATACGATGATGGGGGCGTTCCGACTGCATGGTGAAGCCGTACAACTGGCGGGATTGCCCCACGGCAAAGTCGCAGATATCGATCATCTCCTGCACCTCGCCCCAGCCTTCCTGAAGAGACTTTCCCATCTCAAAGGAAACCAGCCGGCCCAGCGGGTCTTTGTATTCACGCAGCTTCAGTCCGATCTGACGGACAATTTCCCCCCGTTGCGGAGCGGGAATCTGGCGCCACTTAATAAAGGCTTCCTGGGCCTTACCCATCAGATGTTCATAATCTTCTTCCGAAGCCTGGTATACGGAAGCGATATACTCACCCGTCGCCGGCGAATAAATTTTCAATTCACCCTGATCGGTGGTTTTTTGCCATTCCAGACCGGTGGAACATCCAAAATTTTTATCCTTAATACCCAACTCTTTCAAAAAGTCCATAATATTCTCCTGCTTTTCGGGATTTACACGATTTATTTTCAGCCCCTAAGTTAACAAAATGTATGTAGCAATAAAACATAAAAGAACAGCGGGAATCATTTGCTGCCAGATTTTTACTATTTCCGCACAAAAGGTATTTCCGGCAAAAAAGGAAAGGAATATACAAGGGTGGATGCCGGTCTCCAAAGTTCATCCGGGCATGAGCGCCAAGCCGTTACCGGCGGCTACGGGGCTGCTGTCTCTCCCGCCGGGACAACCTCCTGATTACAAAACGGACAGGCGTCACCATCCCGAAAGGATTCATGAAGGGCATTACCGCAATGATTACAG
>WGCN01000069.1 GCA_015493745.1 Calditrichales bacterium
CCGTCCTGGGTAACCCTTATGTTACCCAGATGGTCTTTCAGGTAATAGGCTTCATTGATCTGGGTATAGGTGACGGTCAGCTTGGGCCAGCGGTTAGCATCGCTGTGCTGGGTGCTGGCGTAACGCACGCTGTGGTACTTCTGCTCCGTTTGCAGGCGCATCTCAAAGCCGTTGTTGCCCTCTTCGCTATTGAGTATATCCTTTACCAGGCCGGTCACATCGGCGGACATGGGGGCGAAGTCCCTCTTTTACAGGTCTTTCAATGAACAATAATCACAAACTATATAAAAGAGGCATATTATTCAACTACACTATACTTTTAAGTCAGCTCTCACAAGGTACAAAGCCTTGCACTCCCCTCTCTTCGAAGAGGAGAGGGGTCGGGGGTGAGGTGGGCAAGACTGCCTCTGGCAGGGGTGAAGTTCCTTAAAAACACCGCCGCGCCGTACGGCCCCTTTTACCCGTTTCGTTCTTTCAAAACCAAACGGCGCTTTTTCGTTTACACAAAAAAGCTTATACTACCGGTACTGGTGTAACGCATGCTTCGGTATTTTTGCTCGTTTTGCAGGATCAGCTCAAAACCATGGTTGCCTTCGTCGCTGTTTAAAATATCCTTGACCAGGGGCAGCACGTCCTGCACCAGGGAATCCGTTCCGTTGGACGGCGCGGGCACGGCAATTTGGTGTTCCGTGGTGGCGCCGGGCTGTGTGTTCCAGGTAACGCTGTATTCGTTCAAGGCGGAGGTCTTGCGCTATTCCGCAGAAGCCAAGTAACCATGTGTATTGACTCTAATCTTTCTTAATTGAGCTTTCTGCTAAATTATTATGCCATTTTTTAAAAACAAAAAACAAGTATGTAGGTAATCCTAAAAATAATATTAGAAAGAAAAAATCTGACACATAATATTTTTCTTTAACTGGAGAGAATAGGGAAAAAAACAGAATATATAAAATGGCAAGACATGCAATATATGCTCTAAAAAACCACAACCTACTCTTATAAAGCCCCCAGGATAATAGAAAGAATAAAATACTGATTACAAAACTTCCGATGCCAAATATAACTGATGATTCAAATTCAACTGAAATTTTAGATACCTCGTATTGAAAGTAATGATTGAGAACAACCATTATTGAAGAACCAAGAAAAACAACTCCTAATATTATAAACATACTCAACAATGTATATTTCAAAGATTTATTCATGTTATTAGCCTCAAAACTGACGGTAATATTAGTAACCCACACTCAGTTTAATTTTACCAGTTTGTTTATTAAGTGTATGGAAAAAAGATGCGTTATTTCCAGCTAGATCGATACAACCAATAGAACCTGGGACAAGCCCCCCATGTATAAAAAACTTTCCTCTACCACCAGGCACTGAAAATAACGGAACTAAAGGTAATCTTTGTTCTCCCCATGCAACTGTACCACCGGGCCATGCACCATGTTTCCCAAAAACTCCTACTCCACCAATCCAAGACGCTAGTTTATTAACAAATGAAAGATCGCACCATCTTTGTATATTTCCGGGGTTAACAGAATACATACCTTCTGGAATCGGGCCAGCATTGGGAACAAATTGTAGACCTGGTTGGGTATTACCAAATTCATCAAGTATTCCTGATACAGCACTCCAGCTTGTAATCCCACCGTCTTCCATTAAGAAAGATAATTTACTTCCGTCAAAGGTGAACAACATGTCCAAACCCTTAACAGTATTCATTACTTTATTGCCACTATCATCATATTCACCATTCCAAATACTCTTTTCTTTTGTATCAGCATAATACTTCCACTTTTTTCTCGTTTTAGTAACTTTATTGCCGTCCTCATCTTCCTCTTCATATTCTTCCGTAACTTCATACCACTCCATACCGTTTGGATCAATATATCGAATAGGGTTGTTGTTCATGACAACATACGGGCTTGAAAATGGAAACTTGTGCGCCATTGGGTCCACACTCCCCCAGCGCCCAATCGCCGGGTCATCCCGAGTGGTCGGGATTTCCGCTTGCCTGCCTTTGGCAAGGCTGCGCTCCAATAGTACCTGGCCCCAAAGTAGTATCCCGGATTCCCGGGATTTCATCCCGATGTGCGAGCCCGGAAGCGAGTGTATTATCGGGGTTTAGGTAAATTTTATGGGTTACCGTCCCGGGTCTTTCAATGAACTATAATCACAAACTATATAAAAGAGGCATATTATTCAACCGCCGGGATAACGGCTTTTCCTGCAAGGCTCTGCCAAAACAATGATTCTTCTTCGTTCTTTTGTTTCGCCAAAAGAACCAAAAGCATCAGCGGAATTTTATCTCATTACCATGACGTCATTTACTGCTACCCGGTCACCCGAAAATTCCGCCTTTTTTTCCCGTGGGCGTGTTTGTGGGGTTATACAATAGTGTCCTGGCATGGCTCCAGGGAACTCACGCCAAAGGCTCACCAACCGGCCGGCTCATCCATCTTTTTGTATTTTTTATTTTTTATTTTATATTCCCTTCATTTGTCATTTGCCTGCCCGGCTCCGTCGGGTCATTTGTCATTTGTCATATTTTCGCCAATGGCTCACCAAACGACTACCTCTGCCACCATTTTTATTTTGTATTTTGTATTTTGTATTCTTACCCCAACTAACCGCCTAAAGGGCGGCCGGCGTCGAAAACGATATTGAGGAAGGCGCTAAGCAAAAAACCGGTAACGCCCCAGATCAGATCATCCCCATAACGATAGTAGTGCACCTGCCATTCATAACCCCGGTGGCGGCGCTGTTCGGTATAAAATACAGCGTCATCCAAAAAATGACACAGGGGGGCCTCTATCAACCGGTCGATCTCTCCCTCGCTGATGCGGTAGCGTTCCGGCGGACTAAACAGCCCCACATAGGGCGTCACCAGATAGTGGGTGTTGGTCAGCATGCCGTCGCTTTGCCCCAGTACTTCAATGCCGGAACGCGCAATGCCGACCTCCTCTTCCGTTTCGCGCAGGGCGGCATCCAGCCGGTTTTTGTCCCCGGCATCCTGGCGACCGCCGGGGAAGGAAATCTGTCCCTTGTGTTGCACCAGATTTTCACTACGCTTGGTAAAGAGAATATGGGCCTGCCCATCCTTAAAAAAGAGGGGGATAAGAACCGAAGCCGGAATGGCGCGGATATCTTTATCAAAAATAAAATTTTGGGGAACATGGGCGTTCAGGCGGGCGCGGATATGGGAGCTCCAGCGGCCGGATTGCCGGCAAAGCTCCGCGGCAGGGTCAGCTAAACTCTTCATCGCGGATATCATACTCTTCCAGTTTGTTATAAAGCGAGCGCCGGGAAATGGCCAGCATTTCCGCCGCCTTCAGTTTATTGCCGCGGGCCATTTTCAGGGTTTTTATGATCGACTCGCGCTCGATTTCCGGCAGGGGCGTGCCGGCGGGGAAACGGATTTCATGGCCGGCGCTGGTGCGTTTACGGATCACCTCCGGCAGATCTTTTTTGGTGATGCGGTTTTTAGCGGAAATCATGGTGCGCAGCACAATGTTGCGCAATTCCCGGATATTGCCCGGCCAGCCATAGGCTTTCAGAATATTCAAAGCCTCGTCATCTATACCGCTGATATTACGCTTATACTGTTCGTTAAAACGATCGATAAAGTAATCCACCAACAGGGGGATATCATCCACCCGTTCGTTAAGCCGTGGCAGATCGATGGAGTAGACATTCAGCCGGTAATAGAGATCGTCGCGAAAGCGGCCCCTGCCGATCAGCTCTTCCATATTTTCATTGGTGGCCGCCACGATGCGCACATCCACCTTAATTTCCTGGCCGCTGCCCACCCGTTGCACCATTTGCGTTTCCAAAACGCGCAGCAGGGCAATTTGCACCTCTTCGCTCATGGAGCTGATCTCATCGAGAAACAGCGTGCCCCCGTCGGCCTCTTCAAAGCGGCCCTTTTTACGGTCGATGGCTCCGGTGAAGGCCCCTTTTTCATGACCGAACAGTTCGCTGGCGATCAGCTCCCGGGGGATGGCTCCGGTATTGACGGCCACAAAGGGTTTATCGCGCCGTGACGAGGCCTTGTGGATGGCCTGGGCCACCAGTTCCTTGCCCGTGCCGCTGGCCCCGAAAATCAGAACCGGCACGTCAATATCGGACACGTCGTTAATCTTTTTCACCAATTGACGGATGGGCCGGGAATTGCCGATTATCTGATCAAAATGCAGATGATGTCTGTCGGCCGCTCTTTTCACCCCGGCGTTTTTTGCCAGCAGGCGGGCGATGATCTCTTTCAGCTTTACCGGGTCCACCGGCTTGGGAATATAGTCCGCCGCGCCCAGATGCACCGCCTCCACGGCGTGTTCAATGGAGCTGAAACCGGTCACCATGATCACCTTGAGCAGGGGATCATAATCGTTGATCATTTTCAGCAGCTCCATGCCGTCGATGTCCTGCATCTTATAGTCGGTTATGACCAGATCATAATGACGGCGCTGAATAAGACGCATGGCCGATTCGGCGCCGTCGGCCTCATCCACACTGTATTTTTGCGCCTGCAAAAGCAGAACCAGGCCCTCACGGTGATTTTTATCGTCGTCAATAACAAGAATATGTTCGTTCATATCTTCCCTGAATTATCCTTTGTGGCAGAATCGGCCTTTTTTATTAAAGATTTAAATATATGTGATTGAATAACTTAAGGGGGAGATTAAGGTTTCCGCCAAAATAGTGGTGTGCCGCAGATCAAGTTTCCCCTTTCTTCCCGCTTTTAAAGAACGGCCCGCCATTTTATTTTCAGGGGTATCGTTTCATCCGACGCCAATAATCTGTAAATTGAATGATTACTCCGAAAAGCGGATTGTCAGGTTCAGGGCCAGGCGGAGAAGATTTTCCCCCGGTACTGACGTTCCGGTTTTTAGGGTTTTACACGGATTTCAGCAAGGAAAAGGACAGACCATGAGAAGAACCATCATAGAACCGTTTCGCATAAAAGTAACCGAACCCCTGAAAATCATCCCCCGTGAAAAACGCGAGCAGGAGTTAATAAAAGCGCATAACAATGTCTTTCTGTTGCCCAGCACCAGCGTAAGTATCGACCTGCTCACCGATAGCGGTACCGGCGCCATGTCCACCAAACAATGGGCGGCCATGATGCTCGGTGACGAGAGCTACGCCGGCAGCCCCTCCTTCCGCCGTTTTGAGCGCACCATGCGCCGTATCACCGGTATGAAGCACATCTTCCCCACCCATCAGGGGCGGGCGGCGGAAGGTATTCTGGCCATCACCCGCACCAGGCCCGGCGATGTGGTGCCCAACAACAGCCACTTCGATACCACCCGCGCCAATTTTGAATTTGTGGGCGTCAATGCCCTGGATTTGATTTGCGCAGAAGGGTTGGACAACGAAACCCCGGCGCCCTTTAAGGGTAATATGAACCTGGAACGGCTGGAGGAGGTCATAAAAAAATATGGCCGGGAACGTATCCCCTTTGCCATGATCACCGTAACCAACAACACCAGCGGCGGCCAGCCGGTCAGTATGCAAAATATCCGTGAGACCAGGGCCCTGCTCAAAAAATATGACATTCCGCTGGTGATGGACGCCTGCCGCTTTGCCGAAAACGCCTATTTCATCCAGCAGCGGGAAGAGGGCTATGCCGATGTCTCCCTGTATCAAATCGCCCGTGAGATGTTTTCCCATGTGGATGCGGCCACCATGAGCCTGAAAAAGGACGGTCTGGTCAATATCGGCGGTTTTCTGGTCTGCCAGAACGATGATTGGGCTCAGGATTTTCAGAATATGCTCATCCTGCGCGAGGGCTTTATCTCCTACGGCGGCCTGGCCGGCCGTGATCTGGAAGCGGCGGCCGTGGGCATTATGGAAGCCCTGGACCCCGAATATCAGAATTACCGCCATGCCACGGTCAGCTATCTGGCCCGGGCCATGGAACAGCGCAATATCCCCTATGTGAAGCCGGTGGGCGGCCATGCCGTGTTTATCGACGCCAAAGCCTTTCTGCCCCATATCCCTCCCCTGCAATATCCGGGCATCGCCCTGGTTAACGCCCTATACCTGGAAGGCGGTATCCGCTCGGTGGAGCTGGGTTCGGTTATGTTCGGCCACTATGATGAAAACGGCGTGGAGCAGCCTTCCAACCTGGAACTGGTGCGCCTGGCCATTCCCCGCCGCGTTTACACCCAAAGTCATTTTGACTACATTATCGAAACGCTGGATGACCTGCTGCGGGATAGGGACAGCCTCAGGGGCTATAAAATCACCTATCAGCCGAAATTTCTGCGCCACTTTACCTGTCACTTCGAAGCACTGTAAGGCGTAACCGGCCGTTACGCTGCCCTCACGGGGAGCACGCGCATTTTTAGCTCCCCGTAAATAAGGTTTGTTCAAAATCATACGAAAAAACAGCTCTTACCAACGGAATCAAAAAAGGAATACAGAAATGAGCACACTCTCCACGGTTATTATGGCCGCCGGTAAAGGCACACGCATGAAATCCGACCTGCCCAAGGTTTTGCACCCCTTAAACGGAAGGGCCATGGTGCACTATGTTATCGATGTGGCCGAACAGCTAAACTCGGAAAAGATTGTATTAATCGTCGGGCATAAACGCGAGCTGGTAAAAGAAGAATGTAAAGAGCGGCCGGTGGACTTTGCCGTCCAGGATCCGCAACTGGGCACGGGGCACGCCGTGCAACAGACCGAACCTTTTTTCCGGGATTACGAGGGCGACATTCTGGTTCTCTCCGGAGACGTGCCCCTGTTAACCGCCCACACCCTGCGCGA
Source organism: Calditrichales bacterium (assembly GCA_015493745.1). GTDB lineage: Bacteria > Calditrichota > Calditrichia > Calditrichales > J004 > J004. Next base: position 6,775 of record WGCN01000069.1, read on the forward strand.
AATGGTGGAGGGCCATCACAATTCCGGGGCCACGGCCACCCTGCTGACCGCCCGGCTGGAAGACCCCTCCGGTTACGGGCGCATTATCCGTGACGACCGGGGCCATGTGGAAGCCATCGTTGAGCATAAGGACGCCAACGCGGAACAACTGAAGATCGACGAAATCAACGTCGGTATTTACATGTTTAAGGCCCGGGCCCTGTTCGACGCGCTAAAGAGGGTTAAGAACGACAACGCCCAGGGGGAGTATTATCTGCCCGATGTGATCCCCATGTTTCTGGCGGAGGGTAAAACGGTTAACGCCGTGGTGGCCAAAAGCTTTGATGAAACCCGGGGCATCAACACCATCGAACAGTTAAAGGAAGCGGAAGCGATCCTGAATAAGCGATCCTGATTTCACGGGCCGCCGCTAATCCCGGCGGCTCTTTTCTTTATAAGGCGGTTTTGGCTTCGATGATGAACTCATGGTTAAACTGTGTATCAAAGGCCAGTTCCAGACGCAACACCTCCACATAGGGTACGCGAATATGCAGCCCCACCCCAAAACCGGTTTGCATGGCCGCACCGTCGAAAGGCCGTTCCGCGCTCCATACCTGTCCGCTGTCCAGAAAAAGAGCGCCGTTTAAGCCGAAACGCAGGTTTTGGGTGGTACCGGACGGCATAAAAGTATCCGGCAATGACAGCCGGAACAGGGGAACTATGGGAAAGCGGAACTCAAAAGCGGCCAGAGCTACCCGGGTGCCCTCGTATATATCGTTAAAGTGACCGCGTATCCTTTCGGCAAATCCGAGATAGCTGAGCTGGTAAAAAGGCACATCACCCAGACTGGCGCTGTGATAAAGGCGACCGGCCAGGGTAAAGCGGCCCAGCGGCCGGTAGTAGCGCATATCCAACTGATAATTGATCACATCATTGGCGCTGTTAAACAGTCCCAGACGAAACAGGGTGGCATTCAGATACAAACCGCCGGAGGGATACTGCTTCAGATCGCGGCTGTCATATTGCGCGGTCATACCCACTCCCCACACATCATCACCGGCGGGATTCACCAGCAGCGAGCGCGCCTGTTCATCCGCCGTGATCTTATCATAGACGATACTGCCGTTCAGGGAAAAATAAAGCCCCCAATAGCGGCCAAGGGAAAGCTGGGCCCGGAAACGCTGCTCGTTAAAATCACCAATCGGATTAAGAATGCTGTAGTAACTTTTAAGACTATAGCTGCGCACCAGCATGCCGAAGGTGTAGCGCTGATCGTTGCCGATCCACGGATTGTAGTACTGAAAGGCATAGCCGGGCCGGTTACCGAAGACCAGTTCGGCGACGATATATTCGTTCAGACCGCGGAAATTGGTATGTACCAGCCCCAGCCCGTAGGAAATCTTGCCCCAGTCCCGGTCTTCCAGACGGACGATGGGTATGGGATAGAAAAAGACCCGCTCGGTGACATTTACCCACAAGGCCACCCGGTTGTGATCGGGGATGGGGATGATCTCCACATGGTTAAACAGTTGCAGGTTGTAGATGCGCTGTTCGCAAACGATCCGCAACGAGTCCGAGTAGACATCGCCGGGTTTCAGTACCATCTCCCGCAGAATCGTCTCATTGCGGGTGATTTTGTTGCCATTAAACATTATTTCCGAAACTACGCGCTTCCCGTTGTCCGCATTATTTTGAACGGCGGCCAGGGGCAACATCCCCAGGCATAAAACCCATACGGATATAATTCTCATCATTCTCTATTTTGTCCGATCTTCTTTTTTGCCAGGCACCAAAGGCGGTAGCGTCAAGGTTACCGTTGTCCCCTCTCCCGGCCGTGAACGAATCTCCAGGCGGCCGTTCATCACCTGCATCAGATGTTGCGATATGGCCAGCCCCAGCCCCGTGCCGGTTTCCCTGGTGGTAAAAAAGGGCGTGGTCACCTTATTCAGTGTTTCCGCATCCATACCTGTTCCCTGATCGACCACTGAGATGATCAGCTTTTGTTTTGACACACGAAACTTTATCGTGACCGGCATGCGTTCATCACCCGCTTCAAAAGCATTACGAATGATATTGAGCATGACCTGTTCCAGTACATTGGGATCGCACAGCCATGTCCCGGCCTCTTCCAGCCCCTCGGTGCGCAAGCGCCGGGCCTGCTCCTCCGGCAAGCCGATCTTTATACGCCCGAACCATGTGGCAAGATCGCAACGCCGCGGTTTCATCTCCGGCGTGCGGGCAAACTGTAAAAAGTTATGAATCAAAGTATTGAGGCGTTGAATTTCATCGGGGATATAATCGAAAAGCGCATCCTCCCGTTGGCCGTATTTTTTACGGATCAGATCATTGGTACCGGAAATGATGCCCAGGGGATTGCGGATTTCGTGGGCCACGGCGGCGGCCATGGTGCCCAGTTGCGCCAAATGTTCGGAATCCTTCAGAGCCACCTGATAACGCAGGGTACGGTCGATCATGCGGAAGAGAAAAAAGGCGATCAGACCGATAACCACAAAATTGATAACACTGAACAGCAATAAACGCTCTCGCAGGGTGGATAGGGTTTCGAAATAGGCGGCCCGCGTTTCAATGCGTTGCACACCCGCCACAAAGCCGTCCACATCAAGAATGGGCGCGTATGCGGCCATAAACCACTCACCGGCCACCTTTTCGGGCCGGGTGGTCACAAAGCGCCCCCGCAACGCTTTCACAAACAGCGAGTCCTTGCCAATGGCGCGGCTTTGTTGTTTAAGGATTTCCGGAGCGGCCACCAGCACCGTGCCGTCAACACCATATAAAATAATACTTTGCAGACTGTCCTGACTGCGCACCGATTGCAAACGCAGCAACAGGCTAAGATAGGCGGCGGAGCTGTTATCCTCCGGCGTCAGCAGGGTCAGGGCGTCACTGTCCACCAAGGCGTTCAGAGCCCTGCTGTTCACACTCAGACGGGCCTGCAGTTCCTGAACAAACCGTTTTTCCACCTGATTGACAAACAGCCACAGAGTGATGTTCAGGGCCAGGATAACGCTTGTTCCCAGCCAGAACCATAAACCGTAACGTCGTTTAACCGGATTCATCATCGCCGGCTTCAAAAAGTTTTTTCCAGTATGCCACATCAATGTTGGTCGCCGATGGTTTTTCGCTCCCTGTTTCATCCGTTTTCTTTTTTTTCGATCCCGGCCCGGCCCGCAACAGCTCCCCGGGGGTTATCACCGCCGCTCCCTGGTCACGGGCCGTATTTTGAATTTCATGATCGGCGCTGACCACGGTCCAGTCGGCAGGTCTCTTCTCCCGGCGAATAAAGTCCTGAATCAAATGATCGGCCTTAAGCGGAGCGCGGCTGTATCGTATTTCCACCCCGCTCTTCTGACCGGGGACACTGTGGCCCCGGGGACGGCCGTCCACCACCAGGATAATGCGCATACCCCGCCCCGGCAAGTGCAGACGGATATTATGGATCAGCAGATCAATGGCCGCCTCAATCTGCCCGCCGCGTATCAGCCGGGCAACAGCTGGAATTTTATAGCCTGTGTTAAAGGCGTCAATGATATAGTTCATATTGGGAATAATTATATAAAAATCGCTTGCAATATAGATATTTGTTCCCATAGATAAAAACAAAATCCCCAGGCAAACGTTACACTATTTATCCGGTGGTGATATTTCTATTTTTCTTTTTTTAGTAATAGTGGTATTATTCGAATAAATCAGGGCACACATAACATCATTTATGGGAGAAAACCATGGCATTAAAAAAGGCAGCCCCGTTGCTGATACCTGTAATTATTGTTATCGGTATAATTTTGGGTCTGGGACTGGGCGTTTCCTCAAAGAAATTTAAGGAGGAAGTGGCCATGCCCGTCGTCGCCCCCGGCAGCCATCTTTACAGCGAAAGTGCCCCCGGCGTGCAAAACCCCGCGTCCGGCAACTCTCCCGCTTATCCCAACCCGAACCGCATGTTCGTGGATATTTCCAAAAAGCTGAGACCCTCCATCGTAACCATCTATACCAGTAAGCAGATCAGTCAAAGCGAGCTGTTCGGCGACAAGGTGCCCGACGATGAAACACACCGCCGTCCCTTTAAATCCCGCGGGCTTGGCTCGGGGATCGTTATCCGCGAAGACGGCTATCTGCTGACCAATAACCATGTTATCGCCGGCATGGATGAAATCACCATACGCCTGCTGGATCAACGTGAGTTTAAGGCCAAGATTATCGGCAGCGATCCCAAAACCGATGTGGCTTTGCTGAAGATTGATGCCCGGGGGCTGAAACCGGCCCTGTTGGGCAATTCCGATCTGCTTGAAATCGGCGAATGGGTCATGGCCATCGGCAGCCCGCTCAATCTGCAATCCACCGTCACCGCGGGCATCGTCAGCGCCATCTCCCGCAACATGAACATTCTGGATAACAGCAGCGGTGACGCCATTCAGAACTTTATCCAAACCGACGCCGCCGTTAATCCCGGTAATTCCGGCGGGGCGCTGGTCAACCTTAAAGGCGAGGTGATCGGCATAAACACGGCCATCGCCACCCGATCCAATTACTATATGGGATACAGTTTTGCCATTCCGATAAACATTGCCAAAAAGATCGTCGACGATCTGACACGCTTCGGTGAAATCCGCCGGGGTTATTTGGGGGTATATATCCGTGCCGTGGATGCGGTAACCGCCAAAGGTGTTGGCCTGGAAACCCCGCGCGGCGTATTGATCTACAGTGTGCAAAAAGGACGGGCCGCGGAAAGGGCCGGCCTGAAAACCGGAGACGTCATCCTGTCCGTTAACGGCGTCGAAGTTAACCAGCCCAATGAACTGCAGGTAGCCATCGGTACCCGGCGCCCCGGGGACAAGGTGCGCATTATTTACTGGCGGGACGGGAAACGCCTGGAAAAGGCCGTGATTCTTTTTGACCGGGATGGAAACATTCCCGCCAATTCCTCCTCCCTGCCGGAACTGAAACCGGAAAAGATGTCTCTTGAACGGCCCGTGGGCAGTATCGGCTTACGGTTTAAAAGTCTTGACAAAGAGATGCAGCAAAAGAACGGCTTGCAGGGCGGCGTTTTTATCGAGCATGTGGAAAGCCTTAGCGATGCCGCCGAAAAAGGCCTGTTGAACGGTGACATTGTTTTGGAAATCGATGATGTTTTCCCGGCCACTCCCGAAGAGGCGGAAAGAATACTGGCCCGGCACGGCCACGGGGATGTTGTGAAGTTCAAGCTTCGCAGCCGCCTGGATAATGACGAGTTGTTTGAGCGTATCCTTTTTATAGAAGTGCCCTGAAAAAAAAATCCCGGTATGCGGACACACACCGGGATCTCTGATACTGCGTTTTAAATAAAGGTATAACTTAAACCCACGGCCAGGGTTTGCTTCAACTGGCGTTTGTAATAAATATCCTTGTCATAAAGCAGGCGCAGGTTAAAGCTCAGCTTGATGATTTCCGACACCTGAGCGGAAAAGGTATTGTCCCAATCCACATCAATAACATCCACCCCCTTGAAGTTGGAAAATATCTGAAGCTTGCCTTCATAAATGATACGTTCGCTGACTTTAAAGTTGTAATCGGTTACCGACTCGGCGCCAAATTCATTTTTAAAAGATTCCACCTCGGCGGTAGCCGGGTCATCGGCATAATTGGTAAAACGGCTGGTCACGGTTTGTTTAAAAGCCGCTCCCAGGCGGGTTTTGATGTGATCATTCGGCTTAATACCCACGCCGGCACTTTCGGTAAAGTAAGCCGGATCAAACAGATCGGACACTTCCGTTTTCACGGGGTCATAGCTGTAACCCTTGGCAAACTGGGAAGTCATGGTGCCCGAAACATAGGGATTGATCAGCACACCCAGCTTATAGGTAAACACGCTTTCCAGCTTAATCTCATCGGCTGCCTTCCGCGCCGCGGCATCCCCCACCTGGGATTGGCCAAAGGCAAAGCGGCCGCTGTTGGACCAGTTGTACTTTTCCTGGTCATTTTCGAATTTGGCATTGAGGTTGGCTGCCCAGCTCCAGCTGTTTTCACCACCCTGTTTCCAGTCGGTAAAAGCATTTTGGGTAAAATTCAAATCACCCACTACCGTGTTCTTCCATCCATAAGATGGAGCTTTTTTCTCAGGGGTGTCCTGAGCCCATAAAATACTAATAGAAAAAAGGATTACTCCTGTGATCAAACTCAATCTAGACATTTATTCCTCCAATTTAATCTTTTTTGTTACCCCACAAGTCCCTCCCGCAAGCGGAAGGGATTAAGGTTAGTTCTTTTGCCGAAGGGCATCCCGTATTTCCGTCAACAACACCTCTTCCTTTGAAGGTGCCGGGGGAGCTTTAGGAGCTTCTTCCTCTTTTTTCTTCATTTTATTCATGGCTTTAACCACCATAAAAATGGCGAAAGCAATAATAAGGAAATCAACCACATTCTGAATAAAAGCTCCATAGTTTAAGGTTACCGCAGCAGATTCTCCTACAGCTTCCTTAAGGATCAAACTTAAATCCGTAAAATTAACGTCCCCAAGTAAAAGTCCGATGGGTGGCATCAGAACATCTTTTACAAAAGAGGATACGATCTTACCGAAAGCCCCTCCGATAATAATTCCGACGGCCATGTCCATCACATTGCCCTTTACAGCAAAGTCCTTGAATTCCTTCATCATACTCATAGTGTACTCCTATCTTTTTTGTGGTAGTGTATGATTATGTATGGGGACTTTTAATATCAAAATTTATAAAAACCTGAAAAAACTCTAATTGCCCTGATAACTATGAATATCCATCTGCGGATAGGGTATGGAAATCCCCTCGACGTCAAAGGCGTTTTTAACATTCTCAATCATATCAAAATGAACCCCCCAGTAATCGGAGGCGTTAACCCAAACCCTGACGGTAAAATCGACCGTGCTGTCGCCCAGGTTGCCCACGGCCACAAAAGGAGCGGGTTCTTTAAGTATGCGCTCATCTTTTTCAATCAGACCCAATAACACCTTGCGCGCTTTCTGCATGTCATCGCCATAGCCGATGCCAAAGGTAAAATCCACCCGGCGTGTTTTTTCGGTGGAGTAATTGGTGATGGTGCTGCCGGCCAGGGCGCCGTTGGGAATGATGATGGTTTTATTGTCGGGCGTTTTCATGGTGGTGGCCAACACCTCTATGGCACTCACCGTACCGCTGACGCCGGCGCCATCGATATAATCCCCGACCTTAAAGGGCTTGAAGATCAGGATCAAAACCCCGCCGGCAAAATTGGACAGGCTGCCCTGCAGGGCAAAGCCCACAGCCAGACCGGCCGCCCCCAGGATAGCCACGAAGGAAGTGGTCTCGATACCCACCATGGAAATCACGCTGATGCCCAGCATAACCTTCAGGCCCATGCTAAACAGACTGGAAAGAAACTTTTGCAACGAAACATCCATTTTGGAACGGGTAGTGGCTTTGTTGAAGCCTTTAACAACTACTTTAATTATCCACAAGCCGATGACCAAAACAGCAATGGCTGCGGCCAGCTTCGGTGTATAATTGACAACCAGATCCTTTATCAGATCCAGATATTGATTAACGTCGGGCATAAAACCTCCTTTTATTATTAAAATCATCTTTCAGGATTCCGCGACCGTTTCCGGAAGTCGGTTATCCGTTTTATCAAAAAAATCGATGCGAGGAGAGCCGGACAGCGGCAGGAGCTAAGCCTGTTCCGTCATAAATCCCATTAAACCGGAATGCCTGCCCATCATAGAAAAATTACCTGATCCCCAAACGGGCTTTCCTTTTTTCTATTTCGGCCAGAACCTTTATTTTCCGAACTTCGGACATTTTACGCCATTCGGAGATTTCCTCGATGGTACGCCAACAACCTTTACACAGATTGGTAACGTCGTCCATCTCGCATAGATTGGTACATGGGGACATAATACTAAGAGATATAAGTGAGTTGGGTTAGGCAAATGTAAGTAATAACCAACCGTAAATTCAAGTTTATTTGCCGCTGCTTATCATGGCATATACAATTATGCTCACAAATCCGCCCATAAGCCCGGCAAGGACATCCTTCACGGAAAATCCTTCAATGTTTTTTCCGTCATAGGGGCGCAACCCGTCACGGACTTCCCAGAGTAATATAAAGGCCAGCCAGCCCCCCAAAACCGGTGCGTTTAAACCAAACAACAAAGCTGCGGATAACAGCAGTATAAAATCACGGATAAAATGTTCCAGCTTGTCATACTTCAACAGATGACCGTTTCTGCTTTTCCACTTATCCTCGGTCCAGGGTAAAAATCTAAACTTCATGCGATCTCCTTCTAAACCCAAAAGAGCGCTAAGTATAGCTCTTTCCCAACCCTCTTCCTATGATTTAAAACACGTGCTTAGGCAGGAGATGTTACTTTCCCTAAAAAGCAATACGTGCCCATTGGGTTACAAAAAAGATTACGATAAAACCCAGAGCCAGAGGCAAAAAGGTGGAAACCATCGTCCACTTCCAACTGCCGGTTTCCTTGTAAATGGTGTAGATGGTGGTGGAGCAGGGGTTATGCAGCAAACTGAACAACATCAGGTTTACAGCGGTCAACAGGGTCCAGTTTGCCTGATGGAAAAGTTGCATATAGCTGTTCAGGCTGTCGGGTTCAAAAAGAACGCCGGCCCCCGTACCCATGCCGTGCAAATTCAGGCTCAGTACCGTCAACATTAAAATGGAGGGAATAACAATTTCATTAGCGGGAATGGCCACAATAAAAGCCAGCAGGATGACGCCGTTCAGGCCGACCAGTCCGCCCAGGGGATCCAGGGCCCGGATAAACCACTCCGCCAGGCTCAAATCGCCCACGGTTATATTTGAAATCAGCCATATCACGGCGCCGGCGGGCATGGCAAAGATGACGGCCCGCCACAGAACAATCGCCGTACGGTCGATCAGGGATGTGTAGAGGGTCTGCCAAAAACGCGGCGGCCGGTACGGGGGCAGTTCCAGGCTGAAAGCCGAAGCCTCGCCCCGCAGGATGGTTTTGGAAAGCCCCCAGGAGGTGATAAAGGTAAAAAAGATGCCCAGCAGGGCCACGGCAATAACCGCGCCCGCGGCCACAATGCCACTCAGGGCGGGCGGAGCCACCGCTCCGATAAAAAGACTGGCTATTAATATCTGCGTGGGCCAGCGGCCGTTGCACAGGGAAAAATTATTGGTAATGATGGCAATTAAACGTTCACGGGGACTGTCAATAATACGCGTGGCCACAACGCCCGCGGCATTACAACCATAGCCCATGGTCATGGTCAGCGCCTGTTTGCCGTGGGCGCCCGCTTTACGGAACAGACCGTCCAGATTGAAGGCAATGCGCGGCAGATAGCCAAAATCCTCCAGCAGGGTAAAGAGGGGGAAAAAAATGGCCATGGGGGGCAGCATCACCGCCACCACCCAGGCGGAGGTCAGATACATGCCGTCGATCAGTAAGCCGGACATCCAGGCGGGTAAGAATCCGCTGAAAAAGTTTTTGAGCAAGGGGTGCAAACTGTCTATCAATAAACCGGAAAGCATGGCCGAAGGATAGTTTGACCCCACAATGGTAATCCAGAACACCAGTGAAAGTAAAATGAGCATCATCGGCAAGCCGGTCCAACGGCCGGTTAAAAACCTGTCCAGCTTTTGATCCCAGTCGTAACGTTTCTTACCGTCATGCCGCACAACCTTGTCCGAAATATCGGCGGCCTGTTCATAGATGTTTTTCAACAACTGGTCGTGAATGTCATCACCCACCGTCCAGCGTAGATCGCGCGCATTGCTTAACAGCTCTTCGATGGCCCTGTTATTTTCCTCATGCGGGCCGGAAGACTTATTCATATACCTTCTCCACTGCCGGAGTCTGCAACGCCTCCCCCCGTGTCAGCTCGCTTATGGTACCATTCCGGAAAGCCCCGATGATGCGCTCATCGCCCTCCAACAGACGCAAGGCCAGCCAATCGGCATTGGGCAGGACGGGATAAAGCGCGTGAATCTGCTCCACCAGTTTTTGGACCGCCCGCTCCAGTTTACGGTTCTTATTTTTTACCTGCCGGGGGCGGCAAACGTAACTGCCCGTGGCCACTTCATGGATCATCTTCAATAAGGCATCCACACCGTCCCCCTGACGCGCGGCCATGGGCACTACCGGGATGCCCAGTTCCCTGCTCAGGGCCCGGTCATCAATCGAAACACCATGGCGACGCGCCTCATCGATTAAATTCAGAGCCAGCACCGCCCGGCGGGTTATCTTCAAAATCTGCAATGTCAGATTCAGATTGCGTTCCAACCGGGTGGCATCGGCAACAATAACCGTTACATCCGGCCGGCCGAACAAAATAAAATCCCGGGCCACCTCTTCATCCACGCTGGTGGAAAGCAGCGAATAGGTCCCCGGCAGATCCACCAGCTTAAACCGCTTATCACCATAGGCAAAGCCCCCCTCGGCACGGGTAACGGTTTTGCCCGGCCAGTTGCCGGTGTGCTGTTTTAAACCGGTCAGGGCATTGAACACCGTGCTTTTTCCGGTGTTGGGATTGCCGGCCAGAGCCACCATATAGTCAAAGCTGCCCATATCCAGACCCAAACGACGCAGATGGTTGCTGTTATGAACGGCACAGCTCTCACAATTGGGGTTCATGATGCTCCTTTTTTATTTTCACACGAATCAGGCGGGCCTGATCCCGGCGCAGGGCGATCAAGGCCCCGCGGACATTATAGGCCACCGGATCGCCGCCCATGCTCTCCAGCTCGCGGGTGATGACGCTGCCCGGAAGGATACCCAGATCCATCAAGCGGCGGCGTTGCATGCCCCGGCATTGGGGAGAGATACCGATAACCTCGGCGGCCTCCCCCTCCCTGACATCGGCCAATGTCAGAAAAGGCTCTTTTTCCGCTTCCTCCGCTTCTTTTGCCTCTTCCACGGGTATGGTGATATTGGCGGCCACAACGGGAGCCAGGGTTATCTTCTTCCCTTCGCCCTTTATCACCACCCGTTCATCATTGTTTTCCAGAACGGTAACAGCCATGCCGGGATACAGCCCCTCGGCGCTCAGCTGCTCAAACAGAATGGCCGGTTCATCTTCCAGGTGAACGATTGTGGTGTGTGTTCCCGGCTGCGCCGCCGTCAATGGCCGTCCCGATTTGGGCGGCAATTCGCCAAACCGGTTGGGAATGGGATCACCATGCGGGTCATACACCGGATAGCCCAGGGTTTCCGACAGGCGGTCCGCTTCATCCATGGTCAAATCATGCTCGCGCTTTTCCGCCCTGCGGTGCCACTCGGCCTCGCTGACGCCGGTTTCATCGGCCAGATAGCGCTCCCACAGACGGTGAATCCTTAAAATACGCAGGGCATAGCCCCGCCCTTCCGCGGTAAGATGCCACTGCCCCCCGGAAAAAACAGCCAGTTTCAACTGAGCCAGGCTTTGCAGGGCCCGGGTGGTTTTTTCCTGGCTTAAATTGAGGGCGCCGGCCAGGCTGGCAATACTGACCGGCTTTTGATAATACTCATGGTCATACAGTTGTTTCAGCGTATCCTCCAGCAATATGCGTTGACGCCGGACGCGGGCCTCCCTAATCCGGGCCCAGATCCCCTTCTCCGGCCAAAAAATCAGCGCCAGCAGGATCAATATGAGAGTACCATCGATAAGCAAAAGTATCGGATTCATGGATTTTCCTTAAAAACAGGTAATATAATTCCCCATATTAGTCATAGCAAGCTATTTATTAGCTATGACTAATTATCCAAACAACCATGAATACTTTAAGAGGTTCCGCAAGTAGCAGGTTATTCCGCCTTATGAAAATAAGGGTTGCGCCGCCCGCCGGTAGCGTATTGCGCCGAAAACGAGGATAAGCAAAAAAAAACCCCGGTAATCCAGGGATAGAAAGATTACCGGGGGTGGGGTTTTAGGCAAAAGTTGGTTTAGCGCAGTAAAATCATTTTACGGCTAATAACATTGCTGCCTGAGGTTAAGCGGTAAAAATACATGCCACTGGCCGAAGCCTGACCCAGCGCGTTACGGCCATTCCACTTAAAGCGGTACTGACCGGCATCCAGCGGGCCGCTGAACAGTGTTTGTATCTTGCGTCCGGTGATATCATAAACTTCCAGCGTCACCTGACGGAAGCCCTGATAATTGGCGGAGAAGGAAATGGTGGTTTCCGGGTTAAACGGATTGGGATAGTTGGCATTGAGGATAAAAGCCCTGGGGGCCACAACGGTGCCCTTTTCAACCGGCAAACCGGTGATGGTGGCATTGACGCCCAGTTGTGACTGTACCACTTGCGGACTGCCGCTGCCATCATTTACGGCCAGCAGGGTTACGTCGTCACCAATCGCATACTGGCTGAGGTTGACCGGCTGATAGTTTTTATCCAGTATGGTCGTGTTGCCGGTAAAACGGAACTGGGGACCGTTTACCCAGATGCTGCTGTCGGAGATGGCGGTAATCGGTCCGACAACCATGATCATATCCGAGCTGTCTTCCAGTTTGATTTTCAGGGCTTTAAAGGTGCCGTCGGCCAGCATTTCGGCTTTAACTTCCACGACGTCACCGACTTTCAGACTGTCAAAAGATATGGCCTGTCCCTGGAAACCAAAGATAGCGGTGGTACTGTCCACGAAAAACAGCCTGTTGTTTACATTGATGGAATCGGCGGAGATGCTGATGATTTCACCGGTATATTCCACCATGCCGCGGTTGCGGTCTTCCACTTTTATTTTAACGGCCCACAGGACGCCGGAGTCATCATAACGGCCCTTGACCTCAACATACATACCCACGGTCAATTGATCCAGGCCGATGCGGTTATGGAGGTCATCAAAAACCACCGTATTACTGTCGGTGTTGAACAGGGTTTGTCCCACCTGAATATCATTGGCGCCGATGGCCGTGATATCCCCATAGAACTCGACTTTGTTCTCGTAGAAACGCTTCACCTTGATCTTACGGGCGGTAATGGTATTATCTGCTGTCAGATTGCCCTTTACCTTGACACGCAACCCTTTTTCCAGGGAGGCGATACCCAGGGAGTCGGAATTGTAGTTATAGATCCGTGTGTACGCATCTATGATGACATGGTAGCCGAGCACGGTGATAAAATCGGTTCCCACGGAATCAATGGCGCCGGTTATTTCGATCTCTTTTTCCTGATCGTTTTCGACGTGGATTTTAAGAGCAACTAAAGCACTGTCCGTATAACGGGCTTCTACCTCCACGTACATACCGGCGGTCAGATCCTGCAAGGAACCGAGTACATCATGCGCCAATTTGATCGATGTTTGGTCGTTAACCAAGATGATATAATTGTTTATGGCGATGGCGTCGCTTAACACGGAATCGATGACACCCTTAAACTCTATTTCATCTTCATGATGATCCTCGCCATCCTTAACCTCGACCTTTTTGGCGATCAACAGGGTATCTCCCTGCCAGTAACCTTCAACCTTAACCTCCATGTCCACGGCCAGGTCGTCATAACCGATCATCATGTCATTCTCGGCTTTGAACATGGTATACGGGGTAACCAGGAAGGTATAGTCATTCACGGTTAAACTGCTGTCACCCAGGGCGCTGATATATCCGCGGGTTTCCAGCTCGCGACCGTCGTGGTCATCATCCCCGTGATCATCGTCATGGTCATTATCACGGTTTTTACGCTTGATCTCCCGGGCCAGATAGCGGTTATTCCGCATGGACTCGGCTTCCACTTTTACCCAGTCTCCCTGTTGCAGGTCACTGTAAGAGATCATCCCCAGGGAATCATCCTTAACCCGCGTCTGGCTATTGACCTCAAATACAAAACCGTTGACCACCAGGCTATCGGCATCAATCGTCTGGATAGCTCCCTCGGTCTTGAAATTACCTTCGTCATCGGCAAAAAGAGGTGCCGAACCCACCAGCAACAATGCCAGGGCAAAGTAGATGGCACGCATTATTGTGCTATAAGTAGCTGTTCCGGACATCTTCTGTCTCCTTAAGTTTATTATGATTATCGCTTTTTTATAATCAATATGCGTGCCAAACTCCCGGGCCCTTATAAACAGGCGCTTTACGATCACTATTACAATAGATTTTTTATTTCAAAGAGCAAAATATAACCGGGCCGCGCAAAACATGCGCACCCTCTGTCCGCAAAGGGAGCATGGGAGAAGGAATACGCCGGCCGGGCCCGCGCCAACAGGAAAGAAGAGCGTAGTTTCCTTAAAACAGAAACCGGCTCAGAGTGGAAAAGAATTCACGGGGAAAGGCCTGCATATCCATATTCCAAACCAGGGGTAAAACCCATAAAACATAAAAACTGACCAGGACGATGGAGATCAGATTCATTCTGAGACCGGCGCGTACCATATCGGCCATTTCTATTTCACCGGAGCCAAAGACCACGGCATTGGGCGGTGTGGCCACCGGTAGCATAAAAGCGCAGGAAGCGGCGATGGTGGCGGCAATCATCGGGCCAAAGGGATGCACGCCTATGGCCTGGGAAAAGGCGGCCAAAACAGGAAGAATCACCGAGGCCGTGGCCACATTGGAAGTGATTTCCGTTAAAAAGTTTACCGCGCCGACAATGATGAGGATCAATACAAAATAGGGAATGTGATCCAGCCCCTGAATACGGCCGCCAAGCCATTCTGCCAGGCCGGACTCCTTAAACCCCGCCGCCAGGGAAAGGCCGCCGCCAAACAGCAGGATAATCCCCCAGGGCAAACGGACGGCATCTTCCCAGCACAGCAGCCGCTCACCCCTGTTTTTCCCCGAAGGAAGAATGAAAAGCACAACCGCTCCCGTAAGAGCGATAATGGTATCGTTGATACCGGGTATCCAGGAAGAGAGAATATAACTGCGGCCAATCCAGGACAGGGCCGTAAGTATAAAAATCAGAGCGACCCTCTTTTCCGGCCTGCTCATGGGGCCCATCTGCCGGAGTTGCGCCTCGATATTTTCCTTGCCGCCGGCAATGGAATCATATTTGAGGGGAAAGGCAACGCGCACCAAATACAGCCAGCTCAGGATCAAAAGCAGGATCGATAGCGGCAGGGCAAACATAAACCAGTTGGAAAAGGTAACATCATAACCGTACAACTGCCTGACAATAGCCGAAAAAATAACATTGGTGGGGGTGCCGATAAGGGTTGCGATTCCTCCGATGGAAGCGGCATAGGCGATGCTGAGCATCAGGGCCTTGCCGAAAACCGGTTTTTCCTTTTTATCCCCCACCTGTGTACTGAGCTGGTGCACCACCGCCATACCGATGGGCATCATCATCAGGGCGGTGGCGGTGTTGGAAATCCACATGGAAAGCAGGGCCGTTGCCAGCATAAAGCCAAAAATGATCTTTGTACTGGAGGTGCCCATGGCCGATATGACATTCAGGGCGATACGCCTGTGTAACTGCCAGCGTTCTATGGCCACGGCGATGATAAAGCCGCCGATAAACAGGAAAATCATGGGATGGCCATAAGCCGCCGTGGTGTGTTGAATGCTCAGGCCGCCGCTGAGCGGAAAGAGTATGATCGGTAAAAGGGAGCTGACGGCAATGGGCACCGCCTCCGTAATCCACCAAAAGGCAACCCACAGGGTGGAAGCCAGCACCCCCACGGCGGCAGGGTTCATATTTGTTGCCGGAGCCAGGGTCATTACCAGTACAAAAAGTACCGGCCCTCCGGCCAAACCCACTATCTGTTTTGTGCCCTTTTCCATGATGCCGCCGTTCCATATTTTAGGGAGATATGGAAATATACAATCATAAGGTCAAACTTTAAAGGGCGTTGGCCCGCGGCCTTGTTTTAAGCGGAGCCGCTCCAGAGGGCCAGCAGCTTAACCCATTGCGGATGTTCGTTCAGGCAGGGAATCATGGTATAGCTTTCACCGCCGGCTTGCAAAAAGGTCTCCTTACCCTGTATCCCGATTTCCTCCAGAGTTTCCAGACAATCGGTTACAAAGGAAGGACAGGCCACCAGCAATTTCCTTACCCCCTGCCGCGGCAGTTTTTCCAGTATCTCCGCCGTGGATGGTTTTAGCCATTGGTCCACCCCCAAGCGGGATTGGAAAGCCAGGGTATATTTACCGGCGGGAATACCCGCGCGCCGGGCCAGCAGCTCCGTGGTGCGTATTACCTGGTGCCGGTAGCAGGTTTTATGCGCCGGCGAGTCTGCATGGCAACAGTTCTCTTTTTTCAAACAATGGCTGCCGGTGGGATCACTCTTATATATATGGCGTTCCGGCAGACCGTGATAGCTGAAAAGGATATGGTCATAGTCCTGCCGCAGATAGGAGGCCATACTGTTATAAAGCGCCTCGATGTATTCCTTGTCCTCATAAAAGGGGGGGATCACCCGGAGCTTTATGGCCTTTTTTTTGCGGCCCAAAACCCGGGTTACCTCTTCCTCCACCGTTTGCGTGGTGGCCATGGCATAATGAGGGTAGAGCGGGATAAGCAGCACCTCCTCCAGACCGGGATAGTTTTCCAGCACCCTGCCGATGGAAGGTTCGCCATAGCGCATGGCCAGGGCCACCGGTACGGATATCTCCTCCTGCAGCTTCGCCCGGAGATGTTCGCTTAAAACGATAAGGGGTGAGCCGTCCGGCCGCCAGATGGCGCGATAGGCTTCGGCCGAGTATTTGGGACGAAAGGGTAATATAAAGCCCTCTACTATCAGCTTGCGAATGGGGTACGGCGCATCGATGACATATTTATCCATCAAAAACTGCCGCAGATACCGGCGCACATCATCCACCTCCGTGGAAGCGGGCGATCCGAGATTCACCAGCAAAACTATACGTTTAATATCGTTTTCCAAAAGACTATCCCCGGTTGAGTGCCGTGCGTAAGGCCTTTTCATGTGCCTCCGTCATAAAAGCCACCTCCGCCTCACCATGGGCGGCGGAAAGGAAAAAGGCTTCAAATTGCGAGGGGGCCACGTAAACACCCGCCTCAAGCAGCGCCTGAAAATAGCGGGCAAAGAGCTGCGTATCGCATTGTTTGGCCTGCCGGTAATTGTAAACCGGCTGTTCGTTGAAAAAGAGACAGCCCATGGAGCCGACACGGGTCATATAATAATCCACCCCCAGCCGCTTCATGTTTTGACGTAAGCCTTCCTCGAGGAGAGCGGCCTGTTGTTCCAGTTTTTCATAAAAGCCCTCTTCTCTTACCAGCTTTAAGGTTTCCAGACCGGCGCGCATGGCCAGGGGATTGCCGGAAAGCGTACCCGCCTGATAGATATCCCCGGCGGGGGATACGCGGCCCATGATCTCTTTTTTGCCGCCATAGGCGCCCACGGGTAAGCCGCCGCCGATGATTTTACCCAGGGTCGTCAGATCGGGCTGAATGCCGTATAACTGTTGTGCCCCGCCGGCAGCCACCCGAAAACCACTCATCACTTCATCAAAAATAAGCAGGATGCCCGCCGCTTCCGTCACTTGCCGCAGTTCCCGTAAAAAATCCTTCCCGGCCGGAATGACGCCCATGTTGCCGGCCACCGGTTCTATGATCACGGCGGCGATATCGGTGCCATGATCCCGCACCAGTTGCTTTACGGAGTCGATATCATTATAGACCGCGATCAGCGTATCCGCGGCAACGGCCTTCGGTATGCCGGGACTGTTGGGCGCGCCCAGGGTGGTGGCGCCGGAGCCGGCCTCGATCAGGAAGCTGTCACCATGACCGTGGTAGCACCCGCTGAACTTGATGATTTTATCACGCCCGGTGTATCCCCGGGCCAGACGGATCGCGCTCATGGTGGCCTCGGTACCGGAGTTAACCATACGCACCATCTCCACCGACGGGATCATGTCCACAATCAGCCGGGCCAGTTCCACCTCGCTTTCCACACAGGCCCCAAAGCTGGTGCCCTGTTCCACGGTCTCCTTCAGGGCCTCAACCACCCGCGGATGGCCGTAACCCAAAATCATCGGTCCCCAGGAGCCGACAAAATCCAGATAGCGGTTGCCATCCACATCAAACAACCAGGCCCCCTCCCCTTTTTTAAAAAAGAGCGGTTGCCCCCCCACGGCATTGAAAGCCCGCACCGGGGAATTTACCCCGCCGGGGATATAGGTGCAGGCCTGTTCAAAAAGTTCCTTACTCCGGTCTCGTTTGAGCATTGTTTTCATTCTCCATAATTAGTAGAAAGGATTAACGGTCCTGGCCCAGCTTCAGAGCGGCCTCCCGCGCAAAATAGGTCAGAATTAAATCCGCGCCGGCCCGTTTTATGGCAATCAGCGATTCCATCATCACCCGGTCATGCTCCAGCCAGCCGTTGGCGGCCGCGGCCTTGATCATGGCAAACTCCCCGGAGACCTGATAGGCGGCCGTGGGCATGCCAAATTCCTGCTTTACACGGTAAAGGATATCCAGATAAGGCATGGCCGGTTTTACCATGATAATATCGGCGCCCTCCTGTATATCGATGGCCGCCTCGCGCATGGCTTCGTCCCCGTTGGCCGGATCCATCTGATAGCTGTTGCGGTCGCCGAACTGCGGCGCGGACTCGGCGGCATCGCGGAAGGGTCCGTAGAAACCGGAGGCATATTTCACGGCATAACTCATGATGGGCAGTTGACTGTAGCCCTCCTCGTCCAGGGCCTGGCGAATGGCCCCGACCATGCCATCCATCATTCCGGAAGGAGCGACCATGTCGGCGCCGTTGCGCGCGTGTACCCGCACCTGATCCTGAAGCATGGCCAGCGTCCCGTCGTTCTCCACATCCTCGCCATGCAACAGACCGCAATGGCCGTGATCGGTATACTCACAAAAACAGACGTCGGTGATGACGTATAATCCGGGCAAAGCATCCTTCAGGGCGCGTAAAGCCCGGCTGATGATGCCCTCATCGCTGACGGCATCGCTGCCCAGGGGATCCTTACTTTCCGGAATGCCGAACAGAATTACCGCCTTTATACCCAGCTTCATCGCTTCCCGCGCATCTTTAATCAATTCGTCTATGGAAAGCTGGAAATGACCGGGCATGCTTTTTATGGCATTGCGCACCCCCCGGCCGGGCACCACAAAATACGGCAGAATAAAATCATCAACCGACAGATGTGTTTCGCGAATCAGTGAACGTATATTGCTGTTGGCGCGTAAACGGCGCATGCGGTATTCGGGTGTATACATTATAAAACCTCTCTTTATTCTTTAATTGAAGCCATGACTGTTTTCGCTTAAAACCCGGTGCAGGTTTTCACTAAGCTGCCAGGACTGTTTGATACAATCGGCTACGGAAATGCCGTTACGGAAATTACCCGCCAGATGCAGGCGCGGATTTTTCTTTTCGAAGGCTTCCATGGCCTCCAGCACCGCGCCATACCCCGGAACGTACTGAGGAATGGCCCGGGGCCACGGCTTGACAAAGGCATAGGCGGGTTCGGAATTCAGCCCCATGATGTCCCGCAGTTCTTCCTTTACCAGATTTATTAATTCCTCCGAGGATTGTTTGGCCATTTCCGGCTGACGGCTTCCGCCGACAAAGGTGGTCAGGGCCATCCCCTTTTCCGGCGCGCGTCCGCGGAAAATGGAGGAGTTCCACAAAGTGCCCAAAATGCGCCGCTTCTCCCGTGCCGGTACCAAAAAGCCGAAACCGTCGCGCGGTACATGGGGAGCTATACTGTCATAACCTAAAAAAACCATACTGACCGGCGGATAATAAATCTCTTTCAGCTTTTGCATAAAATCGCTGCCCGGGGTGAGCGGCAGATGATTATAGGCCTGGGCGGGAACGGTAAATAAAAGGTGACCGGCATACACGGCCTGTTCCCGGCCCTTTTGTTTATATTTAAGCCAAACGCCATCACGGCGGGCATCCACATGGGTCAGCTCCGCTTGCCGTTGTAACGATTCCTTGAGCCGCTCGCCCAGGGTATCGGTGAGTTGGGAGAGTCCCTCTTCAAAGCTCAGCATGCGCGCCCTGTCCTTGGCGGTTTCCCCGGAACGTTTCCGTTCGCGCATCCCGCCGATGGTTCCGCGAATAAGGCTGCCGTATTTTTGCTCCAATTGATATAATTTGGGAAAACCGTGGCGCACGCTGAGCCTTTCCGGCGCACCGGCATAAACACCGGCCACAAAGGGATTGATGGCATAATCTAAAAATTCCTGCCCCAGCCGGCGTACCACAAAAGCCGCCAGACTTTCATCGTCTTCCCCGCTATAGGGTTTGATAAAGGGCTCGCGCAGCAAACGGCGCTTGGCCCGGCCGGAGAAAAGTTCCGTCTTAATAAAGGCCGGCAATGATGTGGGCAAGGGCTGTAAACGGCGGTCGCGCAGGATATATCTCTTTTTGGCGGTCTCCCCGGCATATATCACGCGCTCGCGCAGGCCCGCGGCGTCAATCAGTGTGCCCAGGGCCGGGGTGGTTTCCAGAATACTGTTGGGGCCATATTCAATCAAAAAACCCTGTCGGCGCTCGCTGCGGATATTCCCCCCAACCCGGGACTCCTTCTCCACAATCATAACACGGTATCCTTTTTCCTTTAAAAAAAAGGCGGCGCTTAAACCGGATATGCCGGCGCCGACGACGACGACATCCACCATTTTTCCCCGCCGGGCGGCGGCACGGTCTGATCCGTGACGATCCTCTTTAATCTTTTTCATCATACGGTCCTCGAATAAGTGGGACGGGCATTTTGCATATCCTCTTTCAGATAGGCGTCAAAAACCATGGCGATATTGCGTACCACCAGGCGACCGGCGTCGGGCACTTCGATACGGTCACCGTGCAGCGTCAGCAAACCGTCATCAACAAACCGGTTCAATTCCGGCAACACGGCCGCAAAATGACGGTCAAAATCTATGGAAAAGCGGTTTTCCACTTCCCCTTTCATCACCCGGTTATTGCACATGATTTCATTGATCACATAACGGCGCAGTTGATCCTCCCCGGTAAGACGCACGCCGATTTGTGTTGCCGGCAGCCCCTCTTCAATACGCCGTTCATACTCCTTGACCGATTTCAGGTTTTGGGCATAGGCGTTTTTTAACTGGCTGATGGAAGACATCCCCAGGGCGTAGATCTCGGAATCGGCCCGGGTGCTGTAGCCCTGAAAATTACGGTGCAGGGTACGCCCGGCCAGAGCCACGGAAAGCTCATCCTCAGGGCGGGCGAAGTGATCCATGCCGATATAGACATAGCCGGAGGCGGTCAGTTCCTCAATGGCCAGTTTCAAAATACCCAGCCGTTCGCTGGTTCCGGGCATGGCCTCCTCGGGCAGGATGGCCTGATGCTTTTTCATCCAGGGTACGTGGGCGTAGTTAAAAACGGCCAGCCGGTCCGGCGAGAAAGCGATGATCTGATCCAGGGTATCCTTATAGGATTCCACCGTCTGATGAGGCAGTCCGTACATCAGATCCACATTGACCGAGTCATAGTTCAGACGGCGGCTCTCCCCGATAACAAAGGCATTTTGCTCATAGGTTTGTATGCGGTTGACCTCTTTTTGCACCTTGGGGTTGAAGTCCTGCACCCCGAAACTGACCCGGTTAAAGCCGGTTTCCCGCAGGATGGCCAGGTGATCCTCGCGGATGGTGCGCGGATCAATCTCGATACTGATTTCGGCATCGGGGGCCAGGTGAAAATGTTTGCGGATATGCTCAAAAACAGAACGGCTTTGACCGGGCGTCAAATAGGTGGGGGTCCCCCCGCCCCAGTGCACCTGCACCACGCGGCGATCCGGATGGATATAGGCGGCAATCAGTTCAATCTCTTTTTTAAGATAGTACAGGTAACGCTCCACGCGATCCATATTGTGGGTGATGACCATGTTGCAGGCACAAAAATAGCACAGCGAATGGCAGAAGGGAAAATGGAAATAGAGGGAAACATCGGCCATCTCCCCGTCCGCACGATTGGAGGCTTCCATCTCCCGCATAAAGCTGTTGGCATCAAAATCGGCCGTAAAGTGCGGCGCCGTGGGATAGCTGGTATAACGCGGGCCGGGTTGGTTGTATTTTTCCAGCATCCGTTGGTCTACATGCAAAACTGTTGATTTTTTCATGATATTTTCCTTTTTAGCCGGCCTGTTCCGTTTTACGAAAGGCGGCACTTTCGCTCTGAATGGTTTCCACAAAGGCCCTGGCACTTTCCACCGGGATATCGGGCAGAATGCCGTGTCCCAGGTTGGCGACATGGCCGGTGCCGTCGCCAAAAGCGGCCAGCATCTTCAGCGTATGCCGGCGCACCTGTTCCGGGTCGGCATACAGAGCCGTCGGATCCAGATTCCCTTGCAGGGCAAAGCGGCCCGCGGTAATTCTTTGAGCTTCCACGGGGTCCACATTCCAATCCAGACCGATAACATCGGCATCGAGTTGGTTTAGTTTTTCCAGCCACAACATGCCCCCCTTGGGGAAATAGATCAGCGGCACACCCGGACGGCGGATGGCGGCCAGCAGTTTTTTTACAGGCTTCAGGGCAAAGCGCTCAAAGCCTTCGGCATCGAGCAATCCGGCCCAGGAATCAAAAATCTGGATGGCCTGAGCTCCGGCATCCATTTGCGCGCGGCAATAGGCGATCAGGGATTCGGTGATCCGGTTTATCAGATTTTCCAGTAAATCCGGCCTTTTAAAACGCCATTCCTTAATATGACGGTAATTGCGCGAAGCCCCGCCCTCCACCATATAGGTGGCCAGGGTCCAGGGGGCTCCGCAAAAACCGATCAGCGGAACACGATCACCCAAAGCGCGGCGGATTTGCTTTATGGCCTGCATAACAAAATCAAGATCACGGGTCGCCTCCACGGCGTTCAGATTTTTTAACTGTTGCTCCGTGCGCAGGGGATCGGCAAAAACTGGCCCTTTCCCTTCCAGAAAGTTAAGTTCCATGCCCATGGCCTCCGGTACCACCAGGATATCGGAAAAAAGGATGGCGGCATCCACCCCCAGGATATCCAGAGGTTGCAGGGTGACTTCCGTGGCCAGATCGGGTGTTTTATACATGTCCGTAAAGGAGTGCCCGGCCCGTACGGCGCGGTATTGCGGCAAATAACGTCCGGCCTGGCGCATAATCCAGACCGGGGTGCGTTCCGTGGGCTGCTTAAAGCAGGCGCGTATAAATAGTGAGTCGGTCATCTTTTCAGGCCTTTCCTTTATAATGTGTAATGGTATCCCTGGCATCATGCAGCGCTTGTATAAACAACACGGGTGTGGGGGATGACGGAGAGACGGCCACCGGAAAGCCCTGCCCCTCGATATAATGACGGCTGCGCTCCCCCAGAACGGCAATGGCTGTATTTTGCAGATGTTTTCCGGCAAAGGGCCACTCCCGGAAAAAGTAAAAAGTGCTGGGGCTGTTAAAAAACAGCAGATCAAAATTTTCCCGGCTCAAGGCATTCTGTGTCTTTTCATCAAGATCAACCCCCACCATGCGATAAAGGGGCAGGCGTTCCAGATCGATGGTGGCCGGTGGATATATTTGCAACAAGGCCAGGGATTCCCGGCTGGTCAAATGCAGTACTTTTTGTTGTTCATCGGGGTTTCGCGCGGCAATATCCCGTAGCAGTTGATTGATATTCCCGGCGCGCAAGGGCTTATCCCATTGCGGGAAATAGAGCTTAAAGGCCTGCCAGGCTTTTTTACCCACCAGTCCCACCTTTAAGCTGTTTTGGCGGCGGTTGAAGGCGGTATGAATCTCCTTTAAACGGTGAAAGGCATTCATACCGTGAATACTGCTGAAGATGACCCAGTCGCTTATTTCCATCTTTTCGATCAGCAGGAAAATCGGCACATGTTCTTCATTAAAATACTGTACCTTGATCAGCGGCAATGAGGTCACCCGGCAGCCCTCTTCGCTCAGGCGCCGGGCATAGATGCTGTCACTGTTTGTGGTACTGCAGCAATGCAGAACACGCAGTCCCTGTAAGCCGGACATCGTTATTCCTTTCCGCGGATAAGATCCAATATATCTCCCGCCCCTTTGTTCAAAGCTTCCCGGGCCAGATTGCGGCCCAGTTCCCGCGCTTCATCCGCCGCGCCGCCGATCTCCACGCGCAGAGTTGTTTGGCCGTCCACACTGCCCACAAAACCGCGCAAACGCAGTTCCCGGCCGTTGACATCCGCCTTGGCCCCTATCGGTACCTGGCAGCCCCCTTCCAGGGCGTTCAAAAAAGAACGTTCCGCGCGGGCCATAAGACGCGATTCCCTGTCTTCCACAACGGCCAGGCGGTCGATAAGCCTTTTATCGTCCGCGCGACAAACGACGGCCAGGCTGCCCTGGCCTACTCCGGGCAGCATGATATCAAAATCCAGTTTTTGCGTAATGCGTTCACCCAGCCCCATGCGTTCCAGACCGGCCACGGCCAGTATCATGGCCTGCCAGTCCGATTCGTCAAACTTACGCAGGCGTGTTTGGATATTGCCGCGGATATCACAGACCTTTAAATCGGGACGCCAGGCCAGCAATTGAGACTGCCGCCGCAGGCTACCGGTGGCCACAACGGCGCCGGCGGGCAGATCGTTTAGCCTCAGACCCTGGCGTGAAATCAAAGCGTCGCGGCAATCCCAGCGTTTGGTAACGGCGGCAATGGTTAAACCGGCGGGCATCTCCGTGGGCAGATCCTTTAAACTATGGACGGCAAAGTCGATCTCCCCGGCCAGTAACGCGTTATCCAGTTCCCTGGTGAAAAGCCCCTTGTCACCTATTTTGGCCAGGGGAACATCCAGGATTTTATCTCCGCGCGCCTTAACGGACTTAATGTGAACGGTAATGGCGGGGAGGGATTTTTTCAGTTGCTCTTCCACCCAGCGGGTTTGCCACATGGCCAGTTTACTATCGCGCGATCCGGCGATCATTGTGTCATACATTTTCTTCTTCCCTTAAATCAAATATTTCCCGGACCAGGTTTATTTTACGGTGTACCTCTCCCTGGCCGCCTTCCATTTCCTTAAGGTTGGAGAGGGGTAAATGGAGGATTTTGTTGAGCAGGCCCCGGGTAATCTGCTCCACCAGCACCCAGTGCGCCTCATCCACACGGTGGCGGTATTTCTCTATTTCACCGTTTCGGATATCTTCCATTTTACGGCGCAGGGAGATGATGGTCGGTTTTAGTTCCAGGCCGCGGCACCATTGTAAAAACTTTCCGGTCTCCTCGCGTATAATCACTCCGGCCTTGTCAAACTCTTCGCGCCGGCGCGTTTTATTGTTTTCCACGATTTTTTCCAGTGAACTCATATCATGCAAAAAGATATTTTCAAAACGGCTCAGGGCCGGGTCAAAGTCCCGGGGGATGGCAATATCGATCATGATCAGCGGGCGTTGATTGCGGATTTTCATAACCTGCCGCATCATCGGGCCGGAGATCATATAATCCGGTGATGCCGTGGCGCCCACCACCAAATCCACCTCGGGCAGCACCTTATGGATATCTTGCAGCGGCAATGCCTCTCCCGAGAATTTTTCAGCCAGGGTACGGGCATGGGCGCCGGTGCGGTTGGCCACATAAATATGCCCGATGCCTTTCTGTTTCAGATGCAGGGCCACCAGTTGCCCGGTTTCCCCGCTGCCGATCAGCAGGGCCTTTTTATCCGACATGCGGCGGATTATTTTTTGAGCCAGTTCCACGGCAGCATAAGCCACGCTGACCGCCCCGACCGATATGGAGGTTTGCGTGCGAACGCGCTTTTCCACCTGCAATGCGGTTTCGAAGAGGTGGTTGAGATAAATTCCGGTGAACGAAGCCGATGCGGCCCGGCGAAAGGCGGACTTTACCTGACCGACAATCTCCGTCTCTCCGGGGATCAGGGAATCCATCCCCGCCGTTACCCGGAACAGATGTTCAATAGCCTGCTCATTCTCCCACAGATAGAAGAACTCAAAATCCTTCTCCGTCAGGCGCGGATTAAAATCCTGCCAACACTTCTTCAACTCCTCCCGGGTAAGGGTACGACCCTCCGTGCGGACATACAGTTCATTGCGGTTGCATGTGGAAACAATGCAGGCTTCGGCAATGAGAGGCCTCGCCAGCAAAATCCGGGGAAATTCAAGCTGCTCCTCCGGGGAAAAAGCTGCCCGGCTCAACAAATCAAAACCGGCCCGCTGATGGCTGACGCCCAATATGTATATGTTGTTGTGTGCCATGGCCTTATCCAAATTGGTGAAAGCTTTGCAGCAGATAATTTACGATGATCAGGGAGCTGATTATAACACCCGCGCCACCAACCGAAAGATAGGATAGTCGTTTGGCACTCCAGCTTCTGCGGTACTTGCCATAAATAAAAATACCATAGATACTCCAAATCAGATAGGAGACCACTACCTGAGGATCGAAATGCGCCAAATCGGGAAAGGCCTCCTTGCGCCACAGGATACCGGTAACAATAGTCACCGAAAGAAGAATAAAACCGATGATGCCGGACAGATAGCTGAAACGGCTCAACTCTTCCAGGGAAAACGAGATTTGATAAATAAAGCCGAAACGCGCCTTTTTTAAACTGTGATACAGAACCAGATAAATAATACTGAACAGGGTGCAGATAAAAAGAGCGGAATAGGCCACCACCACGCTGGAAACATGAAAGAGAAACATCGGTTCCTGTAAAACCTCATCCACCGGGGCGCTCAGGTCGATCAAAAAAGCGGAAAGAAATTGCAAAAAAAACAGGGCGATAAAGATAAACATACCCGTGGTGATCACTTTGAGCTTTCTTTCCAACAGCCAATAGAGCAAGGCGATAAACAATGCGGAAAGGGACAGCAGCTCCCCGGGGGTGGTGACCGGAAAATAGTGTTTGTAAACGGCCAGAAGTGCCGTATACAGCAGGTGTATCACAAGGGTGACCGTAAACAGCGTGGCGGATATGCGCGTAATCCTTTTCTCACGGTTTACTACCAGCAGGGCATACAGCCAAATCAAAACGGCATACAATACCGGTAAAATGATGGTTATAAGTTCCAGAAGGTTTCTCATGGTCTGTCTTTCCAAAAAAAGGTATTTTAAAATTTATTCCTATCTCTTCAATTTTCGTGCCTAAGCCGTAACACCGGGAAGAAAACGTCTATCTGGAAACAGCAGGGAGGGGCGGGAAGAAAAAATGCATTATCCGTTCGGATAACTTCAGAGTCATTACGGCCGTAAACAATATATTTTCAACAACTTACACCGACAGATATTTTATGAGCAGGAAATAATTACGGTTATCAGGCAAATGGGAACGAGCAGCAAAAAATAAAGCGGTTTTTTATCGGGTGGTTTCATATTTCATAATGAAACAATTTAATTTCAATATGAAACGCTGTAAAAAATGGCGGAAAAGAGGGGTAACGCTATAAGCATGCTCTCAGAGAATATTATTCCGGGGTCAGAGCGGTAACATTTTTATTACGGCCGTTCAGATAATAATACCAAAGCCCGGCGGATATTATTCCGGCCATGTCGGCCAGCCAATCCATGGTATCGGCAACCCGACCGGGAACCAGGGATTGATGCCATTCGTCCAGCAGGGCGAAAAGAGCGCCACCGGCCAGGATGATCAGCCACTTTAGCAGCAGGGATATTTTTTCCGAATCATACATGCCCCGGGTCATAAGCCAACCCAAAACAAAAAAGATCAAAAAGTGAATAAACTTATCCATCCCGGACGGCAGTTTCACCAACAGGGTGGAAGTCATGGCCGATTGGATGGTAATCAGGATCATCATCGTCACCCAGGGCAGTTGTCCGTTAAGCAGTTTAATTAATCGATCCATGCTTTTTTAATCCATAATTTGTATATTTAAAAATAGCCCGTATCCGTTTGGCCGGCATTGACCCGTGACAAGAACGTACCAAATATCAGACCAAAGATGAAAATAAAAATTCATGGTTTGACATTGGCCCGGCCAGACAATAAATTTCCCGGCTGATCGGAGAAGAAATGTCTGAAAAGATTGAGTTTGAACATACGGAACGTTTTCCTAGTTCCATTGAGTATCTGGACAAAATTGAGAGCATCTCAACGCAAATCGCTCATGAGGCCGGTTTTAATGATTCCACCGTGGATGATATCTCCATTGCCCTGACGGAACTGGTTAACAACGCCATCCACCACGGCAATAAGGATGATATTTCCAAAACGGTAACCGTAAAGTTTACACGAACGGGCAAGGCTTTGACCATCTCTATCCGCGATGAAGGATCCGGCTTCAAAATGGAGGCCCTGAACGACCCCTTGCATCCTGAGAATCTGCTGGCCGACAACGGTCGCGGTATCTATCTGGTAAAAGCGCTGATGGATGATGTTTCTTTTAATTTCCGGGATGGCAGCACGGAAGTCATAATATCCAAAAACAGAAAACTAAAATGAACACTCAAAAAACCGTTGTCGTCGCCATGAGCGGCGGCGTAGACAGCTCGGTCGCCGCAGCCCTGTTGAAAGAGCAGGGATATCGCTGCATCGGCATTACCATGAAATTGTGGGACTATGAATTGGTGGGAGGCAACCTTAACCATGAAAGCGGCTGTTGCTCACTGGATTCCATCAACGACGCCCGCATGGTGTGCGCCAAGCTGGACATGCCCCACTATGTTTTAAATTTCAGCCGGGACTTTCATGACGGCGTGGTATCCAATTTTATCAATGAGTATGTGCAGGGCCGCACACCCAATCCCTGCGTTCAGTGCAATATAAAGATCAAGTGGAAGTCGCTTTTTGAAAAGGCGGCCGAACTGGGCGCCGACTATATCGCCACCGGTCACTATGCCCGCATACGTTTTAATGAAGATAGCGGTCGTTATGAACTCTATAAGGGACAATATGACCGGAAAGATCAATCCTACGTTCTTTGGGGCACCAAACAGGAAAACCTGGCCAAAACCCTTTACCCCGTGGGTGAATTTACCAAGGCCGAGGTCCGCCAACTGGCGGAAAAATACGGACTGCGCACCGCCTCCAAAAAAGAAAGCCAGGAAATCTGCTTTGTACCGGATAACGACTATAACCGTTTTCTGAAAAAGGTTGTCCCCGGCCTGGAAGAGAAAGTGAAGGATGGCGATCTGGTAACGACAGACGGGAAAAAGGTCGGCAAGCACAAAGGATATCCATTTTTCACCATCGGCCAGCGTCGCGGCATCGGCACCGGCTTTGGCAAGCCGATGTATGTCATCGAAACCGAGCCCAAAACCAACCGGGTTGTTATCGGTGAAGCCCGTGACCTGATGCACACAAGTTTTATGCTGCATTCGATGAACCTGATCAAATATGCCTCCCTGCCGGAAGCGGGTCTGAAGGCAACGATAAAAATACGCTATAACGACCCGGGAAAAAGCGGCCGGGTTTATCCGGCGGGCGGCGGACAGGCGCGTGTAGTTTTTGACGAACCGCAAAAAGCCATCACCCCCGGTCAATCTGCCGTTTTTTATGAGGATGACTGTGTTCTGGGCGGTGGTATCATCGATCATATTATAAAAGAGTAGCCATGTCCATTACCTCCGGTAAAAAAAAGATCACCGCCCCCGATATCATCAGCATGAAGAAGGATGGTGAAAAGATCGCCATGCTCACCGCCTATGACGCGCTCATGGCCGGGCTCGTCGATCAGTCCGGCGTCGATATTATTTTAGTGGGGGATTCCGCGGGCATGGTTATGGGTGGCAGGGAAAACACCCTTTCGGTAACGATGGAAGAAATGCTGCACTACACCCGCGCCGTTCACAGTGCGGTAAAGCGGGCCCTGCTGGTGGCGGACATGCCTTTTCTCAGTTATCAGCTTAACCCGGAACAGGCCCTGAAAAACGCGGGACGTTTTTTACAGGAAGCCGGCGCGGAAGCGGTAAAGATCGAAGGCGGCGCGCCCATGGCCGACACGGTGCGGCGACTGGTATCGGTCGGCATTCCCGTGATGGGGCATTTAGGCCTGACCCCGCAATCGATGCATCAGCTCGGTGGCTACAAGGTTCAGGGCCGGGAGAGCGATAAGGCGGAAGAATTATTACGTGACGCGCGGATATTACAGGAAGCCGGTGTTTTCAGTCTTGTTTTGGAAAAAGTGCCGGCAAGTCTGGCCCGGGAAATAACCGGAGCGGTAAGCATTCCCACGATCGGCATCGGCGCCGGGGTGCATTGCGACGGCCAGGTGCTGGTCACCCACGATATGCTGGGTCTGTTCCGCAAATTCCGGCCGAAATTTGTGCGCCGCTACGCCGAGTTGGGCAACGCCATGGAAGAGGCGGTCAAAAACTATGTTTCCGATGTAAAATCCAATACCTTTCCCGATGACTCCGAAAGTTATTAAGACCATCGCCGCGATGCGCCGCCAATCCCGTCAATGGCAGCGTGAAGGCCGGAGCATTGCCTTTGTCCCCACGATGGGTTTCCTGCATGAGGGACACCTGAGCCTTATCCGCAAGGGCCGTGAACTGGCGGACGTTTCCGTGGTCAGTATTTACGTAAATCCCACCCAGTTTGCGCCGGGCGAAGACCTGGACAAATATCCCCGTGATTTTGAGCGGGATATCCGCTTGTGTGCCGAAGAACAGGTCGATGTTGTTTTTTTTCCCTCAAACGAAGAGATGTATCCCGGGGGCTACCAAACCTTTGTGCTCAATGAGAGTCTGAGCGACAAGCTTTGCGGCCGCACCCGCCCGACGCATTTTAAAGGGGTAACGACCATCGTGGCCAAGCTGTTCAATATCGTGGACGCGGACTATGCCCTGTTTGGCCGCAAGGATGCCCAACAGGCGCTGATTATCCGCAACATGGCCCGTGATCTCAATTTTCGTACCGAAATTATAGTCGCACCGATTGTGCGGGAGCCCGACGGGCTGGCCATGAGTTCAAGGAATAAATATCTCAGCCCCGTACAACGGCAACAGGCGCTGGTTTTGAACGAAAGCCTGCGCCGGGTGGAGGCCTTGTGGCGGGAAGGAGAACGGGACCTCGACCGGCTGAAAAAGGAAATGGCGACAGCCATAGAATCCCGGCCGGAATGTCGCGTGGATTACATCTCTTTTGTCGACGCCGACACCCTGGAGAACGCCGGGGATGATTCAAAAAAAATATTGCTGGCCCTGGCTGTTTTTGTCGGCAATACCCGGCTTATCGACAATACCCTGCTGCAGCGATAAGTCAGCGACGGCTCTTTCGGATTAGCTTTCCTTTTTTTTAAATTCCAGACTCAGGGAATTGATGCAGTAACGCAATCCGGTGGGTTGGGGGCCGTCGGGGAACAGGTGACCGAGATGGCCGCCGCAATGGGGGCAAAGCACCTCCACCCGCCGCATGCCGTGACTCCGGTCTTCGGCCGTGGCCACGGCTTCCCCGGAGAGGGGCTTAAAAAAACTGGGCCAGCCGCTGCCGGAATCATATTTTGCATCCGATGAAAAAAGGGCCTGCCCGCAGGAAGCGCAATGATAAGTGCCCTTCTCCGTATTATGATAATAAGCGCCGCTAAACGGGGGTTCCGTCCCTTTATTAAACAAAATATTCTCCTGTTGCGGAGTGAGTTTTTTCCCGGCCATGACCGATTCCTTTTTCACAAATGTTAAAATCTGTTGATGATACCGAAATGCAGCTTGGCGTCACCAAAGCTGTCCCCCTGCCCCAGTCCGAAGTCCACAGCCATGATTCCCAGGGCGGTTTGCATGCGGATGCCCAGCCCATAACCGTATAAGACATCCACCCCGTTACGCCCGCCTTCATCGAAATGATAGGCCGCCCAATCGTTAAAAACAAACAGACGGGTATTTTTTCCAAGGATCAGACGGTACTCCAGGTTCATCCAGCTCACCTTGTCACTGCGAAACTGGTTTTCACGATAGCCGCGGAGAGACTTGCTGCCGCCAAACCAGAACATATCGGTAATCTGTACCCGTCCGCCGCTCACCTGGTGGGCGGTCAGGGCCAGGGCCAGCACCTGTTTTTTAAACAGTTCGTAATACCATTCAAAACGGAGAGAAACGGTTTCCAGTCTTTCCTTAACGGCAATGCTGTCTTCACGGAGTAGAAATCCGGGGCCATAGTTGTTTTTCAATCCCAGACCATAGCTGTTTTTAAAATAGAGCCCGGAACGGGGGTTTAACAGATAATCCCGGGTATCGTACACCACACCGATGGTAAAGTCATGCTGGGAAAAGCGCACCAGCCGGCGGCTCACATTGGCCACGGAATCGGGCAGCACCACCCGCCGCCCGTAACTAAGCGCAACGCGCAGGTTTCGGAACAGGCGGTAGCTGGCATTGATATCCCCTTTCCATTCCAGATAGCTGCTGTCGCGTACGGTACGTTCGATCCCGCCTTCCAGGTTTAAGGGATAGCCCGCCACCCAGGGTTCCATATAACGCATCCAGAAGTTTTCCGACACCTCTTCCGGCCGTTCCCAATGCACCGCCAGGCGTCGCCCCGTGCCAAAAAGGTTATTAAAGCGGATATTAAACAATCCGGAGAAATAGCCTTTTTTTCCATCCACGGTTCCGCCGGGCGGCACATAACCGGCGACACCGTCAAAGGTGGTGGCCTGGCCCTCTTTAACCTCTATCAGCAATTCATAACGCCCCTCCGGGGTGATGCGTACCTGGGGTTCCTTTACGGATTCAAACAGTTGTAAACGCTCCAGCCGGCGCTTTATGGCGCTGAGTTCCGAGCGGCTGTATATCTGCCCGGGCTGAATATCGACCTCACGTAGCACCACCCGGGCATTGGTATAACTGTTCCCACTTACCGCCACGCCGGAGAGGCGCACCCGCTCGTTTTCATGGATATGCACGTCCAGATCAATACGCCCTCTCTCCTGCGAAAGGGTCCGCATATGGCCGACGGGGTCAATCTCGGCAAAGGCGAAACCGGAATCGGCGGCAATGCTCAGCCACTCCTTAAAAAGCTGCTCCAGTTCCTTTTCGTTGTACACGGAACCCGTATCCGCCTCAAAGCTATGGGTGTAGCTCTCAACGGCAAGGGAATCGCTAAAAAGGGTCACCTTACCCAAATAGATCCGGGACCCGGCCCCGCCGAAAAGATGCAGATTGACCCCTTTGTCGCTTATCCGTGTCCCGATTCGGCTGATACCGGCATAGAGCCAGCCGCGGGCATGGAAGGCCTTTTCCATTTTACTTTTGTAAGAGGCCAGCGCCGAGGTATCCAGACGGCCGCCCATACTCAGGCCGGCAGCCCGCAGCAGCTCCCCGGCCGGGATCACCCGCAGGGAACTGTCCATGGTCAGACCTGTCAGGGTCAGCGATACGCTTTGCGCTTTGGGCGCAACGACAAAGAGAACAAGCCAAAGCAGGCTATGGTACAGTTTTTTTGAAGTGTGCATGATCATGATAATAATTCGACAGGAGCAAGTGTACAATGAAATAAGATAGAAAAAAAGGTGAAAAAAAAGAAAGCGGTTCACGGAGGCGTCATGAATAAGCCCATGATCCGCCGGAAGGCCGGGCAAGGGCCTGCCGGCGGAAGGGGCAAGGGTCAGGACAATTCTTTTAACAAGGTATCTACCCTGGCCCGTACCGGACTTTTGGGATGTTCCTTTTGCAGCTTTTCCAGTTCCGCGCGCGCCTCGGCGGCCTGTCCGTTCTCCTTCAGACAAAGGGCCAGCTTAAAACGTGCCGGGAAATAATGTCCGTTAACATCAAGGGCCTGGCGGTATTGTGCGATGGCCTTTTCCCAATCGGCTTCCTGGCGCGCAACATCCGCGGCCAGCTCAAAGCTTATCAGGGAGCGGGGATTCATTTGCACATATCTTTCCGTCGCTTCCCGGGCTTTACCCGCTTCATTCTGCTCCAAAAAGAAACGTGCCGAACGCAATAGCACTTCCGGATCTTCCTCACACATGGCCGCTGCCTGGCCGAAGGCTTCCATGGCCTGATCCTTCTCTTTTCTTTTGCTGTGATATATCCCTTGCATTAACCGGGCGTGGGACCCGCTGACCCGGGAGGTTTTTTCAATCAGCTCCAGCGCTTTGGATTCATCGCCACCGGCAACACCGGGGGAAAAAAGATAAAACATAAACAAGCCCTGTAGCGCATCCAGATTGGCATCATCGAGTTCCAGGGCCCGGGTAAAGGCCTTTTTAACCTTGGGCAGTAAAAGGGCGCCTTTCACGGCACCGGAATGTTGCGCTTTTAAACCCAGAGCTTGCCCCAGTAAGGCATAGGCCCGGCTTTGGCCCTCATCCTGCCGGAGGAGTTCCTCGCACAGGCGAATGGCTTCATCATATTGATCCCGCTTAAATGAGACCAGTGCCGTATAGTAAAGCCGTTGTTTTTCATCGGCGGAAGCCGTTTGCAAAGCTTGCAGCGCCTCATCAAAAGCCCCGCCGCGGATTTTTTGTTCTACTTCGTTTAAAGGCGACATATCTCCTCCCTGATTGATTTATGGTTTAAATTTTGCAATCGTTGCTTTATACTGCCCGTCCGATATATAACGGTACTTTTTCAATTTACTTACAATCCATCTGCATTTCCACATTAACCAACGATTTTTTGAATTCACTTTTACCGATAGCGGTCGTGGAATTATGGCCGTTAAACGGATGATCTGTTCCAGGTCAAGACCGGAAACATGACGTTTGAAATAAAACCGTGAAGCGGCCTCCACACCAAAAATCCCCGGCCCCAGTTCAATAACATTCAGATAGAGATGAAAAATACGGTTTTTGGAAAGATGCTTTTCCAGCTCCCGGGCAATAAAATATTCCCGTATCTTTCGCCAATAGGATTTTTCGGTTGACAGATACAGGTTTTTAGCCAATTGCTGGGTTATGGTGCTGCCCCCCCTGACCACACGGCCCCGGCGCCAGTTTTTACGGAAGGCGTTCAGCATCTCTTCGGTATCTATCCCCTCATGCCGGTAAAAGGAAGCATCTTCGGTAATACGTACCGCTTTTTTTAGCAAATCCGGAATTTCCCTGAAGCGCACCCAATATTGACGCTTGCGCCATTTTTTTCCGGCAGCCGCTGCCTGTGCCTTGCGCAGCTCCATCATGGCCGTGGTTTCGGGGTTCTGTCTGACCAGCACCTCCACATCGGGCAGGGTAAGCAGGATGTACACATAAAACGCCAAAGCCGTTGCCGGAATCATGGCCAGAGTAACGATTCCGCCCCAGGCCAGGCGGGCTTTTATGGAGGCATCCCTCCACCATAATGATAATCTTTTCATAGCGATGGCAAACTATTCATTGTTCCGTTGGACTCCAAATCAAATTTTGCTTAGGTTTCCATTAAATAAATGATCAGGCCTGTCATAAACGGAAAAGATTTTCACAGCTCATGAATCGCTTTAATATTGAAGTCCGGCTCAAATGCACCATTAAGCGCCATCATTTGGATTTGCTTTTTTCCTTTTTAAAACCTTTCGGCTTTAATCAAACCGATATTCAGGCCAACCCGCAGGGACTAAAACTGCTAAGCCATTATCTGACGGATCATGAGCATCCCGAAGTGCGTTATGATCACACGCCTCTTTTGAAACATCTGCTGATCAAGAACATTCATCAAACCACGCAGGTATTTCTTCCGATACTCTTTTGCCGGCGCAATTACTTCAAACAGCATAAATCCTGGGGTTATCCCATTATTCATTTTATGGATGAACAGCCGGAAATATATCCGATTTCCACCGCCGATACGCAATTCCACCGCGTGCTGGGTTATCCCGAAGACATTGCGGCGATCATTGTTCTGCGAGAGGCCGAAGCGGGCACCAAGGCTAAAAACATAATCCGTCAGTTAAACCGGGAAAGCGGACTGCTGGAGTTTAACATAGCCCGGCCCTTCAACGGTTCGGTGGTGATATTGCGCAAAATGTATCTCTATTATGACCACGGCCTGCGCTACCATGTGAACATCCATGATGAGTTCCTGTTAAAACACCACATCAAAAAGATTTATGAATTTATAAATCCCGCCCAGTTTCGGGGTGCCTGGATTGATGCGGATACTTTTTTTATGCAGGATACCTTTCTCTCCTACACGCCGGAGATTAGCCGCAACTACAATCGCCTGTCCGATGAGAGGCTGCTGCATGACTGGGCCCGATTTTTGGTACAGTTTCATCACAAGGAAGTTACCCGCAATGCACGTCTGACTCAAATGTATAAAAGCTATCTTAACGGAATTTTGCTGCCGAAGATGAATTACATTCATACCGAATGCGGGTTAAAATCCTCGGCAAACAACCCCTTTTTATCGGAAAACCTCCATGCGGGCAAAACCGTTTATACTGTTGATGACAGCGCTTTCATCTATCACCGGCCCTACTATTTTGACATTCAGGTCTCCCTGAAAAGGTTAAAAAGCTTTATGACCTTCCATGATTTAAAGCCTTTAACCGCCGGTTTCGGAGATTTTTTGAATATTAAATTTTCTTTCCGGGAAAAAGCGGTTTTTTCCCTATTGCTCAAGTTGTGGGGGGTGGACCGTTTTGAGAGCCTCCTAACCATGGATCCCGAGAACCTGGCTTTTATGGAACGTATCCTTCAGGAAGACAGCGTGGTGGGCCGTGATCTGAAACTGTTTCAGGATATGCAGAATCATCTGCACCGCTTTGTGGAAAAAACGGAACCGCTCAGCAAGGTACTGGTACTCTTCCCGGATGAGGACGAGGACTGGTCGCACCTGTTTCGCCTGGTGGAAGCCCTTGAGAAAACAACGGTGGAATATGACGTCATCAGCCTGAACCACTTTCTGCAAGTGCGCCCGGAGCTGTCCGGGGACGGTTCCTTCCGTGTGGACGGTCAGCATTACGCCATGCTTGTTCTACCGGGCATCCGGCACCTGCCGATGGAAGCGCTGGTAAAAATCAACGATCTGCATCAGGCGGGGGGCAAACTGATAACCATGGGGCGCCTGCCCGAAAACCCGGACCGGGATCAGGAGCTGTATAAGGCCATTCATAACACCCTTTGGCTGGACAGGGAAATGGACCGGGCCCTCTATTTTAAAAAATCGCCAAACAACGGATTCAGCTACTTTATCAGCGACGGACAGGCCCTGGCCCATATCCTCCATAGCAACACGGCCGGTCAATACCTGAAATGGGAAACGTTGCCGGCAGGCTTGAAGTACTTTGAACGCCGCCTGGGCAAAAAACGTTTTTTACTTTTTTTAAATCTAAGCGCCCGGGAACAGGAGTTTCCCGGTTTTCAACTGGCACAGACCTGTACCATAAAGCTTTTACATGCCACACAGGAAGCGGCGTTAAAATTTATTAATGCCTTCCGGCTGGAAAAAGGAGCACAAAAGCTGCCGTTTAAAATCCCCGAATTCAGCTTTATACTTTGTGAGGTGCTGGCGGACAATGAGAAACACAGGGTTCGCAGCCATATACAACCGGTGGAAAGCAACGACTGGTACGTTGAGATCGACGGACAAGAGCAGCTATCCCGTTTGGGCGATCGCAGCGTGGAAGCCCCCTATAACTGGAAACCGGTAACCTATTCCAAGGTGGTGGAAATCGACGGGAAACAGCTTGAGGGCAACCGGGTTTTTCTAAAGCTGGGTACCGTTTACGACTGGTGTACCATAAGGATCAATGATAAAAAAGATATACATTGCTTTTCGCCCCCGTTTGAGGTGGATATCACCCCATGGGTCAAAGCGGGTACAAACGGTCTGACCATCAGCATCGGGCATCGTCTGTCAAACCATATGGCCGTGGCCGCGCAACAGGAACACACCATCGTTCCCGTTACCCCATACGGATTGATCGGGCCTGTGGAAATTGCCTATCGCGCCATCGGCTCAATGAATTAATCCCGGGCCCCTTCGGATATCCATACACGGATTCCTTCGATTTCCTTATCCGTTAAGGGAGCGCGGTTCAAAGAAATGGGCGGCTGACGTTCAAAACCGGCATAGTTTGGCTCGGTAATAATCAGATAGAGCGGAGCCTGGGTTGGCGTGCGCCGGTGCACCTCGGGGTCAACCAGGGGGCTGTTAAGGCCGGGTATGACATGGGAAATGAATACTTCCTTTGTGGTGAAAAAAAGCAGGTTGTCCGGGTTTTCGGGTGAATGACAGTTGGAACCGAAACCGCATTTGCCGTTAAAAAGAGGTTGCAGGTCTTTATAATAACTTACATTCTTATCCGGTATATCATAATCGGTCAAATAGGGCGCCGTGCCCTGATCGTTGCATTTAACGCTCATAAACAGAATGAAAAAAAGAACTGTAGCAAAAAAAATGATCTGTTTCACAGGGACCTCTCTCTGTTTTTGTTATAAAAATACAGTACCGTTCGCCCGGGAAGAAAAGTACGGTAATTTTTAATAATATTCATAAACAATGGCGTGATAATATATTATTAACTCTGATAATATGTCGTGTGATTATTCATTTTAAAGACATATTTGTTCCTTAAGTAAAGAAAAAACAATCCTCGACGAAGATGAGGGCCAAGCAAAGAATCGCGCCTGCCGGTATGGATTTAATCGTCAAAACAGATATAGGGATTATGAACAAAGAGACGCCACTTAAAGTACTGATTATTGAAGATCATAAAGATATGTTGATGGTCCTGAAGAAATACCTTGAAGATCAGGACTTTAAGATCATCACCGCCGAAACCGGTGAAGAAGGGCTGGAGCTTTTTAATGCTCAAAAACCCGACCTGATACTGGTGGACATCATGCTGCCGGGAATTTCCGGTCTGGATGTTATCCAGACCATCAAAGACCGTGATGACAAGGAAGAAAGTACCTACATCCCAATCATCGTCATAACCGCCAAAAACGACATTCAGGATATCGTAACCGGTTTTAACAACGGGGCGGATGACTATATCATCAAGCCCTTTCATTTCGAGGAACTCAGTGCCCGTATAAAATCGGCCGTGCGTATCAAACGGCTAAACGAGATGCTGCTCACCCAATCCCATAGTCTGGAAAACGCCAACAAGGAGATTTCCGGACTGAATAACACCCTGGTGGCCAAGAACAAGGAGCTGAGAAAAAATATCTACGGGCTTCATTCCCTGTTTGAAATCTCTATGGAGTTGAGCTCCATTTTGGAATATAACGAACTCATCTCCCGTACCATATTCACCATGATGGGTCAATACTCCGTGAAGGCGGCCTTTTACATGCAGGCCGACCAAAAAATGAATCAACTGCGGGTGTATGACAGCCGTGGCGATATTCCCGTAACCATTGAGGAACTGAAGCTGGATGCCGAAGACAGTCTTATCTCCTATTTCCGTATCCACCCGGCACCCAGTCTGATTGAGGAGATCAGGAAAGAGATCAATACCTCATCCGTATTTCATAAGCTGGAGAATCATAACGTTACCCTGATAGCACCGGTGATGCTCAAAGGCAAGATAGAAGGACTCTTCTGTTTTGGGGAAAGAGTAAAATCCTCTCCCTACGAAGAGCGGGAGCTGCAACAGATTGCCATCCTGGCCAACATTATCTCCATCGCCATCAACAACGCCCGCCTCTATCGGGAGGTGGAACAACTCTCCTATACGGACGCCATGACCGACCTGCACAACTACCGCTATTTTCGTATGCGTCTGAATGAAGAGATTATGCGGGATAAACGTACCCGTTCCGGTCTTTCCCTGCTCATTTTGGATGTGGACTATTTCAAAAACTTTAACGATACTCTGGGGCATCAGGCCGGAGACCGCGTTCTTAAACAACTCAGCGACATTCTAAAGGAAACCGTTCGCGAAAATGATATTGTCGCCCGATACGGTGGCGAGGAATTTGCCGTTATTTTACCTTCCGTGGATAAAAAAGGGGCCATGATTTTGGCCGAACGTTTGCGGGTGAACATCGAGCAGGCTAAATTTGACGGCGAGGAAGTTCAACCGGGCCAACGCGTTACCGTGAGTATCGGTGAAGCCTCATTACTGGACAGTGAAATGGAAGCGGATACTTTGATCAAGCATGCCGACCTGGCCCTATACGCGGCCAAGGAAAGCGGGCGCAACAAAGTGGTCGCTTTTTCTCCCGATCTAATAGAAGAGTAATATGAAAATTGGAATCACCTGCTACCCCACCTATGGCGGCAGCGGGGTTGTGGCAACCGAGCTGGGTATAAAAATGGCCGCCCTGGGTCATGAAGTCCACTTTATCGCCTATGCCCTGCCTTATCGCCTGGGCTCTTTTACAACCAACCTTTTTTTTCATGAAGTGGATGTTCTGCAATATCCCCTGTTCGAATATCCACCCTACTCCCTTTCCCTGGCTCATAAGATGGTGGATGTGATTGAACATGAAAAACTGGATATTCTACACGTGCACTACGCCATCCCCCATGCCACCAGCGCCTATCTGGCCCGGGAAATCATGGGCGATGATTCATTTAAATTTGTAACCACCCTGCACGGCACCGATATCACCCTGATCGGTTCGGATCCCTCTTATTTAAAAATTGTTAAATTTTCCATTGAGAAGAGTGACGGCGTTACCGCCGTTTCCAGGTACTTACAGGAAGAGACCTATAAAACCTTTCAAATAAAAAATGACATTGAGGTCATCCCCAACTTTGTCCCGGACCGCTTCTGGATAAACAATAAGGAGCTGGAACGCCACCGCTGCTTCGGCCAGAACAACGAGGTTATTCTGACCCATATTTCCAATTTCCGCCCTGTAAAGCGGGTTGTGGATCTGGTTGACGTCATGGGCCATCTGATACCCAAATATCCGGTAAAGCTGCTGATGGTGGGTGACGGACCCGAGCGTTCCCGCATGGAGCAAATATGCCGTGAACGCGGACTGTGCGATCATATTCAATTTTTAGGCAAGCAACAGAATGTGGAACAGGTTCTGGCCTGCAGCGATCTGTTTTTATTGCCCAGCGAGGACGAAAGTTTTGGACTGGCCGCTTTGGAAGCCATGGCCTGTGGCCTGCCGGTGGTTACCACCAACGCCGGCGGCCTGCCGGAGGTAAACATTGACGGCCAAACCGGTTTCACGGTCGATGTGGGAGACACCAAAGCCTTTGCCGACAGAATCGCCCGCATTATAAGCGACCGGCCCTTTTACTTTCAGCTTTCCCGAAATGCCAAAAAACGGGCGCATGCCGAGTTTAATTCCGAAAAGATTGTTCCCCAATACTTAGGCTATTATGAGAAGATCATTTCCGGTGCTTAAGGTCATGGCGAAGAGTTGTTACAAAATTTAAGATCCATTAACTTTAAATAGTATGATTTAGCCGGCGGTATCTTTGAAGCAAACTATTCCATATCTCATTTCTCATCGCGGACGAGCCGACCACTCTTATGTGGAAAACACCATAGAGGCCTTTCAAAGTGCACTGGATCAGGGAGCCAACGGACTGGAGATTGATGTACAGCTTTGCGGTTCCGGTGAGATTATCGTCTTCCATGATTTTTATCTGCGGCGCCTTTTTAACAAACGGCGTTTCACCTGGTCCACCCCGCTAAAGGAAATACGGGCCTGGGGCCGCCGCAACAGCGGGCGTCAGGATTTTTATATCCCAACCCTGAATGAGTTCATCGAGCACTTTAAAGGTACGGTTCCGGTCAACCTGGACGCCAAGGTTTTTCTGCCCTTTTTCGGCGCCTTTGCCAAATACCTGGTGCGTACCATAAAAGCCTCCGGCTATCGCAGCCAGTTTTGGGTCTCCTCCTTTAACCCTATGTTTATACGTATGATCAAACATAACGGCGCCGACATACAAACCGGATTTCTCTTTTCCCGTTACGATATCATGCGGCGTCTTTCCGAACCTCTATGGCACTGTGATTTTTGGCATCCCAAGGCGCATCTTATCGATGACGATTTTATTCAACTGGCCCGGAGCCACAACAAAAAGATTTTTACCTGGACGGTAAATGAACCCGCTGAATGGAAAAGGCTGAGCGCCTATCCGGAAGTTCGCGGCATCATAAGTGACAAAATACACCTGCTCAGGAAAGAGATTGATCAGGAACTGACCAAAAATCCGCTACTTCTTTAAAATCCCTAATTTCATTCTGCCACTTGCCGATGTTTTGCCTATAACCTTAAAAAGGATTTTAGGAGTAACACCATGCCGGTATATTTAAAGAACAGCGACGTTCAGGAGACTGAGGAGATCACCCTCCATCCTGTTTTGGAAACCGCCGCCCACCCTGAACTGAAGCTCAGCCTGCCCAATTTCAACATCATTTTACACTACGACAGACAGCACAGTTACGATTATATCGTGGAAATGTTAAGCAATATCTTTGGTTACAGCCCCTCCACAGCCTTTGAGATGTGCTGTAAGCTGGATATTTCGGGACGCCTGGTGGTCTTTACGGGTAACCGGGATCAGGCCGAATTAAAAAGACACCAGATCATAAATTATGGCCCCGACTGGCGTATTCCCGGCTGTAATGATTCCATGAAAGCCACTTTGGAAATTGCTCACCCTGTTGTTGATTTTAGCGTTAATTAGACTACCGGCTGCTTAATCCCCGGGTTCATCTTTCTCTTTCCCAAAATTCTTTTCCAGGGCCGTCAGGGTATCAAGAAATACATTATAATCGTCCCGTGAATACAAATAGACATAAATATGCGGAGCGGATGCCTGTTCCCGCTGGAATTGTTGCGCGGTGCCCAATAGTATCCGGGCACACCTCTCCAGCGGAAAACCGAATATCCCACTGCTGATAGCCGGAAAGGCCAGCGACTTAACAGCATGGTTAACGGCCAGCTTCAGGGCGGATAGTACCGCGGATTTCAACTTGGCGTCTTCATCTCCTTCCCCCATCATGGGGCCGACAGCATGAATAACATAGCGTGCTTTTAAACGCCCCGCGCCGCTGATAACCGCCGATCCCACCGGAACATACCCCAGCTTATCGCACTCTTCCTGAATCGTATATCCTCCCCGGCGCACAATGGCCCGGGCCACGCCTCCCCCATGCTGCAGATGGCTGTTGGCGGCATTGACCACGGCATCGCAATCCGCCAGCGTGATATCGCCCTGAACAAGACAAAGCTTTTTTTCACCGCTTTTTATACATTTCATCATTCGGCCTTTCGGTAAACGATATGTCCCTTTTTGATGGTCATAACCGTATGGTTAATACCATAATGGTAGGGCAAATAGTCCAGGTTGGGAATGTCCAAAACCACAAAATCGGCTTGCATCCCCTCCTCAATGCGTCCGATACGGTTTTCCATCCGGATGGCCCGGGCCGCGGAACAGGTGGTGGCCCAAAGGATCTCCCCGGGAAGCATTTTCATTTTCAAAGCGGAGATGGTCCATATCAGTTGCAAATTCTGGGTTGTGGAACTTCCCGGATTAAAGTCGGTGGCAATGGCCACATCCAGGCCGTTATCCAGCATTTTACGCGCCGGCGCGTAACCGTCCTTACCCAGAAAAAAGGTCGTACCGGGCAGCAGCACGGCTATCACCCTGTTTTCAGCCATACGGGCGATACCCTCGTCGGAAATTTCCAGCAGATGATCGGCGGAGATGGCCTTCACTTCGGCACTGAGTTCGGCGCCGCCAAAAGGATAGAGCTCATCGGCATGAAGTTTGGGAATCAAACCGTATTGCTTGCCACACTCCAGTATCCTGCGGCTTTCATCCACGGTAAATACCCCCTTCTCACAAAACACATCGCAAAAACGGGCCAGCTTCCGTTCCGCTACCCGGGGAATCATTTCGTCACAAAGAAGACGGATATAATCTTCCCGGCGTGACTGATACTCATCGGGAATTTCATGTGCGCCAAGAAAGGTGGGGACCATTTCAAGATTTTGTTCGTCATTAAGCTCGCTTATAATCTCCAGGGACTTCAGTTCATCCTCCGTGGAAAGCCCGTAGCCGGACTTGGCTTCGATCGTCGTGGTCCCATATTCCAGAAATGTATGAATACGCTGACGGGTTAAGGCCTTAATTTCCTCCTTTGTGGCACGGCGGAATTTACGAACGCTGTTACGAATCCCCCCTCCGGCGGCGGCGATTTCCTCATAGGTTTTTCCCTGAATACGCATGATAAATTCTTCTTCCCGGCTGTTGTAGAAAACCGGATGCGTATGGGCATCCACGAAGCCGGGCAACAGGGTTAACCCCCGGCAGTTGATCCGTTGGTCGGCCTCAACCTCTTGTGAGTCCGGGACAATTTTTTCTATCTTTTCATCATCAACTATAATCTGTA
Organism: Calditrichales bacterium; assembly: GCA_015493745.1. GTDB lineage: Bacteria > Calditrichota > Calditrichia > Calditrichales > J004 > J004. The sequence goes on from WGCN01000069.1 coordinate 50,737, forward strand.
CATCTGTTAATTCCCGTACCCGTCCGTATCCACCGTCAACATCGGCGGTATAGACTCTTCCAATATTATAATAGACAATCTTAGACATAAGTTATATTTTCCTCCTCTACGATGCACAGGGGGGTGCCAAAGGGATCACTGGCACAAAAGAAGCGGCTGCCGTTTTCCGCCGTGGAGATGGAAGCATCTATGGTATTGCAACCGATATTGCGATAGCGGATATAGGCAGTGTCAAGATTGGTGACACTCAGATAAATATATTGCCGCGGATGCATCAGCCAGCCCTGCCCCAGGTCATCACCTTCCAGCAGGGGGTCATAGCAAATAATCTCCGAGGCCCCGCACTCGAAAGCACAACGCCCCTTGGATAACATTTGAGCTTTGGTCTGTAAGGCCTTGCTGTAAAAATCCATGGCCTCTTCCAGGTCGGATACGACAATTGTAACCTTGACAAGTCGAACCATCAGTCTGTCTCCTTAATTGCTTCGGAAAGCATTTTCCATGACCGCTCCAATGATTCCGATATCACCTTTGTCCCGGTAATTACCGGCATAAAATTGGTATCCCCGTTCCATCTCGGCACAATATGGTAATGAATATGTTCATCGATACCCGCTCCCGCCGCCCGGCCCATATTCATACCCAGATTTATGGCATCCGGATTATAGACCTTGCGCAGGGCACGGATAACGATATTTATCGTTTGCTGACAATCCAACTGCTCAGCGGAACTCAGTTCCAGTAAGTCATGCGTATGATGAAAAGGAACCACCATGACGTGCCCGTTATTATAGGGATATTTATTAAGTATCACATAACAGTGTTGGCTACGATGAACAATCAAATAGCGTTCATCATCCTTTTGTTCCGGAAACACACAGAAAATACAGCCATCCGTTTTTTCTTCGTCTCCGGCAATATATTCCATACGCCAGGGCGCCCACATATGATTCATAGAATGATCCTTTCCTTTCCCTGTTTCCCCGCCATTACCGGTACCCCTAAAAATAGGAATTTTTGTTAAAAAAAACCCGGTATGATGGTTTTAATTATCATACCGGGTCAATGAGTTTATTGCGGGAATTAGTCCTCTTCCCTGTTTTGGGCTTCCTCGATTATTTTTTTCGCGGCGTCTGCCGGCACTTCCTCATAACTCGAGAATTTTCGTGTATGAATGCCACGTCCCTGGGTCATGGAACGCAGGGTGGTTGAATATTTATACAACTCGGCCAAAGGCACCGCCGCCCGGACCACCTGGAATTTTCCATCGGCATCCATGCCCAGAATACGTCCGCGCCGGCTGCTGATATCGCCCATCACATCCCCCATATATTCATCGGGTATGCGTATTTCAACTTCATAGATGGGCTCCAGCAAAACAGGTTTCGCCTTTTCAAAAGCAGCTTTAAACCCCATGGAAGCGGCCACCTTAAAGGCCATTTCCGAAGAGTCCACATTGTGGTAACTGCCGTCGTAAACGGTTACCTTAACATCGACGATGGGAAAACCGGCCAGGATACCCTTTTCCATGGTTTCCAGAACACCTTTTTCCACGGCGGGGATAAACTTGCCGGGAATAACACCGCCCACAATGGCATCGACAAACTCAAACTGTGCGCCGCGCTCCAACGGTTCTATCCGTAGGTGACAATCACCATATTGCCCGCGCCCACCGGATTGTTTTTTGAATTTTCCCTGGGCCTCGGCCGTTTTTTTTATGGTTTCCCGGTAGGGAATGCGCGGCTCTTCCTGATCCACCTCCACCCCAAAGCGATGTTTCAGTCTGCTTAGAATGGTAGCCAGATGCATCTCTCCCTGGCCGGAAATGATTGTTTGATGCAGCTCGGGATCATTTTCATACATAAAGGTGGGGTCTTCCTCATGCAAGGTGTGCAGGCCCTGGCCTATTTTATCCTCATCTCCCTTGGATTTGGGCTTGATGGCCTCACGGATACGCGGCTTCGGGAATTCGATCGGCGGAAATTTAATCCGGGCGTTTTTATCACTCAACGAATCACCGGTATGGGTAACCTTTAGTTTAACCAGGGCGGCAATGTCACCGGCCATGAGGCTGTCAACGCTCTCTTTCTGCTTACCGTTGAGTACAAATATCTGGGTAATGCGTTCGCCCATATCCCTGTTGGTATTGAGTACCTCTTCTCCCGTTTTTAAAACTCCCGAAAAAACCTTGATAAAGGAGAGTTCGCCCATATGCTGTTCACCCATGGTTTTAAAAATAAGGGCGGAAAAAGGCGCGCTCTTGTCCAGCTTTATCTCTTTTCCTTCTACTGTTTTTACGGACTTCAACTCATTGGGCGCCGGGCAAAAGTTAACGATCACATCCAACAGCCTTTTGGGGCCGATATTCGTCGTGGCACTGGTGCAGAATACGGGATAGATCAAATCATGGGCCATGGCTTCTTTCAGCCCCTTACGAAAATCATCTTCATCCAGACCGCTGTCAAAGTACTTTTCCATCAGGGAGTCGTCACTTTCGGCCACGGCCTCCACCAGTTTCATGTGCAAGGCATCCGCCTTTTCCTTTAATTCGCCGGGGATGTCCGATTCGGTAAAATCTCCGCTGCCATCGGTTTTAAAGGTCAGCATCTTCATACGGATCAGATCGACAATGCGGTTAAAATCCGGGCCGGGATTAACCGGAAACTGAGCCAGAACCACGCGTTGGTCGAAATCCTCCACCAGGCTGTTAAAAACGGCGTCAAAATCGATATTTTCCTGATCCAGTTTATTGAGGATAATTACCCGGGGAATGTCATCTTTTTCGGCGCGTTGCCAAACAAGTTCCGATCCCACTTCCACACCGGATTTGGCGGAAACCACCAAAAAAACCGTATCGATAACGCGCATGGCACCAACGACCTCGCCGTAAAAATCCGAATATCCGGGTGTATCAATCAGGTTGAGTTTATGATCACGCCAAACACCGTTCATTAGAGAAGTATTTATGGAAATCTGCCGCTCCGTCTCATCCGGGTTATAATCCGAAACCGTCGACCCCTGCTCGATGCTGCCCATGCGGGTAATGTTTTTCAAGCCCAGTTGAAAAGCTTCGTTCAACATGGTTTTACCCACACTGCCATGTCCAAAAATACCTATATTCCGAATCTGTTCCGTATTAAATACTTTCACCGATTTCCTCCTTACCTTTCTGCAAGTCCGGTTGAATGTTTATGATACTTTTTTCATACAATAAAAGACCTGGTCGTCTTAATAATCCGAATAGATGGATTGGTGAATAAAATACTAAACAACATATATATATACAAAAAAATGGAGCGTCTAATCCCCGGAATTAACCGGAGGGTACCCCCCAAAATATTTTGCCCGAAGCGGACGTCGCTGAGTAACGGGCTTTTCAATGACGAAACAGGAAAAAAACATTCGGTCGTTCCAAAGACAGGGACCGAAAAACCAACCGGCCGCGAACGGAATTTTAGTGCTAATAAATGAGTTTTTACAAATTTGACATTTTTATTGTTTTATGTTCTAAACGTTTGATAAATTATGCATTTGTTTTTGAGGACAGAAAGGGGATATATGGAACACTCAAGGGGAAGACACAATCCGTATCTGGTAAAAACAGCGGGACTTTTCAGCATCCTGGCCGGCATACTCTCACTGGCTTTTGTCTTTTATGTATTGGTGGTTCTCGGCAGTTATGGTTTCAGGGTACAGATGTCATCGGATTCAACCGCGCTGATGGCCTGGGTAAACAAACATACTTTTGCCTATTCCATCCTGTGGCTGCATCAAATCATCTTCAGTATTCTTATGATTCCCGTGCCTTTTGCCGCCTCACAGGTTTTCAAACAGCATCAAAGCAGCCGTTCTTCGGCCCTGGCAACGCTCTCCTATTTGCTGGGCATGGTCGGCTTTATCCTTATGCTCATCAGCGGCATCATCTTTTTTGCCTCATCGCCCATCTCGGCCAGGGCTTTTGCCCACGGTATGGAAAGCGCGCGTCTCATGTACGATCTTTTCGAAGCCACGGCCATGCAGTTAAGGCTTTTTGGCGAAATTATGATCAGCCTGTGGTTTTTGGGCATCGGCCTTCATTTGGTGCGTAAAAACAGTATCGATATGTTCGGCTGGTACAGCTTTGTTTTATTTCTGTTTACGGTAATCGTAGCCATGGGAAAATCCTACAATGTTTTTAACTGGGAGCCCTTTCTGGCTATCATCCTGGCCTTTACCTATGTCTGGCTGGGCTGGCTGATGCGCCAAAAGGTTTCCAGAGGATTGTAAACCACAAAAAAGGCCCGTGGAAATATCCGGCGGGCCTTTTTCATTCTACGCGATAAGTTTTATTTCAAAACACGGTCTACCGCGCTATAGGTAACCGGGTGATATCCTTCCCGCGCCTTTTTATAAACTTCCCGGGCAAACTTTTTATAGGCATCCTGTTTGTTCAGCGCTGCGTAAAGCGGAACCACGAATTTTGCCCGGCCCACATGCAACAGAAAACGCTCAATATAGGGCAACGCCCCGGAATAGTTATGATTAATGGCCTGCAGGAACCAGGCGAAAGCGATCTCACTGTTGGGGGATGCGCTCAGTTTAAAGGTTTTATCCAGATCCGCCATACGGCTGTGTGTTAAATTTGCCGGCAAGGCGCGTAAAAAATGCAGCCAGTGATGTGTGGTCCACCCCTGAACCTTTAGCTGCCCGGCCGCGGCGCCTTTTAAAAAGGCCATGCGTTGTTCATCCACCTTGCGGAACTCGGGGGAATCGGGCACCGGGCAATTTTCCGGTAAACCGGGTTCATATATCCATTGCCGCAAATGAATCTGGCTCTCCACCCGGCGGCGGTGTTTGATTAAATTGTCGCGAAGATAGCGGGTAAAACGCTCCGTATCCATGGACTGAAAGGCGTAGGTGTCAAAATATTTCTTCAGAAAAGCATCAAAACGGGAACGGCCGAACTCGGTTTCCAGCATTTTTAAAAAGGATCGTCCTTTCTCATAGGCGATAAGGGATAGTCCCTCATCGGGATCACGGTCATCCACATTCAAAGCCAGCCGGGAGTCCGGGCTATCCTTACCCAGTTCTTCCAAAGTGCGCAACAGATCCTGATAACCGATCTGTTCCAGCATCTGTTCATAGTCCCTGCCGTACAGGGCCTCCATAATACGCAGCTCAAAGTAGGTGGTAAACCCTTCATTCAGCCAGACGTCGTTCCAGGTGGCATTGGTAACCAGATTACCGGACCAGGAGTGAGCCAGTTCGTGGGCGATCAGGGAAACCAGGGAACGGTCACCGGTGATCACCGTCGGCGTGGCAAAGGTCAGACGTGGATTCTCCATGCCGCCATACGGAAAACTGGGAGGCAACACCAAAATATCATATCGTCCCCACCGGTATGGGCCATACAGTTTTTCCGCGGTTTTTATCATGCGCGGCGTATCGGCAAATTCGTAAGCGGCCTTATCGATCATTTCCGGCTCGGCGTAAACCCCGCTACGCTCATCAAACGCGCGGAAACGCAAGTCTCCCACGGCCAGGGCCAGCAGATAGGACGGGATCGGCTGTTCCATCTCAAAATGGTAGATTCCCGTTTTGTTTTTTTGTTGCGGATTGGAGGCACTCATCAACGCCATCAGGTCCCTGGGGACCTGTACCGTGGCCGTGTAGGTAAAGCGGATACCGGGCGTATCCTGGCAGGGTATCCAGGTACGCGCCAGGATGGCCTGGGATTGTGAAAACAGAAACGGGTATTTTTTTCCGGCAGTCTGTTCCGGGGCAAGCCATTGCAAGGCGGCCGCCCGGGGCGAGGTTTTATAAGCCACGGAAATGATACTGTCTCCCGCTTGCAGGTCAATGGTTAACGGTAGCCCCATATAGCCCTTCCCGGACTCTCCGAGGGAATAATGGCGCTGCGGATTTTCACCTTCCGCTTCCACCTTAAAAATCTCCAGATCACGGGTGTCCAGAATAAGAGTGCGCGCTTTTTTAAAGTTATCGATCTTTAAGGAAACCACCCCGCTGAGCGTGCGCTTCTCAAAATCAACGTTCAGGGTTAAGTCCATATGACGGATATGCACCGAATCCGTATTGGCGAAACTATGCGCATCTTGAAAACCACCATCCGCCTCCGTGGAACCGGAACGACAGCCGCTGAAAAAAAGAGTGGTCAGAAAAAGCGGAAGCAAAACAATCCGAACTGAAAACATTTATAAATCCTTTTGAAAAAGTTGAAAAATTTCCTGCCGGGGTGCGATCATATACGCCCGGCAGCACCAAGTCCCGGCCTGTTAAAGTGCTTTTTTTATCACATCGAACAAGTCGTTTAGCATGAAATAAAGCTTATCCGTGGGTAAGCCGGAGAAGTCGCGTTTCTTAAGTTCGGCGGCCATCCGTTCATAGGTATCCACGAGATAATCCACACGATGAGCGGCATCCACCTGCCGCTCATGGAGCTGCTGATCAATATAAAGCCGGCGATGCGCGTAAAGTTCCGGCTCCAGTTCACTTTCCCAGGATACCACCGTCAGTGCATCCGTATTCATTTTAGCGGCGATGGTTTTCAGGGAGCAGCCTTCATCGATACGCAAACGGATAAACTCCGCCTTTTGTTGATCTGTCATTTTTCTCTCCATATCTTTTAAAATCCGTACAAATCAATCTAACGGTTTAACATTTAAAATTATTTACCGATATTAGCAATGTAAAAAATATTGAACTCGCATAAAGAATCAAATATATGAAAAAAATACTATTTATTGATGACGACCCCTTTTTAAGAGAAGCTTTTTCGGAAATCCTTCAACGCAACGGTTTTGAGGTGATCACTCTGGAAGACGGAAAGAATGCCAAAAACAAGGTTCATGACCTGGAATTTGATCTGGTGATTACCGATATCGTCATGCCGGAAAAGGAGGGTATTGAAACCATTACCGAAATCCGCTCCATCAATGAATCCATCCCCATTCTGGCGATTTCCGGCGGCGGACGCATATCTCCGCGCAGCCACCTGCATCTGGCCGAACACATGGGGGCCAACGCCACGCTGGAGAAACCGTTTGACGGCTCCACACTCATCGCCAAAATCAACTCCATGCTGGGCTGAGGCAAAACATTCCCCGGACCCGATTCTTTGCCGGCCGGGACTTCAACCTTCAAAGGCGGTGAGGTCTGCACATGGACCGCTCCCTTACCTTAACAGCAACATACGGCGGGTCATGGTAAGGCCTCCCGCCGTAAGCCGGTAAAAATATATACCGCTGGCCAGATTGCCCCCATTGAAATACACCCTGTGATCACCGGCCTTTTGACGGCTGTTAACCAGGGTCTTAATCTTTTTTCCATTCATATCAAACACGGTTAACACCACCCGCGTATTTTTCTTCAGATGATAGCGGATCAGGGTGGCAGGATTAAAGGGGTTGGGTATGTTTTGTTCGAGCTTAAAACCTTGCGGCACCGTGGCTGCTTCCGCCTCCAGGGCAGTCAGTGTGCTTCCGCGAACGGCAAGGCCAATGGCCCCTTTTTGACCGGTATCGTCGACCAGGGTGGCCTGAGCGGTGGCCGGGTTGATCCGGTATATAAGCGCCGGACCATTTTCCGTGGCACTCAGGGCCAGCAGCCGGCCGTCGCCGTCAAAGGCCAGGTCCCGGATATTTCCGGCATCGATGGTATCGATCATGACGGTGGCCCCGTCGGTCTTGCTCACCCGGTACAAAATACTTTCACCATCCACGGCATAAAGCTTTCCGGAGCGCGGGTTTACGGCCATGCCCAGGGATTTTGAAACAGAGGAGCGTCCAAGCACCTCATAGCTGCCGGTCGCAACATCGATTTTAAGCAGATAGCGGGTATAATAGTTAAGACTGTAAATAAAACCGGAGGCCGGATCAAAGGAAAAGGCATATAGCTGGTTATAATCCAGAGAAGAGGTGCGATATCCCTTGCCGCTGACCGCATCGATGCGCATGAACTCGGTGCCATAGGTCAGCGGGTGTATCGTGTAGAGCTGCCCGGTTTGCGGATGTATGGACAGACCGTAAAGCTCTTCCAGGCCGGTATCCCCCACAAGGCTGCCCCTGCCGCTGCTGTCCACGGTAAAAAAAGAGGCCGAGCGGGTAACCCCGTACACCTGCCCCGGTTCGGCCGCGGATATTTCATAACCCGTCCCGCGTATGATGCGCATTTCCGTTTTGCCCAGGGAATCACTGTACTCGACAAACAGCGTATCAACCACCTGCCCGGTCTCCCGCGGTTCATAAACTATTTGCAGGTGCAGGGTATCGGGAAAGGCTATTTTGCGGGGCAGACTGTCGGCCCCCATAAGATTAAAGAGCTCTCCGGATAACCAGACCCGTGAAATCGTCAGGGAATCCATTCCCGCATTGGCAATGCTGATACGGCCGGTATCGGCGGAGACCTTCCACTCCGCGACCAGATCAAGGGAGTCCGGCGTGATGCTCAGGCTGCTTCCGGTTACCGGGAAATAGACACCCACGGCGTTCCAGGCCTCGATCACGGCGGCAAGCTCCGGGGAATTGCCGCCGTAGAGATCGGCAGCGGCGTTGATGCTTCCCAGGCGGGCATGAAAGTATTGAGAGGAGGGTTGCAAATATACCGTTAAACTGCGATAGGCGATTTTAGCGGCTTTTTCTATGCCAATTCCGTTAAGCTGATAGGCGCGTCCGTTGTCATCACTGCCGCTGCCCCCTTCCGTCAACAGATAAAACCATTTGTTCTGTACGGCGCTGTTGGTATGCACACCCCCATTGTCACCGGAGCCAAAATACCAGTTTTGCCCCTTATAGGTATCGGGGTCGCCATATTGCGTCGGATCGGACATGGAGCGAAAAGTGCCCACATCCTCGCCAATCAACCAGTTGGCAGCCGAACCCAATGTATAAAATTCCACCGCCGTGCCGAAGATATCGCTAAAGGATTCGTTTAAGGCACCGGATTCATTTTGATATATCAATCCGGCACTGCTGCCGGTAACCCCATGGGCCAGTTCATGGGCACAAATATCAATCGTTGTCAGGGGTGTGCTGTTATTGTTTCCATCGCCATAAGTCATGAACTGCCCGTTCCAAAAAGCGTTAAAATATCCGTTGTCGTAATGCACATAGCTGATCAGCGGACTGCCCTGGTTGTCATAACTGTCCCGGTTATGTACGGCCTTAAAATAATCATAGGTACTCTCAATACCGTAGTGCGCGCTTACCCCCGCTTCATCCCGGGAGCTTAGGAAAAGACTGTCATCACTTACAAAGTCCACCGCCGAGGCATAAGATGTACCGTTTTTCATATCAAAGGTAAAAACCCCGCCGCGCGCCTCCTGTCTTAAGCGGTAATTTCCGGCGATAAGGTTTTCCTTCTGCCGGGCGCTCATGCCCTTGCTGCTGCCGGAATTCCTGAACAGCGTATCGGTACCGGCGGTGACCGTGATATTATCCACCTGCCATCCGAACCAGTCATTATCCATATCCGCCGTGGAGGCTGCCGGATCGGAGGCAAAGGCAAACCGCAGACGCACGGTTTTACCGGCATAGGCGGAAAGATCAAAATAAACGGCGTGCCAGGTACGGTTTTCCGCCGCCCAGCCGGGTATGCCGGTGCCCTCGCCATGCTGGAACCCGAAACTGTATAAACTGGAGGCGGTGTAGGCCGGATCGGGATTGCTCAGCACCTGCCAGCTCTCTCCGTTATCGGTGGAGATGCGCACATTCATGCCGTCCCAGCCATCATATCCGTCCGGCTCTCCCCCGGGGCTTTCCACGGCATAGCGCTGATAAAACTTCAGAACAGGCTGTGTACCATCCAAATTAAACGGATCGGTATCCAGCACCTGATACCATAAATTGTCATAGCCGCCTAAAAGTCCCAGCGAGGTATCGGCACACCACCAACTGCTGTCCACGGCATCATAGGTGGCAAAGGTGTCCGGATGCCAGTAGCTTAACTGGGGAGAGGGAAAGCCGCTGTCGGAAACCGTTACGGCCACACGTCCGTAATAGGGGGTGTTGCCATATCCGGTAAGATCGGCCGTATGTATCCGGGAGATGGAATTCACCCACTCCCCGCTGCGCGCGTCGATATCCACCCATTGGCGGGACATGGGCTTGCGGGCATAAATATCAAACCGGTATACCAACCGCAGGTTTTCCGCCTTTGTTTCCCGGGTTCCGCTGGTTAACAACAGTTCTCCGCGCGGCATGTAACTTTCATCCTTGTTTCCGGTAAGCTTCCTTAACCAGGCTTCCTCGTTTTTATCCTCCCACATATAGCTGTCCGCCCCAACAACCCGCAGGGCCCGGGCCAGGGCCTGTTCACGGGAAATCAAGGGGCGTGTTTCCGCCCGGATGCCGGCCAGGGCCATGCCGTTGGCCTTTTGCACGCGCCCCTCCTTTAAGTGCAAAATATACTGCACATCGGCGATGCGTATCCCTTTATAATATTGATCCAGCCGGTGGTGTTCCATACCCAGTTCATCCCGCTCCACAGCGGCCACTTTAAAACTGCTTGCCGGGCCAAGATTATATTTTTTACTAAAGGCGCTGATAAAAGCCGCCTCCGGGGGGTGTCCCCCGGAAAAAGAGATTTGTGCCGGTACGCTGCCCGTAAGCGGTGGAATGATTTCCGCCCGGATAAAGATATCCCGGTTTTCCCGGGCCGGAAGGATGGCCAGGCTTAAAAGCAGTCCAAAATAAAATGCGCGCATGCTGATTCCTTAATTCTTTTTCCGCCCTTCCCGTATGTTTTCTCCGCAAAAGGGGGATTGGTAAATAAAACCTGAATATCGTCAAAAAGGTTTTCTAAAGTTGTGATGCATCCGTCTAAACCCTGCCCCGGTCTCTTTTAACAAAAACATTGTAAGTCCTTCGCGTAAAAAGGTTCACGGGCTCTCTTTGCCGCTCCAGTATTGCTGGGCCAAAATCCCACCGATGATAACCAACAGCCCGGTCAGCGTACTGCCGTGGATCGGTTCATGTAAAAACAAAGCCAGAAAAAGCAGGGAAAGGAAAGGGGTCAGGTAGATCAGGTTGCCGATCTGGGCGGCACTATCGGCCAATTGCAGGGCTTTGAGCCAAAGGAAGAAGGTTACCCCCATCTCCAGCACTCCCACATAGAGCATGGCCCCCCAGGGCACTCCGGTGGCGGGCAACATCTCATCCAACATAAAAAAGCCGTAGAGCAGCGTCAGGATGCCGCCACTGAGGAACCCGGTGAAAAGCTTAACCGTGGCCGTAACCTGTATGCGTGCACTCAGCAACCAGTACAGGGCCCAGACCAGGGTGCTGGCCAGGGCCAGGGCCACGCCCGGGCCACTGATACCCTCTATGGCCACCATCTCTCCCCGGGTGGCAATGATCAGGGCGCCGGTAAAGCTTAGTGTAATCGCCAAAAGATTGCGCGCCTTCAGCTTATGCCCCAGTACCGGTACGGAAAGCAAAGCCAAAACCACCGGCCACAGGTAATTAAGCGACATGGCCACCTGCCCCGGTAACAGGGCATAGGCTTTAAACAGAATGATGTAATAGAGGAAAGGGTTTAAAATGCCCAAAGCCAGCAAGGCGGCCCATTCCCGGATGCTAAGGGCGCGCAGTTGCCTTATTTGTCCCTGCCATAGCAGAAACAGGGTCATAACCGTCAGGGAGATGAGGGCGGAGCTCCATAGCAGCATAAGGGGCGTGAGGACGGTCAGGGCCATTTTAAAGGCACTGGCGGAGCCGGCCCAAAAGAGAATGGAAAACGCGGTATATAAATAGACTTTGTGTTTGCTGATCATAATATAAGATAAGAAAAAAAGAGATGGCCTTCGGCAATCTGTCTGAAAAGGGCGGATGCGAGCGGAAAAAACCCCGGGAAAAGTAAAAAACTACTTTTTAAATTGTATTTTAACCTGCACATAACTCCCCGAGTCGTCAAGCACCATCAGGGAAGCATTATAGTTTTTCAAAGCCTCGGCCACATTGGGGCTCAGCGGACTTTCCGGCAACGTATCGGTATAGGCCATCAACGTCATTAACGGACCCTCCCCCATCAAATCCAGGGAAATGGCCAGCGGCTTATCCGTAATAGAGGCCAGATAATTTATGATATAGTTAAGGATTTTAATCAGCGGTTTTTGATCTTCGGCCTCAATCACACATCCCTCATCAAGAATGAGGTTGGTTTCAATATCTTTTTGATCATCGATGAGACGGATCAGGCTCTTCAGGTCAATGCGTTGCATAATGGCTCTCCAAAATTTGAATAAGACATCGGCGAAATTGGAGGAATTCTTAAGTTTTCCGGCCTATTTACCTTATGCGCTTTCATGATGGGTTAAAAAAAAGCCCCGAATAAACGGGGCTTATATATTACTCATCCATGTAATCCGTATCCATGAAGTCGATATCACTGTGAGAATCGGCCTCATCAATGGTCAGCTGCAGATGGCCGCCATTGTTGGATGCGCTGGTGATTTCGTAAATTTCCTGAGAACCCTCAATACTGTATAAAGTTACAAACACTTCTGCCTGCTCATCAAAGTCATCAAGATATTCGCGGAGTTGGTGAATTTTCATATATCCTCCCAAAAAGAAGCGTGTCAATATTTCCTGTACAAAAGGTGACAATAATAAATGAATTGGATAC
>WGCN01000070.1 GCA_015493745.1 Calditrichales bacterium
CCGTAAAATAGAGCATAAAAAACAATCGCGCATTCATATCCGCGCGGGATTCTTCGATAATGGCTTTCTGAGCGGAATTATTCATGGCAAAACATACACAAAATATACATCCCGTCTTTGAGCGCATGCTGGGCCGGGCCGACAAGGCCGCCCTGCTGGGGCAGGAAGCGCGGGTATTCTGGATGACCGGCCTCTCCGGCTCGGGAAAGTCCACCCTGGCCATCGGGCTGGAAAAAGCCCTATATCAAAAAGGTTATCTGACGCAAATTCTGGATGGCGACAATATCCGCAGCGGTATTAACAGCAACCTGGGCTTTAGCGAAGAGGATCGCATGGAAAACATCCGCCGTATCGCCGAGGTATCCAAGCTGTTTGTCAATTGCGGCATCATCACCATCAACAGCTTTGTCAGCCCCACCCGGGCCATACGGCAACAGGCGCGGCAGATCATCGGCGGGGATTTTGTGGAAATTTATATTAACGCCTCCCTGGAGGTGTGCGAACAGCGCGATGTGAAGGGACTTTACAAAAAGGCCCGCTCCGGGGAAATAGCCAATTTTACCGGTATTCACCAGCCCTTTGAGGCCCCGGAACATCCCGATCTGGAAATTGATACCTCACGGAACACCATCGAGGAATCCGTTGAAAAACTTGTCGACTTTGTGTTACCCTTAATCAGGAAGAAAAACTGAATGAAGAATTTTAGACTTAACCACCTGCGCGAGCTGGAAGCGGAGTCCATCTATGTGATCCGCGAAGTGGCCGCCCAGTTTGAAAGACCCGTCATGCTCTTTTCCGGCGGGAAGGATTCCATTATTATGTTTCACCTGGCCTTAAAGGCATTTCATCCGGCGCGCCTGCCCTTTCCCCTGCTGCATATCGATACGGGACACAACTTTAAGGAAACACTGGATTTCCGTGATGCCCTGATGAAAAAGACCGGTACCCGGCTGGAAGTACGCTATGTGGAAGACTCCATCAAGGCGGGCAAGGTGGCCGAGGAAAAAGGGCCCAACGCCAGCCGCAACCGCGCTCAAACCGTTACCCTGCTGGACGCGCTGGAAGAGCTGAAGGTGGACGCGGCCATGGGCGGCGGACGGCGCGACGAGGAAAAGGCCCGGGCCAAGGAACGCTTTTTCTCCCACCGCGATGAATTCGGACAGTGGGACCCCAAGAATCAGCGCCCGGAGCTGTGGAATATCTTTAACGGCCGTAAAAACATCGGCGAACATTTCCGCGTCTTCCCCATCAGCAACTGGACGGAACTGGACGTTTGGCAATACATCGCCCTGGAAAAGATCGAGCTGCCCTCGCTCTATTTCACCCATGAACGCGAGGTGGTCAACCGCGACGGCGTCTGGCTGGCCAAATCCCCCTATCTGCAACTGAAAGAGGGCGAAAAATGGGAAAGGCGCGTTATCCGCTTCCGCACCATCGGTGACATGACCTGTACCGGCGCGGTGGAATCCCCGGCCAATACCCTGGAAGATATTATTAACGAAGTGGCCGCCAGCCGTACCACCGAACGCGGTGGCCGGGCCGATGACAAACGATCCGAGGCGGCAATGGAAGACCGTAAAAAAGAAGGATATTTCTAAACTATGGATGCCAAAACCCTGCAAAACTATGAAACAAGCGAGCTGCTGCGCTTTACCACCGCCGGCAGTGTGGATGACGGTAAAAGTACCCTGATCGGCCGCCTTCTTTATGACAGCAAAGCCATTTTCGAGGATCAGATGGAAGCCATAGAGGAAGCCAGCATGCGCTCCGGTGCCGATGAGGTGAACCTGGCCCTGCTGACCGACGGCCTGCGCGCCGAGCGTGAACAGGGCATCACCATCGATGTGGCCTACCGCTACTTTGCCACGCCCAAGCGTAAATTTATCATTGCCGACACGCCGGGACATGTGCAGTATACGCGCAACATGGTAACCGGCGCCTCCACCGCCAACGCCGCGCTGATTCTGATCGATGCCCGGCATGGCGTGATCGAACAAACCCTGCGTCATGCCTTTATCGCCTCCCTGCTGCAAATCCCACACGTGGTGGTCTGTGTTAACAAGATGGACCTGGTCGATTACAGCGAAGAGGTGTTTGAGGAAATACGCACCGTTTTTATGGGCTTCGCCGGTAAGCTGGCCATTAAGGATATTCACTTTATTCCCATCAGCGCGTTAAAGGGTGACAACGTGGTAAACCGCTCCACCAGGATGGAATGGTACCAGGGCCCCACGCTGATGTATCTTTTGGAGCATGTCTATATCGGCAGCGATAACAATCATATTGACGCCCGCTTTCCCGTGCAATATGTCATCCGGCCGCAGTCGGCGGAATATCCGGACTACCGGGGTTATGCCGGCCGGCTGGCCAGCGGCACCCTGCGCAAGGGCGATGCCGTGGTGGTGCTGCCGTCAGGATTTTCCTCACATGTTAAAAGTATCGATTTTTATAAGGATTCGCTCGATATCGCCTATGCTCCGCAATCGGTGACCATCACCCTGGAAGATGACATCGACATCAGCCGCGGCGATATGATTGTGCGTGAGAACAACCGCCCGGAGATCAGCCAGGATATCGATATCATGATCTGCTGGCTGAATGAAAAGCCCATGCGTTTGGGTGGTAAATATGCTTTGATGCACACTTCCAACGAGG
This sequence comes from Calditrichales bacterium, assembly GCA_015493745.1. Taxonomy (GTDB): domain Bacteria; phylum Calditrichota; class Calditrichia; order Calditrichales; family J004; genus J004. The sequence continues at coordinate 2,656 of WGCN01000070.1, forward strand.
TGCGCTGCATGATCAAGGATGTGAAATACAAAATCGACATCAATACCCTTGACCGTAACAATGAGGATAAAAGCATCGGTATGAACGATATCGGTCGGCTATCGATACGTACCACCAAACCGCTCTATTTTGACAGTTACCGCCAGAACCGGGTCACCGGCAGTCTGATTCTGATCGACGAGGCCACCAACGAGACCGTTTGCGCCGGTATGATCGTTTAGCGTATTTTACACGGATCAATTATAAGCCCATTCCGCACAACGTGTGGAAGTTAGCGGGAGGCTCAGGGAACAACACCACTCCCTGAGCCCCTTGAA
>WGCN01000071.1 GCA_015493745.1 Calditrichales bacterium
AACTTTTTGGATTTCCTTTACCAATCCAATATCTTTACTCTTACCGTTTGCCATGTCCTTTCCTTTCCTTTGTTTCGTTCAAAACTAAGTTAGGAAGGATGTGGCACTTTTTCATGCCCATGCTTTTTTACACAAAATTATAGACGCAATCAGAGAAGGGGCCGGGGGATGAGTTCCCAACCTGCCCGGACGGCTAAAGGGCAGCGTTAAAACAAAATCCTGGTAATGGGTGTTCGTTCATACCCGAATCCTTGAAACGGATTGCGGGCAATATTCACCTCCCATAGACCCACCCGGATGAATCCGGGAGTTACCACCTTTCGCCCATGCACTATCCCCCTCCCCGAGGGTCGGGGAGGGACAGGGGTGGGGTTCGCCCCTCATTCCGATTCCGCCGCGGCCTGTTCGGCCATTTCATGGGCCGCTTCGTGGCCTAAATAGCGATCCATCAGTCCATGCCCCAGGTAGATCAGCGGGGTGATCAGCACGGCAATAAGCACCTTGTAGCTGTAGTTGGTAATGGCAAAGCCCAAAAATTCCGGCAGGGTGATCTTTCCCGGCAGATAAAAGGCGATGCCCAGAATGACCACACTGTCCACAAGCTGCGATACGATAGTGGAACCGGTGGCCCGCAACCACAGCAGGCGCGCCCCCGTGCGCCGGCGCAGCAGATGGAAAACCAGCACATCGACGATCTGACTGACCATAAAGGCCGTGATGGAGCCGATGATGATCCACAGACTTTGTCCCAAAACCATGCGGTAGGCCTCCTCGCTTACCGGGGAGATGCCCTCGGCGGCGGCGGGAATCATGGTTAGGAAGATGATCAGGAAAATATAAACGATCAGAAAAGCGGCGATGTTGGTGATCTGCCGCACGCCCCGCTTGCCGTAATATTCGTTGATCAGATCGGTGGAGAGAAAGACGATGGGCCAGGGGAAAACACCGACGCTGAGGATAAAGGGGCCGATCTGCGTGTTGAAGAAACCCAGATCCAGCAAAAAGGAAAATTGCGGGTCACCCAGCACGATCAGTTTTCCGCCGATAATTTCAGCCAGAACGGCATTGGCCACGAAAAAAGTGGCCAGAAAGAGGAACAGTTTTTCCTTTTTGGATTTCATAGGGAACTCCCGGTTTGTATTTACCGTCAACAATCCTAAATTGGGAGTGAAACGGCCGGTTTGTAAAAACCCGACTATTGTAATCACAAAACGAATAAAAATAAACCTCGGAGGTAATATGCTTAATCCCGGAGACAAGGCGCCCGATTTTAGTCTGCCCGATCAGGACGGGAAGCCAGTATCGTTAAAGGATTTCGAAGGAAAGTGGCTGGTGCTCTATTTTTATCCCAAGGATATGACGCCCGGTTGCACGACGGAAGCCTGTAATTTTCAGGAAGCGCTGCCCGATTTACAAGACATGCGGGCGGCAGTGGTTGGCGTCAGCAAGGATTCCGTGGCCCGTCACCGTAAGTTTGCCGACAAGTACTCTCTGCAATTTACGCTGCTCAGCGCGGAAGAGAGCGATATGATCGAACGTTACGGCGCCTGGCAGGAGAAGAATCTTTACGGAAGAAAATACATGGGCATTGTGCGCATGACCTACATCATCGATCCGCAAGGGCGGGTGGCGCGGGTTTTCCCCAGGGTTAAGGCCAAGGTGCACGCCGATGAGGTGCGCCGGGCGCTGGAGGAACTGCGCGGTGAAACGGCCGGGTCTTTTCAGGCGGATGTTTAACGGGAAGACATTATGAACAAGGCTCATATTCTTTATCTGGCCCACGGCGGAGGCCCCCTGCCCCTGCTCGGGGATGAGGCCCACCGGGAAATGGTGCGCTGCCTGCGACATATCGCCGGCGGCATGCAAAAACCTTCGGCCATTCTTGTCATCAGCGCCCATTGGGAAGAGGAGACAACCACCGTCACCTCGGCCGCCCGGCCGCCGCTGATATACGATTATAACGGTTTTCCGGAAGAGTCCTATCATATCCGCTATCTCTGTCCCGGAGAGCCCGCGTTGGCGGAAAAGACGCTGCGGGCCCTGCGGAATTCCGGGATTGCGGCGCGTGCCGATGAGCAGCGCGGCTTTGACCATGGTGTGTTTGTGCCGTTAAAGATCATGTACCCGCAAGCGGATATGCCGGTCGTTCAGCTTTCCCTGGACAGCTCGCTTAAGGCCGGACGTCATCTGGAGATGGGCCGGGCCTTGCGCGCCCTGGCGTATGACAATCTGCTGGTGATCGGCTCGGGCTTCTCCTTTCACAATATGCGGGCTTTTTTCTCCGAAGAGACCGCCGCCACAAGGGCCATGAACGAGGCCTTCGAGAGCTGGCTGCTGGAAACCTGCGGCGGTACGGATATGGATGAGGCGCACAGATGGGAGCGTCTGCTCAACTGGGAAGAAGCGCCCTATGCCCGCTATTGCCACCCCCGGGAGGAGCACTTAATGCCGCTGCATGTGTGTTACGGTCTGGCCGGCCGGCCCTGTAGCGAGAGTTTTGAGCTGCGCATGCTTAATAAAAAATCCAGCATGTATCTGTGGCGGCCGGAAGAATCTATGTAATAACCATGTGGGCCCTGTAGCGCCAGGTTGTTAATTTGAATAATCTGAAACAAGATTTAGAAACCTCTGAAAAATTGATTGAATTTAACCGGACGTATTCATAATATCCTTTCAGTCAAATTGGAGGATGATATGAAAAGCAACCGTTTCAACAACATGGATT
>WGCN01000072.1 GCA_015493745.1 Calditrichales bacterium
ATTTCATTAAAAAATCCAGGTATATCCCAGCCAGGTGGTGATGCCCACATGGATGAACATGATCAGATACATTATCACCGCGAACGGTTTATGAAACACATGCCAGTAATGAAAAAGGGTATGTACCTTTTCCCATATCAGTTTTCGACGGTCTAAAAGCGCTTTTTCATTCACCTGTTGTAAAAAATTTGCCGCATCCACACGGGAAATCCTGTGACGTCTCATCAACTCTTTTTTCAGGGCTTTAAAAGTAAACATGCGCCGGATATCGGCAATTAATATGCCAAAGACTAATACCGGCAATGAAATATTGGGATTGGATACGCTGACGGCTTTTTCTATTTGTGCCAGTTCCTGAGAATCTATGCCGTATCTTTTTTGTAACTCCTCACTTAACCGGTGGCTGCGCCGGGCAATCTCTTCCAGCGTCAATTCACGGCCACGAAGATTGCGTGGGATCTGCGTATAAAGGTATCTGCCCACAAAACCGCTCAGAGCGACCAGAACCATAGACCAAAAACTTACGGAAATAATCCCGTTAAGCTTAAAGGTGGAATGCAGGATTACCAGCAAGGGACCTATGGTGCCGAAAAAGATATGGATATCCAGCCAACGGCTGACCGGCCCCCAGCGCTTGAAGATACGCGTGCGCTTACGGACGGAATAAAACAAAAGAAGCAACATCATGACCGAACCGATGATACCCAGTCCATGGCTAAACTCGCCTCCCGGCTTCAGCCAGTTATACAGTTCATGGCGCGGACGCAGGTTATAGGGCAACGAGTAGTAGCCCCAATAGCGGTAAAAAACATATGCGATGAAAGACAGGGCCACAAAATAGATTAAGCGTTTCGAAAACTTATACATAGAATGAAATTACCTTTTTGTTGTAAAGTCCGGCCAAGTATACAACAATCTTGCCAATTCAAAAAAACTTAATCATGGATGTCGAATAGACGCATCCTGATAATTCAGCTTATCGGCCAAAGTATAAAATAAATTATCAGAAAGAAGCGAAGGCATGGAAAAAAAATCAATAAAGTAAAATATAAAAAGCGGCGGTCTCACATTCCGCCGCTTTCTGTCCGCTAAAACTCCCAGTTTAATCCCAGGGAGATGGAGGTTGTTTGGTAGTCGTAATAATAGCTGTTGGATTGATTATCCAGCCAGCGGAAGCGCAGGGTGGGGGTGATGGCCGCATTGGCGCCCACGGCAATCCGCTTGCTCAGGTAACTCCAGGCATTGTGCCTGAAGTCGCGGCGGCCGATGGCCTCGTTATAGCTGTCGTCCACACTGTATACACCTTGCGCAATATAGGTTTTGTCCGCATAGTAATAACCGCTTTTCCAGGTAATGCCCAGGGGCAGTATCCAGGTCAGTTCCGTACCAATGGATTGGGCATTGTACCCGGTAGGATCATCGTAAATCAGGCTTTCATTGCTATAAGACAGTCCTATCACATTGCGGCTGCGGCTGCTGAGGTTGTAATTTCCCTTATAGATCACGGCCAGACCGGCTTTTTCCCATAGGGCGTGGGCCAGGCGCAACGACCAGTCCACTTTGGTTACACTGGGTGCGCTGAAATTGGAGTTCTCATGAAATCCCATATTGTCATCACCCATACCGCCGCGTCCCCAGTGTCCGCCATCCTGTACGCTGGGATTAAGCGTGCCTGTCGTGGTAACATCTTTTACATATTGCTTGTAGGTGAAACCACCATTGGCAATGACGGACATACCGCTTTCGAAACTGCGGTTCACCCGCAGACCGCTGTAAAAGTTGATATTGTTCAGCTCGCTTAACTGGTTGTAACTGTCATAGGCCAGTTGGTTATACCAGCGGTAATTCATCCCGGCGGCACGATACATGTAAGTGGAATAGAGGCTGAAGGTGGCATAGTCATAAATATTGTACTCGGGATCATTGATACGCTGATTGACAAAAGCGCCCCACTCCCCGTTTTTGTATTCATGAAACAGGGCCAGTTGATGCCAGTAGTAATTGCGCGCGTTGTAGGCCTCAAAAAAATTGTAACTCCCCGTATAGCTTACGGCCAGATCCTGGCCGCTGTATTGCAGACCCACGTCGGCGCTGGCCACATAACTGGCCAGGGCTTCGGCATAACGGAACGGGTTAGTGTCATAGCTTTGATCCGTGGAAAGTGTAAACTGCCACTGCGCCGCCGCGGGCAGCACCCATACCGTCATTAGCATTAGTGTTGTTAAAAGATACTTTTTCATTAATTCATCCCCTTTCGTCCTTTTCCATGTCCTTTTTTATGATGGTCGCCATCCATCTCCCGGCCTTCCATGCCTTTTTCCATGGAGCGGCCATTCATGCCCGGCCCCATCATGCGACCTTTGTCATGGCCCTTCATTTCCGGCTGCAAGCGGTCGTCAATACCGTCTCCGTTCATATCGCGGAAACCCTTTTTATGCTTTTCCTTTACATAGTCGGGGTCCAGACCGTTGGGAATGCCGTCACCGTCATCATCCGGCGCGTTATCATTATAGCCGTCACCATCGGCATCCACAAAAGGCATTTTATGCGGCATCTGTTTGTGTCCCATTTGTTTGTGCCCCATTTTTGTCTTTTCCTTTTTCACCGTGCTTTTAAGGCTGTCCTGGGCCCGGGCATTAAGAACGCCGCCAAAAATGATGATCAGACCCACTAAAACAAACAGCTTTTTCATGACCTTATCTCCGGTAAAATCCCGCGGAGATTCCGCTCCGCGGGAAAACATGCTTCTATTAATTATGTCCGCCATGGCCTCTTTTGTTGCCACCGTGTCCGTCACGGCCGCCATGTCCGCCGTCCCGGCCGCATTCACCCTTTTCCATATCACTGTTGATAATGTCCAGGTACTCTTCTTCTGATAGATATTGCGGGACATAGGTTACATTATTTCTGTCCAGATTTTTAACATAAGCCCGCAGGTGGTTGCGTGAACCGCGCATCAGGTTTGAGTAAACATACTCAATATCCTGATTGTCCACATTATTATCAATTTCATTTTGCAGATCGATTATGTCAATCTCCTCGATGGCGGCGCCGACCAACAGCGCACCCACCAGGGAGTCATTGCCGGCCTCTATAAGTTGGTCGTACAGTTTTTGTAAATCTTCATTCTGAAAAACACCTATACCGTTTTCCCCAACGGGATCGGCAATCTCATAACGATCCAGCAACACCTTGATGGCATCCATGTGCATCTGCTCACTGCGCGAGATATTCTCAAACACACGTAATTCCCATTTGGCATACATCATGGAATAAACATCCCGGGCCAGCTTTTCCTCCTCGCGCATAAAAATCAGACCGGCTACTTCGGCGTCACTCACGTCTTCCTTTGGATAATCGTCAATATTGGCTGCTATATCTTCCGAAGTGACAGAATGGGTGCTGTCCATGCCGGAATCGGAACAACTCATTAAAGCCAGACTGAAAATTCCGACAGCCAGTAAAACATAAATGGAACGTAACATAATTTTTCTCCTTTTTTTGGTTAGTAATTTTTGTCAACACTATTACAATAAGGATGCCAACTTTTATCAGCACACCCTTACCTTTTGTTTTTTAATGACTTATAAAATATTCTGTTTTTAAATGGAGAGAACTATTCGCCCGTCCGGTCGAATGAAAAAAATTTTTGGTCGAAATGTTTGGAAGTATTAGACTTGTTGTTCAGTCTGAAATCAAAGGAAGCATTATGTTGTCACGTAGTTTAGAAAAGGCCCGGCACGCCTATAAGGAAAAAGATATCGAAGCCCTGCGTCATGCCCATGATCATCATGGGGACGAACCCCATAAAAGCGATCACGGACAGTATATAAAAAGCGCCGTCTACGGCGGTTTGGATGGCATCATCACCACCTTTGCCGTGGTGGCCGGGGTGGCCGGCGCCTCGCTCTCCGCCGGTGTTGTTTTAATCCTGGGTTTTGCCAACCTGATTGCCGACGGCCTTTCCATGGCTATCGGAGACTTTTTAAGCACCCGCGCCGAAAATGAATATAAAGAAGCGGAATACCAACGGGAAAAGTGGGAATTCCGCAACTATCCCGAAGGTGAAAAAAAGGAGATGATCGAGCTCTATATGGCCAAGGGCATCAGCGAAGAGGACGCCCGTACCGTGGTGGATATCATCGCCAAGGATGAAAAGGCCTGGTTGAGCATTATGATGGTGGAAGAGCTGGGCATCCTCTATGATCTGGAGTCCCCGTTAAAAAATGCCCTGGTCACCTTTGTCGCTTTTGCCATTTTTGGTTTTGTACCGCTGGTCATTCCCCTGCTCAACTGGATGGAGCCGGGCATGATTCCTTCGGCCTTCATATCATCAGCGGCTATCACCGGCTTAACCCTGTTCATCGTTGGTGCCTTGAAATCAAAATTCACCGAACGGCATTGGTTTATTTCGGGTCTGGAGATGTTTCTTGTGGGTTCTGTCGCCGCCGCCGCGGCCTACGGCGTGGGCGAACTGCTCAGCGGTCTGGCCTGAGCATGAAAACTGTGCTCAAAGAATATCCGTTGATCCTCATGGAAGGGGCCATCGTGGAGCGGGTGCGTCATGAATCCAAAGAGGCGTTGCACCCGCAGCTGGTCAATGCCCTGCTCATCTATAGGGAAACGGGGCGGAAGCTGATGGAGTCCCTCTACCGTGAATATCTGGATATCGCCCGTGAAGCCGCCCTGCCCATGATCCTTTGCTCGCCCACCTGGCGTGCCAACCGGGAACGGGTAAGCGCGGGCAGGGCGCCGGAACAGATTAACAGGGATAATATCCGCTTTTTAAAGGAACTGGCCGCCCAATACCCGCAAGTGCCGGTACGGGTCGGCGGAATGCTGGGCTGCAGGAATGATTGCTATAAAGCACACGAGGCCCTTACCGCGGAAGAGGCTGAAGATTTTCATATATGGCAGATTGAAGAACTCAGCCGGGGAGGAGCCGACTTTTTAATTGCCGAAACCCTGCCGGCCGTAAGCGAGGCCCTGGGCCTGGGCCGGGCCATGCGCCGTACCCCCCTTCCCTATATTCTGAGCTTTACCATCGACCGAGCCGGACGGGTACTCGACGGCACCCTGCTGAGCGAGGCCATCCGCTATCTGGACAGGCAGCTTGACGATGCGCCGCTGGGCTACATGGTCAACTGCGCCTATCCCACCTTTTTAAATATAGCGGTACAGGATAAAAAGGCTTTGCAACGCCTGATCGGTTTTCAGGCCAATGCCTCCGATCTGGATCAATGTGACCTGGACGGCTCCTGTGAACTGCATGCCAACCCGGTGGATGCGTGGGGAGAGGCCATGCGGATCATACACAGGAAGGCCGGGGTTCCCATCCTGGGCGGTTGTTGCGGCACCAACGGGGCGCATATCCGCTATCTGGCGAAAATCCTTAAGTAAACAATAACTTTCCCGGAAGAGGTCGGATTACAATAAAAAAAGGCCCGGCATTACTGCCGGACCCCGGGGAGAAGTAGATAGAGCTTCAGCTTTTAGTTTCCGCCACGACCGCCGCCCTTGCCTTGTCCGCCTTTGGGACCGCTGCCGTCGCAATCGCCGCCCCCATTGCCCATGCCTTTACCCTGACCTTTCATGCCGTTACCATGACCGCCGTTACCCATTTGCCCGTGTTGTCCGCTGCCGTCCCTCATGTGGCCCTGAAAATCCGGGTCCTGTCCGTTGGGAATGCCGTCGCCGTCATCATCCATGGCGTTGTCATTAATACCGTCGCCATCAGCGTCCACAAAACCCTTTCCATGATTGCCATGGCGCATTTTGGAGCCGGTGTAATCTTCATCACGACCATTGGGGATACCATCGCCGTCGCTGTCCATGGCATGGTCATTATAGCCGTCACCGTTTTCATCCACAAAACCCTGATGCTGTTTGCCTTTCATCATTTTACCATGTTGCATGTTACCGGCCTTCATGGATTTGTGATTTTGTTGACGCACCCGGGTGGAGTCCTGAGCAAAGGCCGTGGAGGTGAACACCAGGGCCAATATGGCGGTTAAGACGAGTAAGAAAAAATTAGAGCGTTTCATAACGATCTCCTTAAAGTTTGGTTGAACTGTTGCGTTTCTGCCTTCACTAATACAAGGGCCGTGCCAATAATACCAAGGATATGCTAAGTTCTTTATTTTCAACACCTTAAAAAATTCTACTCTTTTGAGGCGCTTCTAATGCTCGACCGGATGGTCGAGGTAAAACCCGGCCCGGGCGATCACCGCCGAAAAAAAGGTCAGGCTTTAAACCGTCTCCGTGACTAAGAAAGGGGGACTGTATCTTTTTTACTCATTGCTTTGTCTAAGGATAACAGGTGCCGGTTCCATGCTTTTTGTCGCGGCCATAAAAAAAATTGACATCCGTAAATTGATGTCTTATCTTGTAAGTGAACGCTTACTTATGGAAGGAAGAGCGAAAAAGATGAAAACATACACAAAACGACAACAGGAAATTATCAACGCCAGTATCCAGTTGATTGCCCGCGATGGCATCCAGCAGTTGACCATTAAAAACCTGGCCGGCGAACTGGGCATTACGGATGGCGCCATTTATCGCCATTTTAAAAGCAAAATGGATATTTTACTGGGTATTCTCGATCAGTTTCGCGGCAGCAAATCCAGGGCCCTGGGACAGGTAAGGCAGGATGAGTCCTCGGAAATTGAGAAACTGCGGCACTTTTTTTTACAACGGTTTAAGCAGTTTTCCACCAACCCGGCCCTGACGGCGGTAATTTTTTCGGAAGAGATTTTTCAAAACGACAAACAGCTGGCCCGGGAAGTTTTTGATATCATGATTTCCGTTCAAAACAACATTTTGCAAATAATCGAAAAGGGACAGCAAAACGGTAATATCCGGGATGATCTCTCTTCCACATCCCTGTCCATGATGTTTATCGGTACTCTGCGCTTTATCGTAACCAAATGGCATCTTTCGGGCTTTGACTTTAACCTGGAGCAGGAGGGACAGAAGTTGTGGAACGATTTTGAAAAGCTTATAAAAAGCTAAAATTTTTTACCCGTTTATATAAGTGAATATTTACTTTTAAAGGAGATTGTAATGAACAGATACATGATGATGAGCCTGGCCGCTATACTTATTCTTGGTATCGGCGTCCATGCCCAGACCCCTTCCCGGCAGACCATTGAACTGCCGCCACGCTATGGTCAACTGCTGAAGGAGGAGATGAACAAAATCGATGCGGGCATGAAAATGCTTCTGTCCCTCATGGTGCGCGGAGAAACGGAGCGGGCGGCAACCCTGGCCGACACAATCCATAACAGCTTTATCCTGAAGCAGTCTTTGAACAAGGATGAGCTAAAGGAACTGGTCAGCTACCTGCCCGGGGATTTTGTCCAACTGGACAGAACCTTCCATGGTAACGCAAAAAAACTGGCGGAAGCATTAAGACGCTCTGACATAAAAGAAAGTGGACAGATATACGGCGCGATGTTCAACGGCTGTATCAGTTGTCACTCCCGGTTCGCGGCGGATAAGTTCCCCGGATTAATCAACACAAGCAAATAGTATCGGAAAGGATACATCATGGAAAAGCTATTATATAAAATACTCAAATACCCCTGGCTGGTGGTTATCGTCATCCTGGCCATCTCCGCCGGTTTCTTCATGGCCATGAAGGATAACTCCCGCATGGAAACTGACCTGGATAAGTATATGCCCCAGGAACACCCGGCTTTTGTGTACAGCAACCAGGCCGAGGAGTGGTTTAATATCAATGACGGTATTATCATCGCCATTGAGAACAAAGACGGCATCTATAACAGCGGCACGCTGAAAAAAGTGAAGGATTTGACCAAGGCGCTGCAAAAGATGGATGAAATCGAAAAGAATGACGTCACTTCGCTCTATACCGCCGACAACATTGTCGGCACCGATGACGGCATGGATGTTAAGGCCTTTTATAAGCGCGTGCCCAAAACACCGGAAAAACTGGAAGCGCTGCGGCAAAAAGTACGCTCCAACGAGATGATCTACAAGCGCCTCGTATCGGAAGACGAGAAGGTTACCGTCATCATTGCCGAAATCAAGGATGACGTCTTTTCCCAGGACTTTTATAACCGCATTCTGGAATTGGCCAAAAGTTACGACGGGCCGGAAATCGTTCATGTGGCGGGTCGCCCGATTGTGGAAGGCACCATGGCCCTGTTGGGTCCCGCGGATATGAAACGCATGGTACCCATCGTGTTAATCGTCATTATTCTTGTTTTGCTCTGGGTGCTGCGCAGTTTTAAGAACACCTTTTTTACCATGTTGGTGGTCACCCTGAGCACTATCTGGGCGTTTGGCCTGATGGCTGTTTTTAACATCCCCATCTATGCCGTATCCACCATGATACCGGTGATGCTCATTGCCATTGGGGTGGCGGACGGCATACACCTGTACAGCCATCTGGACCTCTATTTGCGGGAACATCCCCATGCCAGCCGTGAAGAGGCGGTTAAGGATATGCTGCACGGCATGTGGAAACCGGTGGTCATGACCTCGGTTACCACGGCCGTGGGCTTTATCTCCCTGCTGACCTCCGAGGTGTACCCGATCAAGTATTTCGGTCTTTTCACCGCCTTCGGTGTTTTGGTGGCCATGTTGTTTTCCCTTGTGTTGATTCCCGCGGGTGTATTGCTGATGGGACTGCCCGGACGCAAAAAGACAAAGGAACACAAAGAAAATCCGAATGAAGGGCATATTGCCTTTAAGTTTGCCGAAATGCTGGTGGCCCATAAGTCGGTTACCATTATTAGCGTGGCCATCATCTCCGCCATCTCCATCTTTGGCATCACCAAGGTATGGATCAACTCCAGCTTTCTGGAAAAATTTGAAAAAGACAGCGACATCGTTCAGACGGACGCTTTTATTAACCAGCACTTCGGCGGCACCAGTACCCTGAATGTGATACTACAGGGCGACAGGGAAAACATCTTTAAGCAGCCGCACGTGCTGGAGCTGATCGACGAGATGCAAAACGACGCCGAAAAACTGCCGCTGGTGGGTAACAGCTTTTCCCTGGCCGACTATCTGAGGCGCATGAACAAGGTGATGCATGCCGACAGCGCCAAATACGACGCCATTCCCCAATCCTCCGATCTGGTAGCCCAGTATCTGTTATTGTATGAGATGTCCGGCGATCCGGAAAATCTTTGGAAGGTTGTGGATTACAAATACAACAAGGCCAATGTGACTCTGCAGCTCAAAAGCGACAACTCCAGGGCCATTAACGAAGCCATCGCCGTGATTGAAAAATACAAAGAGCCCCTGGCCAAAGAACATGTACAAATCCGCTATGCCGGATCGGGCTACAAAGGGCTGGTCTTTACCGACCTGATTCTGGAAGGACAGATCAAGAGCCTGTTGATGTCGCTGGTGATCATCATCGTTTTACTGGCCCTTATGTTCAGGAACTTCACCATCGGTCTGATCGGCTCGGTGCCAATCATCATCACCGCCCTGATCAGTTTTGGCATCATGGGACTGATGAATATACCGCTGAGCACCACCACGGCTCTGGTTTCCAGTATCGCTATCGGTATCGGTATCGACTACGCCGTGCACTTTATTGAGCGTTATAAGATTTACGCACTGAAAACCCGGGATAAAACGAAAACCATCCAGGAAACCATGCTGCACTCCGGCCGGGCGATTATCTTTAACGCCTTCGTGGTTATCATGGGCTTTCTGGTACTTCTCTTTTCGGTTTTCCCTCCCAACCGCTCATTGGGCGCTCTGGTATCATTGAATATGTTTACCAGCTTTCTGGGAACGGTAACCATCATGTTTATCATTCTCTACTCCAGTAACATATATTTCAAAGATAAAAAGTAGAAGGTGATCATGAGAAGATTCATTTTAAAAATGGTTCCCCTGCTGCTGATAGGCGGTCTGGCCAAACAAACCTTCTCCCACACGGGCAATACGTCCGGGCAGACTTCCCTGCCCGGCGTAAGCCTGAGCGGAAAAGACGGCGGCCTGCATAACGGTAAACCCTGGAACAGTAACGTTTTAAGGGATAAGGCCAACCTGTTATTCTATATCGATCCCGATAAGCAGAAACAGGTTAAGCCCCTGTTGGACCGGCTGGACTCACTAAATTTTTCCACGGAAAAACTGGGCAGCACCTTTATTCTGAACACCTCCGCCACCATCATCCCGGACTTTATCCTGCGGCACAAAGTGGCGGAACGCGCGCGCGCGGACAAGACGGTGCGTTATGTACTTGACCTGAACCGTGTTCTGGTTGAGAAGTGGCAGCTGAAGGATAACGATATAAACATATTGTTATTTGATGCCGGGGGAAACCTTTTGTTTAAACACTCCGGGGATATTTCTCCGGATTTGATCCAAGGCTTAATCGAAAAAATCAAAACATCCATTAACACAGGAGATGTACAATGAGAACCAAACACTTTTTTTTAACGCTGGCCATGTTTTTAACAGCCACTCCCTTTATGGCCGTTTCCCAGTCCACGCTAACCGGATTGGAGATCGTCCAAAAAGCCTATGACCGCCCGGAAGGGAAAGACATGCAATCCGAACTGACCATGACCCTGATCAACTCCCGGGGTGAAAAGCGGGTACGTGAGATCAAACAGTTCCGCAAGGATTATAAAACCGTGGAAAAGAAGATCATGTTCTTTATGGCGCCCGCCGATGTGCGCAACACCTCTTTTATGAACTGGAGCTACACTAAAAAGGGCAAGGATGACGACCAGTGGATCTATCTGCCGGCCCTGAAAAAAACCAAGCGTATCTCCAGCGACAGCAAGTCGGACTACTTTATGGGCTCCGATTTCACCTATGACGATCTTGGCGACCGTCATCCCGAAGATGATACCCATAAACTTCTTCGCCAGGAGAAATTGAACGGTGAGGATTGCTATGTGGTGGAAAGCGTGCCCAGGGATGAGGAATACATGTACTCCAAAACCGTAAGCTGGATTGTTAAGGATAAATGGCTGGTCATCAAAAAAGATTTTTATGATGAAGACGGGGAATTTTTCAAAACGCTGACAGCCAAAAAATTCGACAATATCAACGGATACTGGATTATCACCGAATCCGAAATGCATAACACGGATAAAAACCATACCACCAATATGAAACTGAAAAACATTATCATCGATGGTGGTATCGCGGACAATAAGTTCACCGAACGCATGATGAAAAGAGGTTTACGATGAAAAAGAAATATTTTAACGGAAGCGCCGCCACCCGGCGCTTCCTGAATGCAGTCTTAGCCGTGTTGCTGCTTGGCGGCCTTAGTCTTCAGGCCCAATCGGTTACCTTTAACGGTTATGCCCGCAGCTACCTGGGTGTGCTCACCGGCGGCAACAACGACTATTCTATTCAACAAAACACGCTTAACCTGAATATTGAACAAAGCCGGGGCATGGTGGCCTTTAAAGCCAACCCTTTCATCTACTACTACGATGACAACAATCTGGAACTGGGACTGCGCGAGGTCTACATGGATATCTTTTTTGATGCCGTGGATGTGCGTATCGGTAAACAACAGATCATCTGGGGTAAGGCCGATGGCGTTTTCATCACCGACATCGTTTCTCCCAAGGATTTGTATGAATTCCTTTTACCCGAGTTTGATGAAATACGCACCGGCGTTACGGCTGTAAAACTGGATTATTACAGCGGTGACAATACCTTTGAGCTGGTTTGGCTGCCAACGTTTACGCCGACCATCCTCCCCGACGCCCAATCCATTTGGTTTCCGGCGTTAAACTTTCCCGTTCAGCCGGTTTTTGACAATTCCCAACGGGAAGTAAAAGGCTCGCTGGAAAACAGCGAGGTCTTCGCCAAATATTCGGCCCTGACCTCCCTGGTGGATTTTGAGGTAATGGCCGGTTATGCCTGGGATGATGATCCGACCATGCATGTCAGCAAAACCATTGATCCGGTCACTAAACGGATCACATCGCTGACGGTCACCCCCAAACATCACCGCCTGTCGATCATGGGCGGCAGCTTCAGCACCACCCTCGGCGGAGTGGTTGTCCGCGGCGAAGGGGCCTTTTATCAGGGAAAATACTTTAACACCGCGGACCCCGCGGCGTCCGATGCCGTGGTAAAAAAAGATTACGCCCACTATCTCATCGGTTTGGATTACTCCCTGTGGGATGTCAAGCTGAGCGGACAGTTTATTCAACAGGCCATCCTGGATTATGACGAGGCCATCGATCAGGATGAATATGAGAACACCATGACCTTCCTGGCGCGGAGGGATTTCCTGCGCGAAACGCTGACTTTGGAGCTCTTTTCCTATATCGGGCTGCAACACAGCGACGCCCTCATCCGTCCCCGGGTTTTATATGACCTCACCGATGGGTTCGAGCTGCAGTTGGGGGCCAATATCTTCACCGGTTCGGAAGGCCGCTTCGGACAGTATGATAAAAATGACATGATCTATACCAAGATCAAATACAGCTTTTAAGAGACCTCCTCAAAACAAAAAGGCTGTTCCCTCCGGGGAGCGGCCTTTTTTTCTGTCCGCCCGGGGCATTTGCCCCACCACAATCGCAAATCCCCCGCTTTACACAAGCTTCCGCTACCCCGCCCGTTCGCGGGAACAGCCTTCCGCAAGCAGAGCGCCTTAAAACCAGAGGTTCACTATGTGCAGAAATATCATACACTTAGCAATAACCATGGCACAGCCCCATCAGCCCGGGCCCGGTTTCCCTTTCCGGAAATGGCACGCATTCTGCCGGAAGGCGCTTTATTCACCAAACATTCATTTTATCTGGAGGTTCTTATGAACATAGAAAAGATTGAAGGCATCGGTCCGGCTTATGCCGCCAAACTTGCCAAAGCCGGTATTAAAACCGTTAACGGTCTGCTCAAAAAAGGAGCCGATCCGGCCGGACGTAAAGCCATCAGTGAAGAGTCCGGGGTTTCCGGAGACAAGGTGCTGGATTTTGTAAACATGGCGGACCTCTTCCGCATCAAGGGGGTAAGCAGCCAGTATGCCGAGTTGTTAAAAGGCACAGGCGTGGACACGGTAAAGGAA
>WGCN01000073.1 GCA_015493745.1 Calditrichales bacterium
CTCAGTTGGGAGAGCGCTTGAATGGCATTCAAGAGGTCAGCGGTTCGATCCCGCTCAGCTCCACTTATAAACCCGGTTCCATACCGGGTTTTTTGTTTTATACCTAAGCCGAGAGGTCAGCGGTTTCCCGAGAACTCGGGACTCAGCTCCACTGTAAGGCTCGTCACAGGACGAGCTTTTTTTATATTGACCCCAAGATGAGGTCAGCGGTTTCCCGAAGCCTCGGGACTCAGCTCCACTGTAAAGCTCGTCTCAGGACGGGCTTTTTTTATATTGACCTAAAAGCAAGAGGTCAGCGGTTTCCCGAAGCCTCGGGGATTCTTTACTTCTCACACCAAGCCACAAAGACACAAAGGAACCCACGAGATACAATTAACCCCTGATTATAATCGGGGCATAGTGGCTTCGTGTCTTTGTGTGAGCTTAGCCAGACCTACCTTATTTACTTTCTCCAACCTTAATAGAAAAAATCAACCCAATAACCCCACGACCTTATTACCTTATTCTGCGTGCCTAAAAATAAGCTAATAAGCTTGAATATGTTTTCTTACCGCTTTGAGGCTTTATTTTATAACGCCCAGACTCTCTGAACATCAATAAATCAAATAACTAAAACCGATGGAGATTTTGGGAACAAATGTCGGTTGATTGATGGCTTCATCCGCATCGTTAAAATTATAATTCTCCCGGCCGTTATAGATTTCGCCGTTGGCATGGTAGGTGGTGTCATGTCCATGCAGATATTCGGTAATAAAATAGTCCAGACCGGCGCTAAGTACCAGGTTCAGCTTTTTAGAAATAGCGTAATTTGTTTGCAGCCCGGCCCCAAGTCCCCATTGATCACAATAGATGTCAAAGTCCTCATTCCCCCCCACAAAGTCAAAGCGTCCCGTAAACCAGGAGTAGCGTGGTCCGGCAAAGAACCAGGCGTCTTTTAGCGAGAACCAGTTTACCTGATACAATACATCAAAGCGCACATCCCACATCCATCCGGTCTCTTCGGGGGTACCATTGGTAGCATTGTTGATAAATATGCGCCGGGCGGCGGCGGGATTGCCCGGGTCAAGCGATGTATAGGCTCCGGCCAGCCGTAATTTAAATGGGAAATTGCGACTTATATTGCTGACCGTACCATCCATTTGCAGGGAAATGCCGGAACGGTAACCGATATCCATCCCCAGGTTAAAATTTCCGGCCTGAAGAATAGCGGGAAAGATAAAGATAACTATACACTTTAGCACTCTTCGCATAACATAACTCCTTTAATATGTTTATGCCGGAATTGCAAGAGTAATGCCAAAGCAAGGAGCGGGTTACAGCCTGCTAAAAAACCCTTTTTTGTCTTAATTCTTTTCCGCTCTTGTAAAAAAAATGCACAAGCCCAGGTGCGGAGCAGGATTGTAATACCCGGAAAGTTTTGTTTGGTCGGCGGAATAAAAAAGCCACCCGGAAGGATGGCTTTCTTTACGGTTAATTCAGTCTTATCAGTCCAGCAGGTGTACAAACAAACCGCTGCGCAGTTTCGGCTCAAACCAGGTGGATTTTGGCGGCATGACCTTGCCGGCGTCGGCAATGGCCATCAAGTCCTCGATGGAGGTGGGGAAAAGAGCAAAAGCTACGGCCATTTCACCGCTATCCACCCGCTTTTGTAAACCGTCCAGACCGCGGATACCCCCGACAAAATCGATGCGTGTATCCTTGCGTGGATCACCGATACCGAGTACGGGGGCCAGCAGATGATCCTGCAGGATGGAAGCATCCAACCGCCTGACCGGATCGGATTCATCGACAATCTGATCCTGCGCCATCAGTAAGTACCATTCCTGATCCATGTACATCACAAAGCTGTGTTTCTCCATCGGTTTAAATCCCGCCTTGCCCAAACGGCGGATATCGAAATTCTTTTCGACGGCCTCAAAAAAATCGGACTTACTCAGACCGTTCAAATCCTTAACCAGCCGGTTGTAGTCCATGATCAGCATCTGATTGTCAGGGAATATGACATTTAAAAAATAGTTGTAGCTTTCTGCACCGGTATGGTTGGGATTGGCCTCGCGGCGCATGGCCCGTATCCGTGAAGCCGCTGCCGAGCGGTGATGGCCGTCGGCCACGTACATGGCCTCCAGGCTGGCAAAGATTTCGGTTATTCCCCTGATCTCATCGCCGTCCGTAACAGGCCATACCACATGCTGTATGCCGTCTTCGGTGGTAAAGTCCAGTTCCGGTTCACGGCCGGTAATTTCATCCACCATCATATCCATCACCGGCTGATGTTTATAGGTAAGGAATACCGGGCCCACCTGGGCATTGAGATAGTCCATGTGCTTTACACGGTCGTCCTCTTTTTCAGGACGGGTGAACTCATGTTTTTTGATCAATCCTTCGTCATACTCGTCCACGGAAGCCAGCGCCACAAGTCCCGTTTGCACATGCTCACCCATCACCTGGCGATAGAGATAAAAAGCGGCCTGTTCATCCCGAACCAGAATTTTATCACGCATGAATTTCTTCAGGTTTTCCGCTCCCTTTTCATAGACGGCCTCGGAGTGGACATCCACATCCGGCGGCAGGTCGATTTCCGGTTTATTGATGTGTAAAAAAAGATGAGGATTGTCCGCCGCCATCTGCCGGGCTTCCTCACTGTTTAAAACATCATAAGGGGGGGAAGCCACCCGGGCGGCGATATCCTTACGCGGCCGCAAGGCTTTAAAAGGCTTTATTATGGACATGCATACTCCTTGGTTTAAAGTATTATTTTCTTTGAGCCGGAGGCTGCTTTTACCTGCCGCCACTAAGGGCGGGCTATTGTGGCTCAAAGATAGCGGATTATAATGGACTGATAGCAATCGCTTCAATTTAACAATAACAAAATTATGCTACAAGACGCCTTTTTTATTAATTTGCCTTTTGCTATTCTTATCCGGCTATTCTATATTTGAAGCCGGATTTTCAGTCTGAATACAACCCGGATTTCACATAAACATCAAGGCACAACATTGTCATTTGTACATCTTCACAGTCACACGCATTACTCCCTGTTGGACGGGGCGGCCAAGATAAACGATATGGTACGGCGGGCCGCTGAACTGAACATGCCCGGTCTGGCCATTACCGATCACGGTAATCTCTTCGGTTCAATCGAGTTCTATAAAACATGCAAAGAACATAATGTAAAACCCATTATCGGCATGGAGGCCTATATGGCTCCCGCGGAAAGGAGATTGCGTCAAAAGATCGAAGGGGAGAAGGACTCCTATCATCTGGTGATACTGGCCAAAAACGCCACCGGCTTCCGCAATCTGATCAAGCTTTCCTCCGTCGCCTTTCTGGAAGGGATGTATTATAAGCCGCGGATAGATTTTGAAGTGCTCAAAAAGTATTCCGAGGGACTGATCGTCACCTCGGCCTGCATGAGCGGCCAGATCGCCCACAAGCTGCGCACCGATCGCCGGCAGGAAGCCATCGCCCATGCCGAAAAATATATCGAGCTTTTCGGCGATGATTTCTATTTTGAGATACAGGATCACGGCATTGCCGATGAACTGGCCGTTTACCCCAAGGTTTATGAACTGGCCCGGGAAATGGGGGTAAAGGTGGTGGCCACCAACGATACCCATTACCTTAACCACGGCGACCATAGGGCGCACGATGTGTTGATCTGCCTGCAAACCGGTAAGGATCGCGATGATCCCAACCGCATGAAATACGGTACCGAACAACTTTATATGAAATCGCCGGATGAAATGTTTGCCATCTTCAAGGATAGAAGTCATGTGCTGGAAAACAGCATGGAAATCTTTGAAAAGATCGATCTGGAAATAGATTTCAATCAGCGTCTCCTGCCGGAATTTCCCATTCCGGAATCCGAAGAAGCCAAAACCGAAAACGAATATCTGCGCAAACTGACCGAAGAAGGCGCCCGCCGCCATTACCCCGATATGCGTAAGGAGGTAGTGGAACGCATGAATTTCGAGCTTAGCGTCATTGAAAAAATGGGCTTTGCCGGATACTTCCTTATCGTTCAGGACTTTATCAATGCCGCCCGGCAAATGGATATCCCCGTGGGATTGGGGCGTGGTTCCGCTGCGGGCAGCCTGGTGGCCTACAACCTGGGCATCACCGATGTGGACCCCCTGCGTTATGGTCTTCTGTTTGAGCGCTTTCTAAACCCCGAACGTATCAGCATGCCCGATATTGACGTGGATTTTTGTGTGGAACGACGTGATGATGTGCTGGAATACGTACGTGAAAAGTACGGCCGGCGTAATGTGGCGCAGATTATTACCTTCGGAACCATGGGCTCGAAAAGCGTGGTGCGCGATGTTTCCCGTGTTCTAAAAGTGCCCCTGCAGCAGGCCGATGTGATCGCCAAGCTCATTCCCGTGGAAGGCGCCAGTCCCATAAGTCTGAAACGGGCCTTTGAAGAGGTGCCGGAGTTGAAGGAAATCGCCCAGAGCGATGATCCCGTAATGCGTGAGTTGGTGGAATACAGTCAGACCCTGGAAGGTATTGCCCGGCACAACAGCACCCACGCCGCCGGTGTAATTATCGCCCCTTCGGATATCACTGATTATGCCCCTCTGTGTAAATCTTCCCACGGGGATATCGTTACCCAGTGGACCATGAGCTATTGCGAAAAGATGGGGCTGTTAAAGATGGACTTTCTGGGTCTGCGTAACCTGACGGTTATTCAAAAAGCGGAAAAAATGATCCGGGAACGGCATAACAGCGACTTTACCGTTCGTGATATTCCCATGGATGACGAAGCCACCTTTAAGCTCTATGGCGAAGCGTTGACCGTGGGGGTTTTTCAGTTTGAAAGCGCCGGCATGCAGGAATACCTGAAAAAGCTTAAACCCGGCCGCATCGAAGACCTGATCGCCATGAACGCCCTTTTTCGTCCCGGGCCGATGGACCTTATCGATGATTTTATCGACCGTAAATTCGGCCGCAAGGAGATCAAATATCTTCATCCTCTGCTGGAGCCGATCCTGAAAGAGACTTACGGTATTATGGTCTATCAGGAGCAGGTAATGCGCATCGTATCCGACCTGGCCGGGTTTACCCTGGCCGAAGCCGATATGATGCGCCGGGCCATGGGCAAGAAAGACGCCGATATTATGCGCGAGCAAAAAGATAAATTTGTCGCGGGATGCGAGCATAATAATATCGACAAGAAAGTAGCCACGGAAATTTTCGAACTTATTGAAAAGTTTGCCCGTTACGGTTTTAATAAATCGCACAGTGCCGCCTACGCCATAATTTCCTATCAGACCGCCTATTTGAAAGCGCACTATCCCGCGGAGTTTATGAGCGCCAACCTTACCAGTGAAATCAACAAGATGGACCGGGTAAAGTTTTTACTGTCCGAATGTAAAAAGATCGGCCTGACGGTAAAGCCGCCGGACATCAACTATTCCCATGCCAATTTCCGCCCCCTGGATGATAAAAGCATTGCTTTTGGCATGGCCGCCATAAAAAATGTGGGTGAAAACGCCATAAACAACATTGTCCACGAACGGGAAACCAACGGGCCTTACAGCAGTTTATATGATTTGACCAAACGGGTGGATCTGCGACAGGTGAATAAAAAGGTACTGGAAGCCCTGGCTCAGGCCGGAGCCCTGGACAGCCTGAAAGGCAACCGGGCCCAGCAATTCAGCGCCGTGGAAAATGCCATCGAGTTTGGCCATAGCATTCAGGCCCGGATTCTGCAAAACAAAGACCAGATCAGCCTTTTTGGCGGCAATGATCAGGACGACATTATGGAAATCAGCGAGCCGCCCCTGCCGGATGTTCCCGATTGGGATATGGGTGAAAAGCTGAAAAAAGAGCTGGAAATGATCGGCTTTTATGTTTCCGGACATCCCCTGGATCCCTACAAACCGATCGTTGACCTTTACGGCACCGATGTCGGAGCGATGATCCGCAAAAAAGAAGAGAACAAACCCTTGAACGGCGCGGAAAAGAAACCCCTTTACATTTGCGGTCAGATATCCGAGTACCGTACGCAATATGATAAGAAAAACAATAAAATGGCCTTTATCACCCTTAAAAGCTATGATGCCGACTTCAGCGGGGTTATTTTCGGATCGGTTTTTGCCCAGTGCGAACCTCATTTGAAAAACGGGGGTATCGTGTTTGTCAAGGCCTTTTTAAACGGGGATATTACCGACGGAGTTATCCGTATCCGGGTGGATGCCGTTTATTCTCCCGGGCAGGTTCCGGAACAGTTTACCGAAAGTCTGCGTCTGACCATTGATCAATCGCGCATGAGCGAAGAGATGCTGGTTAAGCTGAAAATGATTCTGGAGGCCATTCCCGGCACACAACGGGTTTTCTGGAATTTCCGTTTTAACGGGCAGGGTGATTTTTCCATGCGCTCGGCCAGAACGGGCGTCAAACTGACCCTGCCGGCATTGGGTCAGCTCTGCGATATTATTTCCTGTGAGAACATAGCCGTAAAGATGATTGAACGCTGATGAGAGTTGTTCTGCAACGCGTAAAACGCGCCTCGGTTACCGTGGATGGCTCCGTAACCGGAGAAATCGGCCGCGGATTGCTTATGCTTATCGGTATTGACCGTGACGATACGGAAA
Organism: Calditrichales bacterium; assembly: GCA_015493745.1. Classification (GTDB taxonomy): domain Bacteria; phylum Calditrichota; class Calditrichia; order Calditrichales; family J004; genus J004. The sequence continues at coordinate 6,600 of WGCN01000073.1, forward strand.
ACGATTTGGCTTATATGGCGGATAAATGCCTTAATTTACGTATTTTTAATGATGCGGCGGATAAAATGAATCTCTCCCTGCTGGATGTGAAAGGTGAGGTGTTGGCCGTTTCACAGTTTACCCTGTTGGGTGATACACGCAAGGGCCGCCGTCCCAGTTATATCTCCGCCGCCGCCCCGGACAAGGCCCGGGCCTTTTATGAGGCCTTTGTGGAAAAACTGAAATCCCACAATATAAAAGTGGCTTGTGGCGTTTTCGGGGCCATGATGGATGTGGAATTGATTAATGAAGGACCGGTAACCCTGATCGTTGAGAGTAAACCCAAAAGTGCTAATGGAGCAAAGAATGTTTGAAAACAAATGGATACGACGCTTAACGTACGTTATAATCCTTTTTTTGTTAGCGGTTATTTTTGACCGGGTGATTATGCCCTGGTATGTGGATTTGGGCCATGAAATTAAAATGCCGGATGTTGTGGAACGTACCGAAACCGAGGCCGGCAATCTGTTGCGTTCCAAGGGCTTTAACGTCATCATCGCCGATTCCGTGTATGATGCGCATTATCCGCAGGGTACGGTAATAGAACAAAGACCCGTCGCCTACTCCACGGTAAAGGTGGGGCGCAATGTTTACCTGACCATCAGCAGTGGGGAAAAGGCGCTTATTATGCCCAACCTGTATGGTAAATCCGCTCGCGAGGCGGAGATTATCCTCAACACCATGCAGCTAAAGCTCAGGAATATCCGCTATGAATACTCCGAACTCTATCCCGAAGGGGCCATTATCGGTCAGTCCTTCCCCCAGGGGCAGGAAATTGAAAAAAACAGCGCCATTACCATCACCGTAAGTCTTGGTGAAAAACCTTCCCTGCGCACCATGCCGGGACTGGTGGGTAAAAGCCTTAGTGCCGCGCGCCAGCAATTACGTCAGTTGAACGCCGGGCCGGTAGAGATTGAGTATGAGGAAAATGAAAACTATCTCTCCAATACGGTACTCAATCAAAAGCCTGCTCAGGGAACACTGTTGCAGGATGTGGATAAAATAGTGCTTTATGTGAGCCGGTTGCCCAGAAACAACACGGAACAGTGAAGAGCAGTACCGGGGAGCGGAACAATAAACACCGGTATTATATCGGTAGGGGGATTTTTTGATACAAAAGATGATGTTTCTTTTTTGTAAGATGGGTAGGGATGATGCGTAAAGCCAAAAATGAATGGCTGCGCAAGATCATCCATTTGGCGGCGGCCGTTTTTCCCCTTTTGTACCAGTATGTACTCAACCGGGCGGAAATGTTGCTGCTTTGTTCGATTCTGCTTGTTCTTTTATTCTTGGGTGAAGTTTTAAGAACATATACGGTCTATTTTAAAAGACTGTATCTTAAAACTCTGGGATTCCTGTTAAGGGAAGAAGAGGAGACGACGATCATTAACGGGGCCACCTATTTAATGGGGGGCATCAGCCTGAGCGTTCTGGCTTTCCCGGCCGAAGTGGCTGTCATCAGCATGTGGGTGGTGATCCTGGCGGATACGGCCGCCGCCCTGGTGGGAACACATTGGGGCCGGCACCGTTTAGGCGATAAAAGTTATGAAGGCAGCGCCGCTTTTATTGTTGTTAGTGCGGGCATCATGCTGGCCGGTGGAATCCCGCCGCTCCTGGCATTTTCCGTTGCCCTGATTCTTGGCATTGTGGAACTTATCCCCGGTCGTTTTAATGACAATTTGATTTTGCCGGTGGTAACGGGTGTGGTGCTTACAATTGGTGAAAATTTAATATGAAGACTAAAAAAACGCTTTTTATACTGATCTTTTTATTGGCAGGGCAGGTTCTGGCTGGCGGCGGGTTTAAAAAATATGCCGGGGAATTTATGTATTTGGGAGCCGGGGCCCGGGGAACCGCGCTTGGCGGCGCTTATGGCGCTCTGGTTAATGACGCCAGTGCTTCCTACTGGAATCCCGCCGCCTTAAGCGATGTGAGCGGCTTTCAGCTTCAGTTTATGAACAGCAAGCAGTTTATCAGCAGTATTCAAACCAACTATCTGGCCATTTCACATCCCTATGAAGACGGAGCCGTCATCGGACTGAGCGTGTATTTCCTTACGGTCAACAATATTCAGAACACCGCCAACGCCGGTGTGTTTGACCCGGCCACCCTGGAGCTTGTCGGCCTGGATGAATCCAGAATCCGCAGCTTCAACACAGGCGATTATGTATTAACGGCGGCTTACAGTAAAAAATGGAATGAGCACCTCTCCTGGGGGGCAACTTTAAAAATGCTCTACCGTGATTTCGATTTTACCTCCGCCGCCGGTATGGGGCTGGATATCGGACTTTTATACCGTTTTAAGGGGTTGCGTCTTAGCGGGGTTGCGCGCGATATTACCGGCACTTTAATCGCCTGGAACAATGGTGAAAAACAGTGGGTCAGTCCGACCATCGGGTTCGGTGCGGCCTGGCCCATGGCAGTGGAAAGCCTGTCCCTGAATATCAGTCCCACCGTAGGCGTTCAGTTTATGGGTGAGGGCCGGGAGTTTGCCACGCAAACAAGTCTTGGTCCGTTCAGTGCCGATTTTATGACCGGCCTTGAAATCAGCTATAACGATGTGATCAGTGTGCGTAGTGGTATGGATGCCCTGCAAAGGTTTAATGCCGGAGTAGGTCTGAAACTTCCGCACATTTCCTTTGACTACTCCTTTACCGCCTACGCCAATGAGTTGGGAAACATTCACAGAATAAATTTCAACCTGAGCCTTGATCCCCTGTTTTAATAACAAGCGGCAAGGGGCAAAACAAGCGCACTCTTCCTTTTTCATCCGGCTAATAAAGATATCACTCCAATTCCCATAAACGGGTTTAGGCTTTATTATTGTCCGTTATTGATCTTTTTTTCCATTTCCATGGCCTGGCGGGCCTCTTTGCCGGCCGGATAGTTATCGATGAGTCGTTTAAGGAGTTGCAAGGCTTTTTCCCTGTCTCCCAGGTTTTCCAAACTCTCCCGTGCGGCGGCTAAAAGCTGGCCCGGGGCCTCGGGGTCATTATAAAAGCGGGAGACGTATTCCAGACGTGTTTCAACCAAAGTTTCCGGATCCCCGGATTTACTCTTTTCCAAAGCTATGCGTTGTTTCAGGATTTTTTTAAGGGTTTTATCGGACACATTGTAAAGCATGGCCTGCTTCAGGGCATGGCGGGCTTTTTCATAGTTTTCCTTTTCCTCATAAATGGCGGAAATTTTTATTAAGGCCTCGGGACAGAGAGGAGAATTGGGGAAAGCATCCAAAATAAGCCGGAAATTGTTCAGGGCCTCATCCAGGGCTCCGTTGTTATAGTATATTTCCGCAAAAAGATATTGCGCCCTGGCGCTTAAAGGATGTTCCGGGAATTGATTGATCAGTTCCACCAGATAGTTGCGGGCCGTTGCCGGATCGTCCCGTGAAAGCAAAGCCATCTGATAATAGCTATTGGCCACCACATCCGCTTCGGGAAATAGCTTTTGCAACAATTTAAAACTCAGCTTCGCCCTGTTTGTTTGTCCGCTGCGTTCCTCGAAAAGGCCTTTCCAAAATAGAATCAACGCCGTGTCTTCCGAGTCGTCGATAAAAAGACGCAGATAGAGACGGCATTCATTTACCGCAAGACGATTGACACTGGGAATATCGAGGTTAACCAGCAGGTTGAGATAATTAATAAAAGCATGCCGGTAATCGGTCTCGGGTGGTTTTTCCAGAGCCTGATTCAAGGCGGCGACATGCCGGATATCCAAAACCTTACTGGTGTTATAGTTATTGATGGAATCCAGCAGGCTACGCGCCAGGGGAGCATGGGCACTGTTTCCGTGTAACAGGAGCAGCTTTAGCAGGCTGTTCCATTGTTTTACCGGCCGGTTTAGTCGTCCGTATATTTCAGCCAGATCCAGCAGGAGCTCATCCTCTTTTTTTGAATCGGGAAAAAGAAGCATGTATTCTTCCATGCCGGCGGAAGTCTCCGCCCAAACAGTATCATTAGCCAGGGAATCATTCAGGACATGTTCCCAAAAATTGAATATTTTCTGCTGAAGGTTTTGAGCAGGCAAAAGGGTGGGGACGGTTACCAGTAACAAAATAAGGCGGATATTTTTCATTCTATATTTGATTCATGTTCAAGGGTTCAACAAAAAGCACATTCTCGTTTTTTACAGCTACCGTTCCCGGTGGGGCCTTGCGGATGCGATTCACATAACGCGCTTCCGTATAAAGTACCGGAACGGTGCCCGAATGTTTGCTCTTACTATTGGCGGCTGCTAAACGGGCGGCCTTTTCAATAATATTCTTCGGAACAATTTCCTCTTTCCTTTGCTTTTTTATAACAACATGCGAACCGGGAACGCCCTGGGCATGAAGCCAGACATCCCATTTATTGGCAAAATGAAAGGTGAGCAGATCGTTATTCCTGGCATTCTTGCCGATATAAACATCCCAGCGGTTATCGAGTATAACCCGTTTAAAGGAAAACCTGAGATTTGAACCCTGGGCCGTCTCCGCACTATGACTTTCCTGCAGAAGATGACGCGCGATCAGCTCCTTGCGAATCTGTTTTAATTGATCAATTTTAATCGTTTTGTCTATTTTTTTAAGTAAAGCTTTAATTTCCTGCAACTCTTTTGTATACCCCGCTTTTTTTAATAAAAGAACCTCCTTGCGTTCGGTCAGGTTTTTATACTTGTTAAAATAGGCTTGAGCATTTTCCACCGTGGTTTTTCCAGGATTGAGCTTTATTTCAACGGGTTCGTTTTTTTCGGAGAATATATTGGGCAGCGTTACCCGCGAAACGCCGCGCGGTACTTTATGTTTAAAGCTGAGCAAAATATTGCCCTTCATATCGGCGATTTCCTTGCGTTTTTCGATATCCTGCGCTTCACTCAGCTTTTGCAGTGCTTTTTCTATCTGCTGTTTCCTTTTTGTTAAAACCCCGCTTATTTGCCGGTAGAGCACATGGTAGTTTTTGGCATAGTCCGTTTTACCTGCAAAAGCAGGCCAGGCTTTGTTTATATCCGTATATACTTCAGCATTAAAACCCTGTCCTTCCAGCCACCGGCTTTTAAACAAGGTAATTCGGAAGGTTTCCCCCATACGGTACAAATAAATGGGACCTTCGTTAAGCTCCCGGTTATAATCCCGTAACAGCGGTATCAGTTTTTCCTCCAGCACGGAACGGCCGGGGGTGCTGCCGGCCGCAAGGCCACTGCGCACAAGAATCTCATTCTGCATGATCTTATTGTAAGCGGGACACGCATATTTTAAAAATGCTATGACCGGAATTTTATTCCCTTTTCCGGCAAGAATGCGGCAACAATCTTCCGAGAATCCTTCTTCCATCTCATCCGGTGTTATAACTTTTCCCGGTGATCGTCCGGACTTGAAACTATCCAGAATGGTATCATCCGGTCCGCAAATATAGATATTTTGCGCCATGCCGTAAAAGAGAGCATGGATTCTGTAATGGGTGGTCGTTATGACAACGTGCTTATTGCATGGCCGAATCTCAATATTTTCGATGACCTGGCCGGTAAGTTGCGGGAAAAGTTTAAAATGAACCTTGCGTATATTTTGCTCAGGCTTTAAAAACAGATAGGGCATGTCCCTGCGGATGGAGATATGGATTTGCAAGGGCTGATCCGCCAGGCGCAATACCACCTCGTCTTTTTGGGAGGTGTAACAGACATCCAGGGTCGCTTTAGTTATCCGCTTGCTTAAAACGTCAGTCTGACGTTTAAAAATATAGTAGTTTTTATACATGTTTTCGCTTGTTTTAAAAATAGATCACTTAAACTTTTCTTTATTCAAAAGCATAAGCGTGTTAAATTTAAAGCCTCATGAAGCGTATCTAAGCTTTAAAATAATAAAATATAGTTAATATAAACTTTTTAAACGTGATTTGTTTCATCATTTTATAAAAAGTAAAAAACAAAAGGATGCCTATTGATGAAGAGTATGACCGGCTATGGCAAAGCCGCACATCCGGTTGACGGTTTTGAGGTAAATGCCGAAATAAAAACGGTTAACAGCCGCTATCTGGATATATATATCCGTTCAAATACATCCGTTTCCGCCCTTGAGGCCGATATCCGTGCTTTGATTAAGAAAAAGATGGAAAGAGGCAAGGTTAACCTGTTCATAGACATCCAGCATACGGGGGATGCCACGGGAAGCGCTCTTGATGTTTCACGGCTCGAGCAAATAACCGCCCAGCTTAATACCATAAAAAAAATCGCCCACATCGATGAACCGGTACGCTTGAATCATTTTTTAGCCTTCCAGGATCTTTTTGATTTAAAGATCAATTTCGACAAACATCCCGAACTTCGGCAGGGCATCCTGCAAACGGTGGAAAAGGCGGTGGAATCCTGCAATACCATGCGCGCCGATGAAGGCGCCCATTTGTTGCGGGATATGAAAGCCCGGATCACCACCATAAATTCTCTGGTAAGCGGAATTGCCAAAAGGGCTCCGCAAAATGTCACCGAAGAGTTTGAAAAACTCAGGAAGCGCATACAGGAACTGTTGGACGGCTCTCAGGTGGATGAGGGACGCCTGGAACAGGAACTGGCTCTTATTTCAGACAAAGTGGATATAAGCGAGGAATGCACCCGCTTGCAGAGCCACTTAAATCAGTTGGAGAGCACGCTTTCATCCAAAACCGCTTCCGGCAAGAGAATTACCTTTATTCTTCAGGAAATTTTACGGGAAACCAATACAATTAATTCAAAAACGACCGATCTGGAAATAGCGGGCAGTGCCATTAAAATGAAAGAGGAACTGGAAAAGATAAGAGAACAGGCTCAAAATCTGGAATAGAACATAATGACCGAAAAAACAGAGTTTATCGCTCCCTATATAATATTTTCGGCTCCGAGCGGCGCCGGAAAAACCACCATCGTCAAACGATTGCTGGCCCGTTATCCGCAACTGGCTGTTTCCATCTCGGCAACAACCCGCCCCATACGTCCCGGGGAACAGGATGGGCTGGACTATATTTTTATGGACAAGGAATCCTTTGAACAGGCCATCAGTCGGGGGGAGTTCCTTGAATATGAACAGGTACACGGCAACTATTACGGCACCCTGAAAAAAAGCGTACAAAACCTCAGGGAACAGGGGTATACCGTAGTTTTCGATATCGATGTCAAGGGGGCGCTGTCCATCAAGAAAACCTTTAACGAAAGTATGCTGATCTTTATTAAGCCTCCCAGTACCGAGGTTTTGATTGACCGCCTTAAGGGAAGAAAAAGCGAAGACGAGGCGACGCTGAAAAAGCGCTTACAACGTTTGGAATTTGAATATTCATTTATGGACCGTTTTGATCATGTGGTCATTAATGACGATATTGAGGAAACCATTTCAACGGTCGAAGGCCTGATAATTAAAAAGAATGAATAACAGCCCTCTTTTCTGTAAAAATCTTTGTGGAAACCGCATTTATCTTACCGCGCCGTTATTGCCGGTTTTGACCGCCAACGGCTGGGATATACTATTCGGGAAAAGTGTATATCAGCGCTATGCGGACTTTTTCTCCCTTTTTCCCGCTATCCGGGCCGGAAGGGAAGCGGTGAACAAAGAAGAGCCGCAACTATGGTTTGTGGAACGTTTGCCCCGGGAAAGCTGGCCCCGGCAAACATTGGTGATCCCCGTAGGCGTTCCTACCCCGCAGCCCTCCTCAAGGGAGAACCTGGCCCGGGCCATTAGCCGGGATATCCCTGACGCGGAGGATGTTCTGGACAGATTGCACAGGATAACGGCCGCCGGGAGTCCCCTTCATGGAAAAAAAGTGCTTATCACCGCCGGACCTACGGTGGAGGATATCGATCCCGTCCGTTTTTTCAGCAACCGTTCTACCGGGAAGATGGGCCTGGCCCTGGCCCGGGCCGCTTTTCGCCTGGGAGCAAGCGTGACCCTGGTTCTGGGACCAACATCCTTAAGCGCACCGGCTTATGCGGAGGTGATAAATGTGCGCAGCGCCTCGGATATGTTCCGGCAGGTAAAACAGCACTTTGAGGCCTGTGATTATTTTGTTGCCGCCGCCGCCGTGGCCGACTTTACACCGGTCACCCGTTACAGCCACAAGATCAAAAAAAAGCCGGGTAATATGTTATTGGAACTGCAACGCACGGAGGATATTTTAAAGCATGTGGCCCGTCATAAAAAAAAGAGCCAAAAGGTTATTGGCTTTTCGGTGGAAACGGAAAAGCTCTTGGAAAACTCCCGTAAAAAACTGCTTGAAAAGAATATCGACATGATCGTTGCCAACAATCCGCGGGAACAGGGCGCCGGTTTCGCCACGGATACCAATAAGGTAACGCTTATCTATGACGGCGGCTCTGTAGACCTGGGCCTGCACTCCAAGCTGGAAACCGCGCAACGTATTTTTCAAAAGGTACGGCAATTATGAACGAAAAACTGATCGACGACATTAAACACCTTTTGCAATGGTACCGGCTCAATTACGGTGAGACCCTCTCCATTCCCGGAGAGCTGTCCTTTGATTTGGAAGATGAGGAGACAGCGCCGGCGATCCCGGTTCCGCAACCTGCCGCCGTTGCCCGGGAGGCGGACAGGGAATCGCTTGCCGATCCGCTTAAAATCCACGGAGATCATCCGCGGTTAAAATCCTTTTACGAAGAAATCCGGAACTGCCGGAACTGTGATTTATCCCAAAGCCGGAAGCACTTTGTCTTCGGAATGGGCAATCCGCAGGCCGATATCATGTTTATCGGTGAGGCGCCGGGCAGAGACGAGGATGAACAGGGTTTCCCCTTCGTGGGGCGCGCGGGCAAGCTCCTGGATAAGATGTTGTTTGCCCTGGGGCTGAAGCGGGAGGATATATACATCGCCAATGTGCTAAAGTGCCGGCCTCCCGGCAATCGAGATCCTCTGCCGGATGAAGTGCTGCAATGCGAGCCTTATCTGCAACAACAACTGGCCATTATTCAGCCCCGGGTTGTTGTGGCCCTCGGAAGGATTGCCGCCCAGGTCTTGCTGAAATCCGGCGATTCGCTTAAAATCCTCAGGGAAAGCGAACACAGCTATAACGGTATCCCTTTTATTGTGACCTATCATCCGGCGGCTTTGTTGCGCAATTCCGGTTGGAAAGCTCTGGCCTGGCATGACCTGAAGAAACTAAAAAAACATATGGCCGGGGAGCTTTAACGTTTTTTGTCTCTGTTTTTTATCACCCCAAAAAACTCTTTGACAAATTATGCGGATTTCTCGCCGATTATACCGCTTTCTGCTTGAATAATGGTCTAAATTTGCTTATTCTCTGCTACACACTTTTTATATTTAACTAACAAAAACGGGACTGTGGCTTCAGCCCCGTTTGCTGTTTATATCCCAATTGGAATAACTATGGAAAACACTCGAAACGACATAGATATCGTACGCACCTTACCACAGGCCGTTGATGTGGAACAAATGGTTCTGGGCGCCATCCTTCTGGATGAGGAGGCGGTATCCATAGCCATGGAGAACATAGACGCCGGTTTTTTTTATAAAGAGGCGCATAAGATCATTTTTAAACAAATCATGGAGATGTTTGACCAGCGGCAAAACATCGACCTGGTGACCCTGACCGAAGCCTTGCGGCAAAAAAATGAACTGGATGCGGTCGGAGGGGCCTATTATCTTTCCGAGATCGCCAACAGCACCCCTTCCGCGGCCGGATTAAAGAGCTATCTGGAAATCATCAAGCAAAAAGCGCTCAGCCGCTATTTGATCAAGGAATGCACCAATATTCTGGACATGGCCTTTGCCCAGAGTGAAAACATCAACGTTATGCTGGACATGGCCGAATCCAAGATATTTGAAATATCCGAAAAACGTATGCAGAAAGGTTTTACCGGCATACAGGATATCCTGCATACCACCTTTGAAAAGATCGATACGCTGTTCCATTCCAACACTTCGGGGATTACCGGTGTGGCTTCCGGCTATAAAAAGATGGATGAAATGACCGCGGGTTTTCAACCGGCCGATTTTATCGTTTTGGCCGGGAGGCCCAGTATGGGAAAAACCGCCCTGGCTCTTAACCTGGCCCGCAACGCCGCCATTGATCACGGCATGCCGGTAGGCTTTTTCAGCCTGGAGATGTCCGCGGAATCACTGGTCATGCGTCTTTTGTGTACCGAGGCCAAGGTAAATCAGATGGCCGTGCGTACAGGCAAGCTGGCCAAACATGAAATGGAAAGGCTGACCAGCCATGTGGGCAAGTTGATGAACGCCCCCATATACATCGATGATTCCCCGTCTTTAAATGTTTTAGAACTTCGGGCCAAGGCGCGGCGTTTAAAAGCCGAAGCCCACGTGCAGATGCTTATGATCGACTATCTGCAGTTGATGGAAGGAACCAAAGGGGAGAACCGTCAACAGGAGATTACACATATATCGCGATCCATTAAAGGGATCGCCAAAGAGCTCGATATTCCGGTGATCGCTCTGTCGCAGTTGTCACGGCAAACGGAAAACCGCGATAAATTCAAACGGCCGCAGCTTTCCGACCTGCGCGAATCGGGTGCTATTGAGCAGGATGCCGACGTGGTGATGTTTGTTTATCGTCCGGAATACTACAAAATCGAAGAATTTGAAGACGGTACCTCCACGCATAATATGTGCGAGGTGATTATAGGTAAACAGCGTAACGGGCCCGTGGGCACGGTTAAACTGACCTTTCTTAAGGAATTTGGTAAATTCGGGGAGCCCGATCTGTTTCATGATACGGCCGCTTTCCCCACATCGGAGTTTTAGGATATGAATGTAGTCCAGAAAACAGAGGCGACTTTGTTGAAACGATTACATAACCGGCTGGATCCAATGATGAACGGGATTCTTCGGGATATGCGGGAGTATTATCCTGATTTTGAAGAAGATGTTGTTCAGTCCGCCTACAATTTTGGCTTAAAGGCCCACCTGCATCAAAAGCGTTACTCGGGTGAGCCCTACTTTGAGCATTGTCTCAATGTCGCCAGAATCCTGACGGATTTGCATATGGATCAAACCACCATCATTGCCGGTTTGCTGCATGATGTGGTGGAAGACACTCCTTTTGAGCTGGAAGATATCCGCAATGAATTCGGTGACGACGTGGCTTTGCTGGTGGACGGCGTTACCAAAATCAGCGAATTGAAGTTTGAAAGCAAGGAACTGCGCCAGGCGGAGACTTTTCGCAAGATGCTCCTTTCCATGGCCCGGGACGTTCGGGTGATTATCATTAAATTCGCCGATCGCCTGCACAATGTGCGCACACTGGATCATGTTCCCGAGCGTAAAAGACCGCGCATCGCCCGGGAAACAAGGGATGTCTACGCACCGTTGGCGCACAGGTTTGGTATCGCCAGTATAAAGTGGGAAATGGAAGACCTGTCGCTTAAGCATCTTGAACCCAAGGTATATGAACAATTGGCGTCAAAAATAAAGCTGACCCGCAAGCAGCGTGAAAAGTATATCAACAATGTGTCGCGGCCCATCATCGCCGAGATGGAAAAGAACAATATCTTCCCCCAGATATCCGGACGGCCCAAGAGCTTTGCCAGCATTTACAATAAAATGAAAAAGCGCAACAGGCCCTTTGAGGAGATTTATGACCTGCTGGCCATACGGATTATCGTGAACAAGGTGGAAGAGTGCTACTATGCCCTGGGCATTATTCACAGTCTTTATAACCCGGTATATGACCGGTTCAAGGATTATATCGCCATGCCCAAGATAAACGGCTATCAAAGCCTGCATACCACGGTTGTCGGTCCCGACGGCAAAATGGTGGAGATACAAATCCGCACCAAAACCATGCATATGCTGGCCGAGGACGGCATCGCCGCTCACTGGAAATACAAGCACGGCTCTTTCGATGAGGATCCCAATATCGAAGAATCGCTGAACTGGGTGAAAGATTTGCTGGACAGGCAGGTCAGCGAGGATGCCGGCGAGTTTATGGAAGACCTGAAAATCGATCTGTTTCAGGACGAGGTGTTTCTTTTTTCGCCAAAAGGGGATTTGTATAAATTACCGGCCAACTCCAGCCCGATCGATTTTGCCTATGCCGTGCATACCAAGGTGGGGAATCATTGTATCGGAGCCAAGGTCAACGGAAAAATCGTTCCCCTGCGCACCACCCTGAAGAGCGGAGACCAGGTGGAAATCATCACCTCGCAGAATCAGCGGCCGACGCAGGATTGGCTCAATTATGTAAAAACCAGCAAGGCCCGGCACTGGATCAAAAAAATTATCCGTGAGGAAGAGCTGGAACAAACACGGGAAATCGGTCATGAGATTCTGACAAAATTTTTAAAGAAACACCAGTTGACCGAAAAAAGCCCGGAACTTCTGGAAGTGATCCCCAAGCTGGGTTTCAGCAATATGGAATCCCTGATTGTGGCCATAGGCCGGGGGGAGATCGTTACGGAGATGCTGATAAAGAAGCTTTTTCCCAACAAATACAGCAGTCCGCCACCAAAAGCCGAAAGCTTTTTCCGCAAATACCTGAAACGTTCACGGGATACCTCCGGCATTCGGGTTCAGGGGCTGGACAATATGCTGATCAACTTTGCCAATTGCTGCCATCCGGTTCCCGGAGATAAGATTATCGGTTACCTTTCCCGGGGAAAGGGTGTCTCCATACATCGCAGTGATTGTAAAAACCTGATTTATCTGCTGGAGGAAAAACAGCGTGTCATCGATGTGGAATGGGCTACGGATAAAAAACAGGAATTTGTTGTACATTTAACCGTTGTGGGCGAAGACCGGAAAAACCTGTTGCGTGACATCACCGATTGCGTCTCCCGGCAAAACATCAACATTGTCAGCGCCAGTTTTACCGTGGAAGACCTTTATGCCCGCGGAAATCTGAATGTGGGTGTAAAAGACCTGCATCATTTAACAAAAGTGATCACCAGTATTAAGAAACTTCCCGGCGTTTTTTCTGTAGAACGCGTGAATGAGGGAAATTAAAAACCGAAAGGGATTTAACATGGAATTTGTATATCTGACACAAGAAGGCTACGATAAGTTAAAAGAAGAGTTACACGAGCTAAAGTACCGTACCCGCCCCGAGATATCGCAAAAAGTGGCCACCGCCCGTGATCACGGCGATTTAAAGGAGAACGCCGAGTACCATGCCGCCCGCGAGGAACTCTCCATGTGTGAAACTAAAATCCAGAAGCTGGAAGATCGCATGGCCCGTGCCCGTGTTATCAATGAAAAAGAAGTGACCACGGAACAGGCCAGTATCCTGACCACGGTTAAGGTAAAGGATATCAAACGCAAAAAGGAGTATAAATATACCCTGGTCTCGGTTGAGGAAGCCGATATCAAGTCCGGGAAAATCTCTATCGCTTCTCCCGTGGGTAAGGGTCTTCTGGGTAAAAAGGTCGGAGAAATTGCCGAAATTAAAGTTCCGGCCGGCATAATTAAGTATGAAATTCTGGATATATCCTTTTCCCTGTGAAACAGTTGTAAGGAATTTACGTCCATATCCCTAAACAACATGCAGGAGGTTTTATGGGCAGATCCGATTCAAAGCTTTACCGTTCCGCGGAAAACCGTTTTTTGGGTGGCGTTTGCGGCGGGATAGCCGACTACTTTAATATCGATGTCACTCTGGTACGTCTGGCCTGGGTCTTTTTTACCATGATCGGCGGCGCCGGCATCATTGCTTATATCCTGGCGCTGATTATCATTCCCGAAGAACCTTATGACGGCGTGCCCCGCCGGAAGAAAACTCCGGTCACCGATGTATCCAAGGTGCTGGGCATTGGCCTGATCCTTCTGGGAGTAGCCTTTTTATTCCGTCAGTTTGGTTTTCATCACTGGCTGGTATATGTGCCCTGGCATATCATGCTGGCCCTGCTTTTTATCGGGACCGGAGTTTTTATGCTGCTGCACACCCCCAAATCTTCCGCCAAAGAGGATACCGGCGAAAGTAAACCGGGCAATAATCAAAAACAGTTTTACCGCATCGATGAGGGAAAAATGCTGGCCGGAGTCTGTACCGGTATTGCCGCCTATTTTAATATCGATGTTACCCTGGCCCGTATGTTGTGGGTCTTTGCCACTTTTTCCTCGGTAGGGCTGGGAATACTGGCCTACATAATCGCCATCATTATTTTCCCGACGGTTTCCAGCGTCAGGCGTCTACGAGCCGGGGAGGAGCAGTCATGAAACAATCACGTTTTTTACCCATAGCCCTGATTACGACAGGCGTATTCCTTTTACTCAATCAATTCAACATGCTGCACCTTACGCGGGCCCAGTGGGCCATGACCGGATCGGCGACCCTGGGTATTTTTTTGCTCAGGCGCGCATTTTTATCCGAACAGTATAAAGGCTTGTTAGGAGGCGTCTTTTTTGCGGGAACGGCCATCGGTCTGTTTTTAATGGACAACGGCATACTGCCCATCAGCAATCAAACCGGTTTCGGCATGCTTCTTCTTTCCCTGGGGGTGGCGAATTTGCTCTATTTTATCTTTACCCGTCTGCACACCTCCAGCATTGTTTTCGGTCTGATTTATAGCGGCGCCGGTAGCGTGATGATGCTTAGCTATTACCAATATATCGACTGGTGGAATGTGGCCGACATGGTTGAGCTATACTGGCCGGCATTGCTGATCCTGTTTGGCGCGGCACTGTTGATCGACGGCATACGCCGTCAAAAAAAGAGACCGGCATCGCCATCCTCAAGCGGCACGGACTCTGTTTCCGGAATCAAGACCTCCTGAGTAAACCTTATGACCATTCGCCCGTACCATCCGGCCGATATAACGGCCCTTTTCGATATATGCCTGAAAACGGGCAACAGCGGCCGGGATGCAACTTCCCATTTCCGGGACAAAGAAATACTGGGCCTTTATTACGCCGCTCCTTATGTCGCTTATCAGCCTTCGTTGTGCTTTATTCTCAGCCGGGAAGATACCCGTCCTGTTGGCTATATCCTCGGAACCTCAGATACTGCCCGCTTTAGTGAATGGGCCGAAGAACGCTGGTTCCCCTTGTTGCGTCAACGCTATGTTACTCTTCCCGAAAATTTTACCGACCGTGACCGCCATATCGCGGAGCTGATCCGTCGCGGTTATCCCGTAAAAGAGGCCTTGAAGGATTACCCGGCCCATCTGCATATCGATATTTTACCGGAGGGGCAGGGCGGCGGCATGGGACGGCGGCTGATGGAAACCTTTATCCGGGCGCTGAAAGAAAATGGAGTCCCCGCCCTGCATCTGGAGGTAGGGAAGGCCAACCCCCGCGCCATTGATTTTTATCGCCATCTGGGATTTCACACCATCGTCGAAAATGAAAAATCCCTGGCCCTGGGGATGAGACTGACATGACACACGAAATATCATAATTCGTTCAAGGCAAAAACAAAACAGCTCTGTTTCCTCTTTTCGCCGTTATATTTTTTTCTAATTAAATTCATCTTTTTTTAAGTTGAGACAACCGTCATATCACAAACTCAGGAGCCCCATGAAAATCAGAGGTGAGATAAGCCTTCCCGGAGATAAGTCCATATCCCATCGCGCGGCGCTGTTTTCGGCCATCCGTCCGGCAGAATCCGTATTTGAAAACTTTAGCGGCAATGAAGATTGCCGTTCCACGCTCAGTTGCCTGCGGCAATTGGGAATTGAACATAAAATTGTGGGGAGCACATTATACCTTTACGGTAAGAAGCTGTCGCAATGGCAACAGCCCGGCCGGCCCCTGTATGCCGGCAATTCCGGGACCACCACCCGTCTGCTGGCCGGTTTGTTGGTTCATCTGCCCTTCACAAGCACAATCACCGGTGATGCTTCCTTATCACAAAGACCCATGGGCCGTATCATCGATCCCCTGACAGCCATGGGGGGACGCATAACGGCCACGGAAGGGCACCTGCCGATGACCTTTCATCCGACCGGTTCTCTTCGGGGAATCCGCTATCCCTTGCCGGTAGCCAGTGCCCAGATAAAATCAGCCGTATTGCTGGCCGGACTCTTTGCCGATGGGTTCACCGAAGTCATTGAAACGAAAATCTCCCGTGATCATACCGAGCGCATGCTGGGGCTGAGCGTGCGCGAAGAGGAAGGGCAACGTATCGTCAGCGTGCCCGGCGGCTATGAAGTGCCCGATATTTCCATGACCATTCCCGGCGATATTTCCTCTGCGGCCTTCTTTATTGCCGCCGCGTTGACCCTGCCCGACTCCGACCTGACTTTGAAAAATGTATCGCTTAACCCCACGCGCACCGCCTATCTGGAAATTTTAAAAAAGATGGGCGCCTCTCTGGAGATTGAAGAGACACAGGCCCGGCCCGAGCCCATGGGTAACATTCGTGTAAAAAGCTCCGATCTGCAAAATGTGGAAATTCCCGCTGAAATGATTCCCAACCTGATCGATGAAATACCCATATTGGCTGTTATCGGCACCCGGGCCGTGGGCCACTTTGCCATTAGCCATGCCCGGGAACTCCGGGTTAAGGAATCGGACAGAATTAAAGTAATGGTTGAGAATCTGCGGCGAACCGGGCTGCATGTGGATGAGTTTGATGACGGTTTTGCCTTTTGCGGGCCCCATCATCCGGGAAACGCCGCCATCAGCACGCATGGTGACCACCGCATAGCCATGGCCTTTACCATCGCCAATATGATCTGCGGCGGAAATCTGGAAATTGACGATCCCTCCTGCGCGGCCGTCTCTTTCCCCGCCTTTTACACAACACTTGAAAAGATAACACGGTAAAATGAAACATTACGCCATTATCGGATACCCGTTGGGACACACCTTTTCCCCGGCCATGCATAACCATGCCTTTAAGCACTACGGGATCGATGCGGTTTATGAGCCGCGCTCCATTCCACCCGAGGGTTTTGAAAAGGGCTTGCAACAGTTACGGGATGATGGGATTCGCGGGTTTAATATAACCATTCCCTACAAACAGCGCATACTCTCCCATCTGCAGAAGCTGGATACTTTGGCGGAAAAGATCGGCGCGGTCAATACGGTCGTTTGCCGGGAGGATGGCCGTTGGATCGGCTATAACACCGATGCCTACGGTTTTTTACTCCCGCTGCGGGAGATGCTAAAGAATATACGCAACATCCTTGTGCTTGGCGCGGGAGGAGCGGCCCGGGCCGTCGCATTTAGCCTGGTTACAGAGGCGGCTCCCGCTTCACTTACCCTGGTCAACCGAACACCTGCCCGGGCCCGGGAACTTAAAAGCGCTCTGGAGGAGCATACCGCCGTACCGATAAAATGTTACGACAGCGCATCCTTTAAAAGCGATGTAAAGTATGACCTGATTGTAAATACCACCAGCGTGGGCATGGGCCGTATGCGCGGTGAATCCCCGTTGCCCGGACTGGCGTCTTGCGTGCATGAAGGCAGCCTTGTATATGATCTTATCTACAATCCCTCCCCAACCCGCCTGCTGGAGCAGGCCGCCGCCTTGCATCTTAAAACCCTCAACGGGCTGCCGATGCTGATCGGGCAGGGCAGCCGCGCCTTTTATCTGTGGAACGGCCTCTATTTCCCGGAAGATGTGGGCAATATTTTCAGCACTGCTTGAGATTTTAGGCAGGGTTAAAAAAAGCGGAAAAAAGCTGAAAATTAAGTTGACTCATAATTTAAAGTCTTTTTATATTAGAAACTCGTTTGGGGAGATAGCGAAGCGGTCAAACGCAACAGACTGTAAATCTGTCGGCCAAGTGCCTTCGGAGGTTCGAATCCTCCTCTCCCCACTGAAACCCCGGGTTTTTACTTGGGGTTTTTTTTTGACTTCCCGGCCAAAAGTAAAACGGATTAAAAAGATTGATTTTACTGGCTTTATGGCGTAAATTGCACGCTTGATTTTTTGGGGCGATAGCTCAGTTGGTTAGAGCGCTACGTTGACATCGTAGAGGTCGTGAGTTCGAATCTCTCTCGTCCCACTGAAAAACGAATACACGAAAGAATCCGGTACAGATTTAGGACTTATTTTTTGGAAAACATAACACTCACATTTCCCGACGGTTCGCAAAAAGCGTTTGAGGCCGGGGTCACCCCGTTGGATGTCGCCGCGACGATCAGCAATTCCCTGAAGAAAAAGGCGGTAGCCGCCAAGTGGAATGATCAGGTCATTGCCGTTAACACGCCTCTTAATGAGCCCGGAAAAATCAGTATCCTGACCTTTAAAGATCCCGAGGGGCAGGAAGTATTCTGGCACTCATCGGCCCACCTTATGGCCCAGGCCATTAAACGGCTCTACCCCGAGGCGGAGCTGGGTATCGGCCCCCCCATAAGCGACGGTTTTTATTATGATATTGATCTGGATTATAAGCTGACACCGGAAGACCTGGAAAAGATCGAAGCGGAGATGGCTAAAATCGTCGATGAGAATTTCGAGATTACCCGTGCCGTGTTGAGCAAGGAAGAAGCCCTGGAGTTCTTTGAAAAAAAACATGAGCATTTAAAACTGGAGCTGATTCGCGAGCTGGACGGGATTATCACCGCCTATTCACAGGGTGAATTTACCGATTTGTGCCGCGGCCCGCATGTACCTTCCACAGGTAAACTGGGTAAAAACTTTAAACTTTTGTCATTGGCCGGTGCCTATTGGAAGGGTGATGAACACAACAAAATGCTGCAACGCATCTACGGCACCAATTATCCCGATCCCAAATCGTTAAAGGCGCATATTAAAAGAATCGAAGAGGCCAAGAAACGCGACCACCGTAAGCTGGGGCGAGAGCTGGAACTCTTTTCGATAAATGAAAGCGTCGGCAGCGGTCTTATCCTTTGGCACCCCAAGGGAGCCATGATTCGCAATCTGATAGAAAACTATTGGCGGGAACAGCATATCCTTAACGGTTATGACCTTGTTTATACGCCTCATGTGGCCAAACACCATTTATGGGAAACCAGCGGTCACAGCGGTTTTTACAGTGAAAATATGTTTAAGCCCATGGAAGTGGATGAGGTCAGCTATCAGCTTAAGCCGATGAACTGCCCCTTTCATATGCAGATTTTCAATTCCAAAATTCGCAGTTATAAGGATTTACCCATACGCTTTGCCGAGCTGGGAACGGTTTACCGTTACGAGCGCTCCGGTGTATTGCACGGTTTGATGCGTGTGCGGGGCTTTACGCAGGATGACGCGCATATCTATTGCCATCCGGATGACCTGGCCCGGGAGATCGGCAGTGTTCTCGATTTTAACACAAAAATGCTCTCCAAATTCGGTTTTACGGAGTATGATATTTATCTCTCCACACGACCGGAAAAATTTGTGGGCAGTGAGGACAACTGGGAGCTGGCCACCAACGCCTTGCGCGAGGCTTTGGAAAACAATAAACTTGAGTATACGGTTGATCCCGGCGAGGGTGTTTTTTATGGCCCCAAGATCGATATAAAGATCAAAGATGTTCTGGGACGCTCCTGGCAATGCTCCACAATACAGGTGGATTTTAACCTGCCCGAGCGTTTCGATCTTAATTTTGTGGACAAGGATGGGCAGAATTACCGGCCGATTACCATACATCGCGCTTTATTAGGGTCTATTGAACGTTTTTTTGGTATATTGATCGAACACTACGCGGGCAACTTCCCCTTATGGCTGGCGCCGGTTCAGGTGGAGATCATCACCATAGCCGACCGGCATATCGATTATGCCCGGGAGATCGCCGCGAAACTGACGCGTAATCATTTCCGTGTTCACGGGGATTATCGCAATGAAAAGATCGGTTATAAGATACGTGAAGCCGAGATGCAAAAAGTACCGTATATGGTCATATTAGGTGACAAAGAAGTGGAAGAGGGCCGGATTTCCGTGCGCCATAAAGGCGAAGGGGATCTGGGAAGCATGTCCCTTGAGGATCTGAGCACCCGCTTACAAGAAGAAATTAACAGTAGTTCCAATAACTAAGGAGTAAGATATCGCAAACCAGAAAACGCGCATCAACGAGAACATAAGCGCACCTGAAGTTCGTCTGATCGACGAAAATGGACAACAAGCCGGAATAGTCCCCATCGCCGAGGCTTTGAACCAGGCACAGGAAGCGGGACTGGATTTGGTGGAAATTGCACCGACTGCGAAACCTCCTGTTTGTAAAATACTTGATTTTGGCAAGTATTTATACGAACAAAGTAAAAAAGAGAAAATAAGTAAAAAGAAACAACATACCGTTGTTGTAAAAGAAATAAGAATGCGCCCCAAAACCGATGAGCATGACCTGGCCTATAAATTAAAGCATGCGCGGAACTTTTTGGAGCAAAAAAACAAAGTTAAGTTTACCGTACAGTTTCGGGGCAGGGAAATGGCCTATAAACAATTTGGCCGGGCCCTGCTGGAACGTGTTCTGGAGTCTTTGGAAGATGTCGCTAAACCCGAGGGCGAAATCAAATCCGAAGGACGGAACATGTCTGTAATCATGACACAAAAATAGAAAGGAAAGCAAGATGCCTAAGATGAAATCAAATCGTGGTGCTGCTAAGCGTTTCCGCGTGACGGCCAGTGGAAAAGTGAAACATCATTCCAACTTCCACAGCCATATCCTTACCAAAAAGTCGACCAAGCGTAAGCGTAATTTACGCAAGGAGAGCATGGTCTCCGCCGCCGACACACCACGCGTAAAAAGAATGATTTTAAAGTAGGAGTATAAGAATGCCCAGAGCAACCAATAACGTAGCGGCCCGCCAGCGCCGTAAAAAAGTACTGAAAGCCGCCAAGGGGTATCGTCTTGGCCGTGGAAATTTATACAACACCGCCAAGGATCAGGTGGAAAAGGGCTGGCTGTATGCCTATCGCGACCGCCGGGCCAAGAAGCGTAACTTCCGCAGCCTGTGGATCGTGCGCATCAACGCCGCCTGCCGCCTGCACGGACTGAGCTATTCCAAGTTCATCAATCTGCTCAATAAAGCGGAAATTGATTTGAATCGCAAGGTTCTGGCGGATATGGCCGTTAACAATCCTCAGGATTTTGAAGCGCTTGTTAAACAAATATCCGCTTAAAAACCCATAGCCCACTATTAAAGGAAGTGTTTTTACGCTTCCTTTTTTTTTAATTATGAGGCCCGTTGTGGAACGAATAGATCAAATAAAAAAAGAATTTTTTGAACACGCCTCTCAGGTTTCCATGCCGGAACATTTGGAAGAGTTGCGTATACGCTTTTTAGGCCGTAAGGGCAAGGTCACCGAAGCCTTTGCCATGATAAAAGACATTGCCCCGGAAGTCCGCCCACGCTTCGGCTCCGGCCTGAACCAGCTGAAAAAAGAGCTGGAAGCTCACTATGAGGAACTCAAAGCGCGTCTTGAAGCCTCCACCGAAAGTGATGAGCGCCTTGATGTCACCCTGCCGGGCCGGCGGCCCTTTACCGGACGTAAGCACCCCCTTTTAAAAATAGCCGACGAGATCAAGGATATATTCCACTCTTTTGGTTTTACTATCGAAGACGGTCCCGAGATTGAGACCGACCACTATAACTTTGAAGCACTGAACATTCCCAGGTCGCACCCGGCGCGGGCCATGCAGGACACCCTGTATATCACCGAGGATGTTGTTTTGCGTACCCATACATCGCCCGTGCAAATCCGGGTAATGGAAGAGCGCAAGCCGCCGATCCGCATGATTGCTCCGGGCCGGGTCTACCGCCGCGATACGCCCGACGCCACCCATTCACCCTTTTTTCATCAGGTGGAAGGACTGGTCGTGGGCGAGTCGGTTACCTTTGCCGATCTGAAAGGGGTTATTCAGGCTTTTGCCCACCGTATGTTCGGTAAGGAGGCCCGGGTGCGTTTCCGTCCCAGTTTTTTTCCCTTTACCGAGCCCAGCGCCGAGTATGACGTGTGGTTTAACGGTAAGTGGATGGAAATTTCCGGTGCCGGCATGGTGCACCCCAATGTGTTCCGTTCCGTGGGCATCGATCCGGAAAAATATTCCGGCTATGCCTTTGGCATGGGCATCGACCGGGTGGCCATGTTAAAGTATAACATCCGCGATATCCGTCTCTTTTTCGATAACGATATGCGTTTTTTAAGACAATTTTAATGGACTCAAAATGAAAATTTCATACAACTGGCTAAAAGATTATTTAGATATCGACCTCAGCCCCGAGGAACTGGCGGAACAAATCACCAACGCCGGCCTGGAAGTGGAAGAGATTATTACAACCGTTCAGGCCCTCAATAATGTTGTCGTGGGCAAGATACTCTCCTGTGAAAAGCACCCCGATGCCGACAAACTGAGTATTTGTAAGGTATCGGACGGAGAAGAGGAGTTTCCGGTAATTTGCGGGGCGCCCAACGTTGCCGTGGGGCAGAGCATTCCCTTTGCCAAAGTCGGTGCCCGGCTTCCCGTGGGACTAAAAATAAAAAAGGCCAAAATACGCGGGGTTGAATCCATAGGTATGATCTGTTCCCGGGAAGAACTGGCCTTGGAAGATCATTCCGACGGTATCTGGGCCCTGGAAAACGCTCCGGCACCGGGTACGGACTTTAACGAGGTTTTGAAAGAACACAGCGACGTGATTTTTGACCTGTTTATCACCGCCAATCGCGCCGATTGTTTCAGCCACATCGGTATTGCGCGGGAGATAGCCGCTTTTGTGGATAAGGCTATCCGTTTACCGGAAGTCACCGTGAAGGAAAACGCGACTAAAAAAATTACAGAAGCCTTATCGGTAGATATCGAATACAGCGCCGGATGTCCCCGCTATGCGGCGCGGGTTATAGAGAATGTAAGTATCGGCGAGTCACCGGAATGGCTGCGGGAGCGGCTGGAAGCGGTTGGGCTGCGCCCCATTAACAATGTGGTGGATGTAACCAATTATGTTTTATATGAGCTGGGCCAACCCCTGCATGCCTTTGATTACGACACCATCGCCGGTTCCCGGATCATCGTAAGGAGCAGCAAGGCCGGAGAAACTTTTGTCACCCTGGATGACAAGGAACGCACCCTGCCCGAAAACACGGTTATGATTTGTGATGCGGAGAAGGCCGTGGCCATTGGGGGAATCATGGGGGGCCAAAACTCGGAAGTTTCCTCAAAAACAACAACCATCCTGCTGGAGAGCGCCTATTTTGACCCCAGGCACATCATAACCAGCTCCCGTAAACTGGGCTTGATGACCGACGCCTCGCAACGCTTTGAAAAGGGAACGGATTACGCCAATGTGATTTTTGCCCTGGACCGGGCGGCGGCCATGATAGCAGAACTGGCCGGCGGTGATATCTTAAAAGGGCATCTTGATGCCTATCCCCATCCCATCGCGCCCGTCACGGTGGAGCTGGACCTGTCACGGGTAAACAAGATTCTGGGCTCGGCCCTGGAAGATGCGGAGATTATTGAGCTTCTCTCCAGAGTACAGTTAAACTTTGATAAGGGCCGGGTAAGCGTTCCCAGCTACCGGCATGATATAAAACTGGATATTGACCTCATTGAGGAGGTGGCGCGGTTAAAAAATTATGACAATCTCCCGACCAGTGTTTACGAACCTCTTTCGCTGGAACAGCCGGTTCGTCTGCGGGAGGTGACCTTCCGTCTGTTGCGTGACGCGCTCACCCATGTGGGGCTTCAGGAGGTGTTTACAAACTCCATGATAAGTGAAAAACAGCTGATTGCCCTTGAGGAAAAAGAGCCGGTGAAAATTCTCAACCCCATCAGCGATGACCTGGCCTTTATGAGGCAATCCATCTATTCCGGACTGTTACCGGTGGTCAGTTACAATGTTAACCGCCATCAAAATATGATCCGCCTATTTGAAATAGGGCGGGTGTTTAACCGCTCAAAAGAAGAACTACCGGAACAGCCCACCCGTATCGCCATCGTCCTGTCCGGGCTGCGTGCGCCGCAAAACTGGACGGTAGGTGAGGAAGCGGTGGATTTTTATGACCTTAAGGGGGTGCTTGAAGGCTTTTTTAATGAGATTCATCTTGACAACATAAGGTTTATTTTATATTCTGAATCAAGCTTATACCAAAAGCATCATGCCGCGGAAATCTTCTATGGTAATATAAAAGTGGGAAGTTGCGGTCTTTTCAGTAAGGAAACCTGTAAACGTTTTGGTATAAACCAGGCAGTTTATGGGGCCGAGCTGGATTATGATGTCATAGAAAAAAGCTTGAACAGGGAATTAAAGTATCAAACAATTCCAAGATTTCCTTATATTGAAAAAGATGTGGCCTTTGTTGTGGATAAAACCATGACCGCCGAAGAGGTGATGAGCCTCATAAGGAAATACGGCGGCCGGCTGTTAACGGACATAGAGGTTTTTGATGTTTACGAAGGTGAAAAAATAGCTTCCGGAAAAAAGAGCATCGCTTTCCGGTTACGGTTCCAATCTTTGGAGCGGACATTAAAGGATTCGGAAGTTGAACAAGTTTTCCGGAAGATCATTAAAAAAGCGGATCAAGTACACGGAATACCCATAAGAGATCAGTAAATGAGATTGGATCAGTTTGATAAGCTACAAAAGCTGGTAAGCCGTTTGGAAGAACGCACCATGTATCTGCGTCAGCAAAATTTCAGACTGATACAGGAAAATTCCAGACTTAAGCAAGAATTGGAAGAACGTGCCGAAGGAGGGATAAGTCCCCAGTATGAGCAACAGTTGAAAAAACTGGTTGCGGAAAACAGAAAACTAAAAGAAACAAATAAACAAGCCAATGCGAAATTAAGTGTGCTTATCGATCAGGTAGAGCAGGCACTGGCTGAAAAAAATGGTGTTGGTAAAAAGGTAGAGGCCTAATGGCTCCCGGACAAATTAAAGTAAATATTTTTGGTTCAGAATATTCACTAATTGGTGATGAAGACGAGAATTCTGTAAGACAAATTGCAGCAATTGTTGATGAAAAAATGCGTGAGATCGATCATTCGACGAATATTACATCCATAACAAAGATCGCTATATTGGCGGCGTTAAATATCGCGGAAGAACTGATTCAGGAAAGACAATATCGCGATCGGCTGTTGGAGCAGATAAATGAAGAAGCGCGCAAGATGAACCATAAAATATCGGAGCTGCTAGACGAATAAATAAAAAGCTTTAACAAATGCCCTGTACTCTGCATTTCAAAATGGACCAACACCATTACACCAGGGAACTGGCTCTGAGCGGATATTGCAAGCCACTTAAATGAGGAAGCATGACACGTTCAGGAGGTACCCACCGTACTTCATTCAGGTCCCTTTTTAGGATGTGGAGACAGGGTTTTTTGTTTATGAAGGAGACAATCGCGTGTTACAAATAATTATATTTGTTGTATTTATCAGCCTGGGTTTTGTCATTGGCTGGTTTGCCAATGCCGCTTTAGGCAAACGCAGCCTGGCCACGGCAAAAAAGAAAGCTGAATCCCTTATTTCCGAAGCGCAAGCGGAAATTGAGGGTCTGAAAAAAGAAAAACTCCTGGAAGCCAGTGAAGAGATATTTCAACAGAAACAGGAACTGGAAGATGAATACCGGGACAAAAAGAATCAATTACTGAAATTTGAAACGGAACTGGCCAACAAAGACAGCAATATAGACCGTAAAGCAGACTTGGTGGCTAAAAAGGAAAAAGAACTTGTAGGCATTGAGCAGGAGCTGCGCACAAGGGAAAATACGCTGAACATCCGGCAAAAAAATCTGGAAGAGGCCATAGAACAGGCCAATAAAAAGCTGGAAACCATTTCCGGCCTTTCTCCGGAAGAGGCTAAAAAACAACTGCTGGATAATCTGATAGAGGAAGCCAAAACCGAAGCGGCCCATCTGGTGTATAAAATTACAAAAGAGGCCGAGGAAAACGCCTACAGCGAGGCAAAAAATATTCTGCTTACTTCCATGGAGCAGATCGTTTCCAGCCATACCATCGAATCGACCATTTCCACGGTTTCCCTGCCTTCGGATGATATGAAAGGGCGTATTATCGGTAAAGAGGGACGTAACATCCGTGCCTTTGAGATAGTGACCGGCGTGGACGTTATCGTCGACGATACCCCCCAGGCCGTACTGCTCAGCGCCTTCGATCCCTACCGCCGGGAACTGGCCAAGGTAACCATGGAACGCCTGGTGAATGACGGACGTATTCATCCCGGCAGGATAGAAGAAACCTATGCCAAGGTCATCGAGGATATCGACGAAACCTTTCAGGAAATCGGCGAACAGGCCTGTCATGAAATTGGCATTCACGGACTGCACCCGGATATTCTTAAAAATCTGGGAAAACTGAAATACCGTACCTCCTACGGCCAAAATGTGCTGGATCACTGTAAAGAGGTCGCCGAGCTGTCGGGCATTCTCGCCGCGCAGATCGGACTGGATGCATCCCTGGCCCGCAGAGCGGGTATTCTGCACAAAATAGGCCTGGTAATTGAAAAGGCCAATGAATCCGACTATTCCAAGGTCGGTCATGAATTTCTTAAAAAATACGGCGAACATCCCAAGGTAACCAATGCCGTGCTGGCCTTTGGCGATCATGCCGAAGCCAACTCTCCCATCGCCATCATCATCCGCATCGCTTCGGACTTAAGCCGTAAGCGTCCTGGAGCGCAGCGCGACGTTATAGAAAATTATGTACAGCGCATGCGTCATCTGGAAGATGTGGCTGATAATTTTGAGGGGGTTAAAACCGCCTATGCCATACAGGCCGGAAAAGAAATCCGCATCATCATCGACCATACCAAGGCCGATGACGCCATGAGCAATAAGCTGGCCAATGACATTACCCAGCGCATCCGTCAGGAAGTGGAGAACAGCAATCAAAGCATTAAAGTGCATGTGCTCAGAGAGTTCCGAT
Organism: Calditrichales bacterium; assembly: GCA_015493745.1. Taxonomy (GTDB): domain Bacteria; phylum Calditrichota; class Calditrichia; order Calditrichales; family J004; genus J004. Next base: position 33,332 of record WGCN01000073.1, read on the forward strand.
CCGTGGATTACGCTTAAATGAAGAGAATTCTTTTCATCGGTGACATCGTCGGTGATCTGGGAATGCATTTGGCACAAAACCTGACGCCGAAAATAATCAAAGATTACAAGTGCGATTTCTGCATCATCAATGGTGAAAATGCCGATCAGGGCAAAGGGATCACCAAAACCCAGGCCGAAAAGCTGCATAAAGCGGGCGCGGACGTAATCAGTGGCGGCAACCACAGCTTTCAAAAAAGAAGCAGCGAGGTATTAACGCACCCATCCTTCCGGGCCTTGCGGCCGGCCAACTATCCGCGGGGAAATCCCGGCGAGGGCAGTGTGATCATCGAAAAATCCGGTACCTCTCTTGTGGTGATAAATCTTCAGGGGCGTAGTTATCTGCCGCCGATCGATTGTCCCTTTCAGAAGCTGGATAGCATGTTAAGCACCTTCCGGCCGGCCCATAAAAATATATTTGTGGATTTCCACGCCGAAGCCTCGGCAGAAAAGCTGGCCATGGGCTGGGAATTTGACGGCAGGGTCACCGCTCTTGTGGGTACACATACCCATGTGCAAACGGCAGATGCCCGTATTTTACCCAAAGGGACGGCCTATATCACCGATGTGGGGATGACCGGCCCGGCCGACAGCGTCATCGGCATGGACCCGGATACGGCCATAATGCGCTTTCGCACCCAGCAGCTTAAATATTTTAAACTTGCCCACCGCAATCCTAAAATCAGTGGTGTGATTATCGATTTCGATGAACGCACGGGTAAGGGAAAAAAGATCACCCCTTTTTATATTTCACAGGAGTCCTACGATGAAAGCTCTCTTGCTTGATGGAAAAAAAGTGGCCGGCCATATCAAAGAAGATGTTGCCCGTCAGGTCGAGGAACTGAAAAGTCGTAATATTCTGCCCCGGCTGGTGGTTGTTTTGGTAGGCAAGGATCCGGCCTCCGAGGTGTATGTCCGTAATAAGGCCCGAGCCTGTGAAAAACTGGGTATTCAATCCGAAACCATTCATCTTGACGAAAAAACCGGAGAAGAAGAGCTCTTGCGACAGATCCGCCTTCTGAATGAGGAACGTTCTGTTCACGGCATCCTGGTCCAACTTCCCCTTCCCGGCCATATGGATAGCGATAAGGTTATCGCGGCCATCAACCCCGATAAGGATGTTGATTGTTTTCATCCCCGTAATGTCGGTCTTCTGATGCAGGGACACCCGTATTTGCTTCCCTGTACACCGGCCGGTATTGTTGAAATTCTTAAATATTACACTATCGATACCCAGGGTAAACACATTGTTATTCTGGGACGGAGCAACATCGTTGGAAAACCTCTGGCGAATATGCTGGTTCAAAAAAACAAATGGGCCAATGCCACGGTAACCCTGGCCCATAGCAGAACGAAAAATATCCGTGAGCTCTGTGTTCAGGCCGATATCCTTGTCGCCGCAATCGGTAAGCCCGCATTTGTCACCGCCGATATGGTAAAAGAGGGCGCAACGGTAATTGACGTGGGCATCAACCGCGTTGATGACGGGGACAGCCCCAGGGGCTACAGACTTTCCGGAGATGTTCACTTTGAAACGGTGGCACAAAAAGCGGCGGCCATTACGCCCGTTCCGGGCGGGGTAGGGCCCATGACCATCGCCATGCTTATGCAAAACACCGTCACGGCCGCCCGTTATATCTCCGGAATAAAAGAACAGATATAAACCGGAAAAGCCGGTAAGCCCCACTTTAAAATACCCCGGACCGCCCTCATATTGCCCAGCGCCATTCCCGGCGGATAAAAATTCTTAAGGGATAGTTTTTTCTGCCGCAACAGGTTGGCCAGTCCACCGGTAGAATGTAAAAAAAATAAAGTTCGGTAGTAAGGATGGCGAGTACTTTTTTAAGGAACTTTACGGGATTGCCGGATATTAAAGAGATGTTGGCACAGCCCGACAAAAAATCCGGACAAAAATGGTTTTACCCCATGAGTGATGCAAAAGATATAATTTTAACCGTACTTCTTGTATTGTTAACCATACAAATTATTGTCTTGTTTTTTTTAAAAAGACTGGTGCAAAACTTTTTTGCCGTCTTAAAGGATTTGAAAAGAATGCGCGCCTTGTTCATGAGTCACAGTGACGGGGAAAACGTCAATACCATAGCCCCTGTAAGCACCTGCCAAAATTGTAAATTCCGCCTTACTTTTATGAATGCCCCGTTTAATGATGATCTATCTTTCTCTTACCGTTGCCGTTTAAACGGTTCCATGGTATCTTTACATCATTCATGTAAAGATTTCCAAACCGCATCATCAAAGTCAGACAGCCGTTAATGTACAATATCATTTCCAGTCTTCTCACTCCAAAGCTTATATCGCGCCTGGACAACCTGGAACTGTTAGCCATGCAGATTGTGGAAGGTTTTATCACAGGCTTGCATACTTCGCCGTTTCATGGTTTTAGTGTGGAATTCAGCGAACACCGCCCCTATATGCGTGGTGACGATTTGCGTCATGTGGACTGGAAGGTTCTGGCCCGCAAAGAACGTTATTTCATCAAACAGTATGAAGAAGAAACCAACTTGCGCTGTCAGATCATTCTGGATATATCACGTTCCATGGCCTTCTCCAGCGGCGATCATATTTCTAAGCTTAACTATTCCAAGGTGCTGACGGCAGCTCTCACTTATATTCTTTTACGGCAGCGCGACGCCGTGGGTCTGTTTCTTTTCAGCGATAAAGTACATAAACGCTATCCGGCTAAATCACTGCCGAACTATTTTTATCACCTGGCGGCGGAAATACAAAAAACGGAAGCCGGGGCCCCAACCATGATCGGAGCGGTTTTACATGATATTGCCGACCGCATCCATCGCCGTTCTCTGGTTATTCTCATCTCCGATCTTCTTGACGATGCCGACGTTCTTTTAAAAGGAATCCGCCATCTCAAACATAACCAACATGAAATCATTGTTTTTAATATTACCGATCCGTTGGAACACAGAATGGATATGAAAGGGCAGTTCCTGTTCAGGGATATGGAAAATCCCGCTTTAAAGATTAAGACCGATACAAAATATATCCGCCGGGAGTATGAAGCCGCCGTTAAAAAGCATTTTGATTTTATCGCCAGAAAACTGCAGGAAATGAATGTCCATTACGTACCGTTGACCACCGCCAATCCGATAGAGAAAGCCTTAACCCAATATATGCTTTCGCGGAAAAAAATGTACTAACTTTAAACTTTGCTATAACTAAACCTTTGCTTTATATTACCTTAAGTAATGGTTAAAAGAGAGGCCGCATGTTGAAAAATTTAACATACTCCATCGGCCATGTTGCTGAAATGGTGGATGTAAGCCAGTCGACCCTGCGTTACTGGGAGACGGTCATCGACCGGCTCAATCCGGTAAAAACGGCGGGCGGCAGCCGGCGATATACGGCACAGGATATTGAGCTTATCCAGAAACTTAAAGTGTTGCTTCATGACGAAGGATATACCATCAAAGGGGTCAATAAATATCTGGCCACACATCACATTCCTTCCGTTTCAACGGAGGAAAAGACAGGGCCTCCCTCTGTTGATAAGGCCGCGGACGGGAGAGAACTGTTGGAAAATATCAGAGCCCGTTTACAGGAAATTAAATATATCCTTGAAAATGATGAAGAGTAAGTTTGATTTTTTAGATATTCCTTCTTAATTTCTGAATCTCGGAGCGTGGCGCAGCCTGGTAGCGCACTTGAATGGGGTTCAAGGGGTCGCAGGTTCAAATCCTGTCGCTCCGACAAAACACTGGGGCTTTATCAAAGCCCCTTTTTTTATGACTTATATGGAACTAACATATACAATTCTAATACCCGCTTATAATGCCGAAAGCAGCCTCGCCAAATTGATCGAGTCTATTTTGCGGCATACTGCTGATTTTAAACCCGAAAAAATTATCGTTGTGGATGACGGATCCGGTGACAACACCGTAACCGCGGCCCGTAAGCTGCCGGTTGAACTTATTTCCCTGCCGCAAAACAGGGGAAAGGGCGCCGCGCTTAAGGAAGGCTATGCCTATTTTTTAAACCACTGCCGCTCCGGATATTTAATTACCCTGGACGCGGATCTGCAACATCCCCCGGAAAATATCGGCGACTTTCTTCAAACAGCCGAAAAGCACAACAGCGCGGTCATTATCGGCCAGCGTAACTTTACCCCGCCGGCCATGCCTCTTATGCGCGTCCTGTCCAACACCCTGACCTCACAGATTATCAGCGGACTTACCGGTCTCAAAATTCCCGACAGTCAATGCGGATACCGCATGATCCGCCGGGATGTCCTCTCCCGCCTGGAACTCAGGGAAAACGGTTTTCAATTGGAAAGTGAGTTCTTTTTCCGTTGCAGGGAATTGAAAGTACGAATAGATTATTGCCCGATCCCAACCGTTTACAACGATTACGGGTCGTCCATGCACCATGTCCGGGACACTCTGAAGTTTATTCAACTCATGGGAAGAGAGCTGTTCAAAAGATGATTTATGCCCGCAAGCAAAAGCAGATGATTACGCGCCTGATGGAGAAGGGGATTAAGGACACAGCTGTTCTTAAGGCCATGGCTGCTGTTCCGCGGCATGAATTTGTTCAGCCCGGGATGGAATTTCAGGCCTATGATGAAAAGGCCTTGCCGATCGGTTTTGACCAAACCATCTCCCACCCCTATACCGTGGCGTTGATGACCCAGACCCTGCAGGTAACCCCGCATAAGCGTATCCTGGAAATCGGCACCGGTTCGGGCTATCAGGCGGCGGTGTTATGCAGCATGGGAGCCCGGGTTTTCACCGTGGAACGTATCGGCCCCCTGGCACGACGGGCCGCTGAAAAATTAAGTGCAATGGGCTTCCGTTTTCTCTCCCGGACGGGGGACGGCAGCATGGGCTGGACAACATACGCCCCATATGACGGCATCATCGTCACCGCCGGAGCCCCCGTTTCGCCGACCTCTCTTTTGGATCAGCTTACCGAAGGCGGCCGTTGTGTTATTCCCATCGGCTCCGAAGAGGGACAGATGCTGACCCTTTTTATCCGGGCGGGCGATGAATTGAAAAAGATTGAAATTGAACCCCTCTCCTTTGTCCCCCTGATTGGCAAGGATGGCTGGAACACATCGAAGTAAAAGGAATAAATGCGTATGTACCTGAGAGTTTTTTTAGTTGGCATGGCCATGGGTGTGGCCAATATCATCCCCGGTGTTAGCGGGGGCACCATCGCCGTTGTATTTGGGATCTATGAAAAACTGATGCACGCCCTGGGGAATTTCCTTACCGACAAGGAAAACCGCCGCCGCCATATAACCTTTCTGGGGGTGCTGTTTACCGGCTCCCTGGTGGCAATCATAGCCCTGGCCGGCTTATTGAAATGGGCCTTCAATAACTATCCGCTGATCACCGTCTACTTTTTTATGGGTCTGATCCTGGGCAGTATACCGGTGGTTCTCAAGGTACATCATGACATGAAACCGACCGTGAGCCGTATTTCCGCCTTTTTAACCGGACTGGTTTTTGTTGTGCTTCTGGCTCTGTATCAAACCCACGGTTCCGAAGGTAGCTTAGTTACCGATTTCAGCACATACACACTCTCCGACTATCTTTACTTTGCTTTCGCCGGACTTATAGCCGCCTCGGCCATGATCATTCCCGGAGTAAGCGGTTCCTTTATTTTGATTCTTTTAGGGGTTTACTGGACCGTGCTCGGTGCGCTAAGCGGTCTTTTTCCGCTGCTTCTCGAACAGGGCATCAGAGGAGAAGCCTGGCCGCGTCTGGTTATTCTAGGTTCGCTGTTTTTGGGAGTTGTGGCCGGTATTCTGGGATTTTCCCGGATCATGGATTATCTGCTAAAAAGGTTTCCCGCCCAAACCATGTATGCCATTCTGGGATTGATTATAGGATCGCTCTACCAGATATATCCCGGTATGGAGATGTCAGTTAACGGCTTCATGGCCATGATCAGTTTGGTGTTGGGATTTATTATTTCCATTAAATTTTCGGCCGATGATTCCTCTTCCGGTTGATTTATATATATTAGCTTCTTAAATTGCCATTCTTTAATTCGGGGTGTGGCGTAGCCTGGTAGCGCGCACCGTTCGGGACGGTGAGGTCGGAGGTTCAAATCCTCTCACCCCGACATTTTTCATTTCAAAGATTCAGTCTTACCTTGACAGATTATATCTTTCCCCAAAATATAGCGGATTGGCAAACCCTGGGTATGTTTTTTCTTACCCTGGGCGTAGTGTTGGCCCTGGCCGAAGGGCTGAAGAAATATCTGCATTTATCCGATGAGTTTTCCAGAAAATTTGTCCATGTCGCCGTCGGCATGTTGGTTTGGATCTATGCCACCTATCTGGAAACCCCCAATGTCATAATTTTTGCCAGCCTAAGCTTTACCCTGATCAATTTTCTCGTTTTAAAGTTCAATCTGCTTCCGGCGCTGGCCACGGAACGTATTTCCTACGGTACCGTTTTTTACCCGCTAACCATTGCCATCAGCGCCTGGTTTTTCTGGGAGCGGGATAAAAATATTTTTTATATTTCCGTTTGGGTGCTGGCCATCGCCGACGCTCTGGCGGCATGGGTCGGGCAATCGGTGAAAAAACCTTTTATTCTAAAGGTATGGCATGACAGCAAAAGCCTTCAGGGCGCCTTGGCCATGTTTACCGCCTCATCGCTAATCGTTTATTTTATCTACGATATCAACGGAGGCTACACTTCGTCCGTGCCGCTCCTGGTAACGGCTGTCGTGGCCGGTGTGTTTATTATGCTCGCCGAGCTCATTTCCATAAAGGGTTCCGATAATTTCAGTGTCGTATTGGCGGCGGCATTTATTCTTTCGGCTTTGAATCAGGGCTCCGATGCCGCGCAAATGCAATTCGTCTGGGCCACGCTGATCGGCCTTCTGTTTGTGATTGCCATCGTGACCGCCAGATTACTCACACCGGAGGGGGGGGTGGCCACCTATCTGATGGCTATCGTTATTTTCGGCGTGGGCGGCTGGAGCTGGACCGTTCCGCTGCTGGTCTTTTTCTTCAGCTCAAGCGCGCTGAGTTATTTTAAACATGGCTACAAAAAGCAGTTTAAGGAACAATTTGAAAAGTCATCCCGGCGTGACGGGCATCAGGTGTTTGCCAACGGGGGCATCGCTTTATTGATCGCCCTGATCTACTATCTGTCACCGCAGCCTTATCTTTACTTTCTCTATCTAACCGCCCTGGCGGCTGCCAATGCCGATACCTGGGCCACGGAGCTGGGCGTGTTAAGTCCGCGCCCCCCGCGCCTTATTACCACAATGGAAACCGTGGAAAAAGGACGCTCCGGCGCTGTTTCTTTTACCGGTTTTGCCGCCTCACTGGCGGGCAGTCTGGTGGTTGTGGCTGCCGCTTTTCTCTTTATGCCTCTCCAGACCATGTCTTTTTTCTTTCTGGCGGCCTTTGTCAGCGGTTTTTTCTCATCCCTGGCCGACAGTATTTTGGGCGCAACCCTTCAGGCGCAATTCCGTTTAGCCAACGGCAGGCTCACGGAAAAAGATGCTAATGGCAGCCTGCCCCTTGTTTCCGGATGGCGCCGGATGAACAACGACTGGGTTAACTTTCTATCCATCTCCATGGCAACCCTGTTTTGCTGGTTTCTTATTTCGCTTCTATCTTAATGAGTACATTGCTATGTTTTAGCATTCTTTTTAACTTCTTTTTTTATTAAAAAAATACAAAGCAACAAAGGACATCCGATGGCATATCCCTTCACTGAAATTGAGAAAAAATGGCAACGGTACTGGGCCGAAAATAAAACGTTTAAGACGCCGGACACTTTTGATCCCGACCAGAAGAAATTTTATGTGCTGGATATGTTTCCCTATCCCAGTGGCTCCGGGCTGCATGTTGGCCACCCGGAAGGTTATACGGCTACGGATATCATCGCCCGCTATAAACGTTTTAAAGGATATAATGTGTTACATCCCATGGGTTGGGACGCCTTTGGCCTGCCCGCGGAACAATACGCGATTGAAACCGGCACCCATCCGCGGGTAACCACCGAAAAAAATATAAACCGTTTCCGGCAACAACTCCAGGCCATTGGTTTTTCCTATGACTGGGACAGGGAAGTTAACACGACCGATCCCGCATACTACAAATGGACCCAATGGATTTTTGTGCAGCTTTATAAAAAGGGGCTGGCCTATCTTGCGGATGTACCGGTGAACTGGTGCCCGGAACTGGGAACGGTTTTAGCCAATGAAGAAATTATTGACGGCAAGAGCGAACGGGGCGGTCATCCCGTCTACCGCCGCCCCATGCGCCAGTGGATGCTTAGAATCACCGAGTATGCCGAGCGTCTGTTAAATGATCTTGATGAACTCGACTGGCCGGAAAGTACCAAAGAGATGCAGCGCAACTGGATCGGCAAATCCGAAGGGGCCGAGGTGGATTTTAAAGTTGAAGGACATGACCAACTTATCCGTGTATTTACCACACGTCCCGATACATTGTTTGGAGCCACCTATATGGTTCTGGCACCGGAGCATCCGCTGGTGCATGAAATCACCACGGACGAACAACGCCCGGCGGTGGAAAGCTACATCAGGGAGGCATCCCGGAAAAGTGATCTGGAAAGAACCGATCTGGCCAAGGAGAAGAGCGGGGTGTTTACCGGAAGCTATGCCCTTAATCCGGTAAATAATAAAAAAATACCGGTTTGGATTGCCGACTATGTGCTGAGCAGTTACGGAACGGGCGCCATTATGGCCGTTCCAGCCCAGGATGAGCGGGATTATGCTTTTGCCGAGAAATTCGACTTGCCGATTATCCGCACGGTTCAACCGCCGGAAGGTTTCGAAGGAAAAGCCTATACAGGTGACGGTCCGGCCATAAACAGTTCTTTCCTGAACGGCCTGGGTGTTAAAGAGGCGAAGGAAAAAATGATCGTCTGGCTGGAAGAACAGGGCAGTGGTCAGCGTAAAGTAAATTATAAGCTGCGCGACTGGCTCTTCAGCCGCCAGCGCTATTGGGGAGAACCCTTTCCCGTTTTGCATGATGGCAAAGGGCATACCAGTGTCGTCGATGAAGCGGAACTGCCCGTGCCCCTTCCGGAGATGGAGGATTTTAAGCCCCGGCCGGTAAAGGAGAACGAAACCGAACCGCAGCCGCCGCTATCCCGGGCGCCGGAATCGTGGAAGTATTATGAAAAGGACGGAGTGGTTTACCGGCGTGAGTTTAACACCATGCCCCAATGGGCCGGTTCCTGCTGGTACTATTTACGCTATATTGATCCTCATAATGATGAAAAGCTGATCGACCCCGAAAAAGAAAAATACTGGATGAATGTCGATTTATACGTGGGGGGCGCCGAACATTCCGTGCTTCATCTGCTTTATGCCCGTTTTTGGCACAAAGTTTTATATGATCTCAAGGTTGTTTCCACCAAAGAGCCGTTTAAAAAACTTGTACATCAGGGAATGATACTGGGCGAAACCGAATATACGGTCTACAAGAAGAAAGACGGCCGCTATGTATCCTTTGACTATGTAAGCACCCTCAGCCCGGAAGAGCTGGAAAACCAGGGGATTCAGGCTGAACGTATTGATGAAAGCCTGATCGTTAAGAGCGGTGACTTCTTTGTGTTGGCCGAGGATAAAAATATCCGGGTGGATGCCCGTTCCTTTAAAATGAGCAAAAGCCGCGGTAATGTGATCAATCCCGATGACATTATCCGTCAATACGGCGCGGACGCCTTGCGTATGTATGAAATGTTCATGGGGCCCCTGGAGGCGATGAAACCCTGGAGCATGAGCGGTGTGGAAGGAATCAGCCGTTTCCTGAACCGCTTATGGCGCCTGTTCATCGATGAAGATACGGATACGCTTTCTTCCAAAATCAGAAAGGAGATCCGGGCCGATGCCGGCCAGTTGCGGGTTTTACATCAAACCATAAAAAAAATCACCGAAGATATCGAGAACCTGAGATTTAATACGGCCATTTCCGCGATGATGATATTTGTTAATGAAGCCAATAAATGGCCGGAACTGCCGCTGGATGTCATGAAAACATTTTTAATTCTTGTAAACCCGTTTGCACCGCACATCAGCGAGGAGATCTGGCAGAGGTTAAATCTTGAAGATATTTTAGCCCGTCAACACTGGCCGCAGTACAATCCGCAATTACTGGAGGTGGATGAAGTGGAATGGGTTATTCAGATAAATGGAAAAATCCGCGAGAAGATAAAAGCCTCTAAAAAGATACCACGGGAAACTATGGAACAAATGGCCCGGCAACAGGGACGCATACCATCATTGCTTGCCGGAAAAACCATACGCAAGATCATTGTGGTTCCCGGAAAGCTGGTCAATATCGTGGCCAATTAATTTATATGATATAAGCATATTTCACTCACAGATTCGAAGCCCGGTATAAAATATTTACCGGGCTTTTTTTATTTCAATTCATTTTTTCCAAAACGGACTTTCCACACAAATACAAAGAAAACAGCCACTTACAGTCAACATTAACAATACATATTGTTATATAATATATATTATGTAAACTTAGATGTGGTAAACTGTGTATATTGTGTGTATCTTTAAGGCGTGCTTTAGATTATTGATCCGCCCTTCCCCGGGTTATGTTGTTTTATATTTTATTCTGGAGGATTCTGCAATGATGGACAAAGATCAAATGTCGGTTGAGTTTGCAAAAATATTTTTTAATGCGCACCCCGAAAAGCTTTCCGATGATCCGGAAAAAGCTTTTGATTCAATTAATAATGTTCAGAAAATGTATAAGAAAAAATTGTACAAGGAGCTGCACAATAAAAACGAAAAATTTGTAGACCGCTACTTTGAAGATAAATCGGATAAATATCTGTAAAAACGAACAGACTTTTGTATTTAAGCCAGGAGAAATCCGCCGGCTATTATGGCAACAGCACCAAGAATGCGATAATAGCCGGCTTTTTCCTTTAAAAAAAAGAGACCGTATATAATGCTGATGATAACCCCGGCGCGCTTGTAGGCTATAACCGGCCCCACTTTTTGTAAAAGAATCGCCTGATACTGTACAATGGCCATCGCCCCGCTTATAATACCCAATACCAGCAACGACTTGTTCCTGGTAATTACCATAAGACTATCCCCTTTTTGCAGCACTACCCTGCCCCCGAAATACAATCCTAACATCAAATTAATGCTAAAGCCATAGCTAAAACCATTACTTACCAACAGGGCCCGCTTTTCCATCGTCGCGGTGAAACTCCACAAAAAAGAGACAAAAACAGCCAGTAAAATACTTTTCAGATTCCGGCTAAAATGTCCTTGAGAAATATAAACACGCATCTCATTGAACTGTAATAAAAAGGCTCCGGCCAGGATCACCACAATCCCCAGGACCTGCCCGGCATCTAAGTGTTCATCAACAACCAGTACTCCGGTAAAAATTATAAATAAGGGTGTCAGGTTGAAAAAAGGAGCCACCATGGAAACAGGCGCCTCTTTTAGCGAAGTATATAACAGCGAAAAGGCAAAAATATTGATTAAAAAGGAGGCTCCGCTCCAAAGTAAAAACGCGGGGATATCGGAGACATAAAAGTGATTAAGAAAAGGAACAAACATTAAGGCAGCAAATAAAAAGAGCGCTGCCATAACTATATATTGACCGAAAAGCCGGGAGAGTTTTTTTATATAAACCGTTTGCAGGCCAAATAAAATGCCCGTGGCCAGAGCATAGGGCAGCCAGTGTTCCATCCGCTTTTACGGGGATCAGTCTTTTGCGGGCTTTGAGGCTTTTTTCTGTTCATCGAAAGAGATGCCCTTTATCTTCTCATACAGCTCTTCTCTGTATATCTCGACTTCTCTGGGGGCTTCGATGCCGAGCTTTACCTGATTACCATCGATATCCACAATAATAATTTTAATCTCATCGCCGATCGTAATCGATTCCCCCAACCTCCGTGTCAATACGAGCATAAGAACCCCCTTGTGTTGCGTTTATGGAGTAGTCCAATTTGGTTTACGTTTATTCAAAAAGCTATCGATACCTTCCTTAAACTCATCCTCATCCCTGAAACGGGCGTTTACGACGCTCAGGCGATTCAGATCATCATACATTTCCGAATAGGTGAAGGTATGGATCATGTTTTTGGTTGTGGCCATGGCTCCCGGAGCATTGTGGCCGAACAGGTCAATATATTCCGCCAGCTTTGTTTCCACATTTTCTTCTATATGATTTACAAGCCCCTTGTGCCGGGCTTCCTCGGCTGTAATTATCTTTCCCGTGAGCATCAGTTCCATGGCAACCCGCTCACCGACCTGCCGGATAAGAATGGCGGAAACCAATGCGGGTACAAAGCCGATGCGCACTTCCGGATAGCCGAATTGAGCTTTTTGCGAAGCGATGACAATGTCACACACGCTTGCCAGTCCGCACCCCCCGGCCAGCGCCGGTCCATCCACAACAGCCAACACCGGTTTTTCGCAGGAATATATCTGAAAGTAAAGCTTTGCCAGTGATTGCGAATCGGCCAGGTTTTCCTCAAAAGAGTTACCCGATATCTTTTTAAGATAAGATAAATCGGCCCCACTACAAAATGCTTTTCCCTCGCCCTCAATCGACACCGTGCGAATTTCAGCGTCCTGATTCACTTTTCGGAAAATATGCTTCAGTTCACCGATCATCTCATCATTGAGCGCGTTTCTTTTATCCGGTCTGTTCAGCTTTACCCTCAGATGATGCGCTTCCTTCTTGGTTGTTACCACTGCCATAGCTTTTACCCCATCAGGTTTGTATCACGCCCGGATTAAACAGGCGTCCGGTAATGTGCGGGTTTAAATTCACAGCCTCCAGGCTTAAAATCAACCTATCCCTCGTCTCGGTGGGCAAGATAATTTCATCCACCCACAGCCGCGCCGCGGCATATTGTGCCGTGGACTGATCCTGATAGGCCGCTTTTATCTCATCGATAATTTTATTACGGTCCTCTGCGCTCAACTGCCGGCCGCCCCGCTCCATCTGTTTTATTTTTATCCCGGCCAGGGTATTGGCGGCCTGGGCCCCGCCCATGACGGCATAGTGCGCATTGGGCCAGGCATAGATAAAGTTTGGCGCATAGGCCTTTCCGCACATGGCATAATTTCCGGCCCCAAAACTTCCGCCGATGATAAGTGAAATTTTAGGAACCACAGAATTGGAAACGGCATTGACCATTTTGGCACCAGCCTTTATGATGCCGCTTTGCTCGGCCTCACGACCGACCATGAAGCCGTTTACATCATGGACAAACAAAAGCGGGATTTTTTTCTGATTGCAGTCCATGATAAAACGGGCTGCTTTCTCGGCGCTTTCCTTATAAATCACCCCGCCAAACTGAGGTGGCTGTCCCTTTTGCAGGATGTGTTTTTTCTGGTTGGCAACAATCCCCACGGGATAACCGCCGATATGGGCATAACCACAAACAAGGGTTTGTCCGTATTCCTTTTTGTATTCAACTAATTCAGAGCCGTCAATAATCCGCGCCAGGACATCGCGGACATCATACGTTTTGGCACTGGTATCCACGGGCACCACAGCCGTTAACGGTTCCGGATAATGTGCATCCCGGCTTTTTTTAAACTTTACCGGGTTTACCTCCGGCATCAGCGCCACAAGCTTACGCATATGACCGATGGCCGCAGGATCATCCTTTTCCTTAAAATCGATGGTTCCGCTTAATGCGGCATGCATTCCGGCGCCCCCCAATTCCTCGGCACTGACCTCCTGTCCTATGGCGGCCTTTACCAGAGCGGGGCCCGCTAAAAACAGACCGCTGCCTTCCGTCATCAATACCGTGTCGGTCATTACCGGTAAATAGGCACCACCGGCCACACACATCCCCATTATGGCCGTTATCTGTGGTATCCCGAGAGCGGACATACGTGCATTCAGATAAAAAACACGGCCAAAATCATCCTGATCGGGGAAGACATCCTCTTGCAAAGGTAAAAAGATACCCGCGGAATCGACCAGGTATAAAACCGGGATATGGTTTTCCATGGCAATGGTTTGCGCGCGGATAACTTTTTTAGCAGTCATGGGAAAAAAGGAACCGGCCTTTACGGTAGCGTCATTGGCAATGATCATACACAGGCGCTGTTCAACATAACCCAGACCGGTAACAACGCCGGCGGAGGGCGCCCCGCCCCATTCCTCATACATACCGAATGCGGCAAACTGACTCAGTTCATAGAAAGCACTCTTCTTATCCACCAAGAGGTCTATCCGCTCCCGCGCGGTCAAACGTCCCTTGCGGTGTTGTTTTTCAATATTCGCTGCCCCGCCCCCCTGAGCGATTTCCTGGCGCTGTTTTTTTACTTCCCGGATCAGCGTCATCCATTCGGCACTCATTTCCACAGCGGAAGAAGTCGTTAAATCGAGTGGAGAATCTATTCTGTCAACATTATTATAAGCCAAAACACCTCCATGGTCGCAGGCAGTGAGCAACAAAAAAATAAGCGTTTTTTGTGATTTCTGTCAAATAGCTATCGTTGGGCTAAAAATTTAAGATAATAAATTATATTGTCAAGAAAAAGAACCGTTATCACATCTTTAAACGGGCGATTTCTTTCTTTAAGCTCAGAATCATCCCGTTTTCCTTGACGGAAAAAGGCAATATTTCAACGGAAGGTATGTATTTTTTAAAGTATAGGATTGCTTTATTTAAAGTGTTTTTAGAGATTTTGTCACATTTACTTAAAATAATGCTATAGTTTAAGTTTTGGTGGTCAAGCCATTCTATCATTTGCCGGTCGATACTTTGGAGCTCATGGCGGGCATCTATGAGCAGATAGATCCTTTTAAGCTGCTCATTTTGCAGGAGATACTTCTCGATCATTTTTTGCCATTTTATTTGTTCTTTTTTGGGTAAACGGGCATAACCGTATCCTGGCAGATCGACACAGTAAAAAGTGTTATCGACAAGAAAGTAGTTTACCAACTGCGTTTTCCCGGGAGTTCCGGAAACCTTAACCAGTTTTCGGGTACCGAACAGGGCATTTAACAAAGACGATTTCCCCACATTGGAACGGCCGATAAAGCATATCTCCGGTAATTGGGGCTGGGGGCGCTGATCCATTTTGATCAGGCTTTTTACAAACTGTACGTTATGGAAATTTATCATATAAAACAGCCCTGACGAATCATATTCATCAGGGCCTTGACCAATACTTTTATTTAGATTTGAGCCTTGATTTTTTCTTCAATGACATTTTTGGGAACGGCGCCAACAATGGTATCCACCGCCTGGCCGTTTTTAAAAATCAATAGGGTGGGAATAGAACGTATTCCAAATTTCATTGAGGTTTGCGGATTGCTGTCCACATCCAGCTTTCCCACTTTCACCTTACCATCATACTCGGCGGCCAGCTCTTCCACCACCGGAGCAATGATACGGCACGGCGCGCACCATTCCGCCCAGAAATCCACCAATACCGGTATGGATGACTTTAAAACTTCATCTTCAAAATTTGTATCATTCAGTTCTACATAGCTTCCCATCAGATATCCTTTCTTCGTTCTGTAAATTTAATTACCCTGATGAATAATTATAGCTTCGATTTCCGCCGTTCCGGAGTTGATCATGCCAATCTCCCGGGCAGCGGCATAAGATAAGTCTAAAATCCTATTACGCACAAATGGCCCGCGGTCATTTATACGAACCGTGACCTGTTTTCCGTTTTTAATATTGGTAACTTTAAGTATTGTACCAAACGGCAGGGTTTTATGAGCCGCGGTGAAAGCATACATATCAAATGTTTCACCGTTGGCTGTTTTGCGTCCGTGAAACTTTGCTCCATAATAGGAAGCGATGCCATAAAAACGCTGTGCCCTATCTTGTGCGCTGGGACGTTTAACGCGCTCAACGCGCTCGCCGTGAAAAGAACCTTGTCTTAAATGTCTGCCCCCGGCACAGGATACTGTAACGGAATTTGTTATAATAAAGACTCCCAAAAGGATAAGAAGATGACCATATTGCCTAATCCTTGTCATCTTTTTTATTACCCCTCTTTTTGTCGAGTAACTTTCGATCTTCCTTTTGAGGTATAAAGTCCTTTTTGGGTGCCACCTCATCCAATTCCAAATCCTTTTCAAAGCCCGGTTTGGGAGTCAGCTTTCTCTCCAGGACATCAAGCCTGCGTTTCGGCCCTGTCTTGCTTGCGGAAGAATCGGCCGCTGTTTTTTGAGCCACCGGTTTTTCCGCCGCGGGAGGGGTTATCTTGGCTTTGGCTATTTTTGCCGTGGGGCTTTTGGGATATTCCTTTAACAGCAGCTTATAGGCTTCAATGGCCTTGTCCGTGTCCTGAAGAATATTTTCATATAACCAGGCAACCGAATAGCGGGATTTTAAGGCCCAATTGGATCCTGAGTCCTGCCGGGCTATTTCCCTGAAGAGGCTGATGGCCTGATCGTAGTGCTCATTTTCCCATAAAGATTCCGCCTGCAGGTATTTTTTATGCGCCGGGGATTTTTCCGTTTTCTTCGTTTCCGTTAACCTCCCCTGAAGCTTTTTGCTGTATATACTCTCGGGAAAGAGATCATACAGCTCCTTTTTAACTTTTTCCGCATCGATGGAGTCCGACAAGGCCTGATAGGCCGTATACAGCGAAAAATAGGCCTTTGGCGTAAGCACAGTGTCTTGGGGGTAGCGTTCGATAAATTGCCGGTATGGCCGTAAGGCACTGTCAGGGCGCTCATAGGACAACAGAAAGAACTCACCCAGATTGTATAAATTGCGATGGAGGCTTTTTTCCACCTGTTCCGCCGTGCGACTGACGGCCACCTTTTTTTCCTTTATCTTTTTAATACTTCGCGTAGCCACCTGTGACGCGTTTGCCTCTTCACCCTCAGCCGGCCTGAGACCTTCCACCGTTTTATTGGGCACATCGCGTTCCTCATTCGCGCTCAGCTCCCCGCTACTCAACGGCAGGTCTGGTTGTGGCCGGGAGGCAACCTCAACCGTATCCATTCCTGTAACCATACTGTCCACCAGGGAGGAATCACCATGCTCCAGCTTGTACAAATCCTCATAATCTTTTTTAATCTGGTTGTGTATTTTCAGATAGGCAGCCAAAAGTTTTCCCCGCTGCACCGCCTCTTCCACCGCTTCCGCCTTTGGGAACTCTTTACGCACCCGGTCATACATGGTTTTTGCGGAATCAAATTGGCCGAGGTCATATTCAAACTGCTGTCCCAGATAGAAAGCGGCCAGGGCGGCACCTTCCGTGCGCGGATATTTCCTCAACACCTCGCGGTACTGGCTGCGGGCAAACTCCTTGCTTTCCTGGAATTCGGAAATGTTGGCCAGTTTAACTTCAATCAGGGAGAAATAGCTTTTATAGCGCTGATCCGTTAAAATGTTTCGCATCAGGGCGATGGCGGAATCATAATCCTTTTTCTCAATAAGGGCGTCAATGAGCCTGGCCAGGGCGTCATAACGTTTACTCATCGGAATATCATACTTGAGAATGTCTTCGTAGTTTTCTATCGCTTTATCATAGTAGCCCAAAAGGTAATTGGCCTCAGCCATGGAAAAGAGAGCCTCGGTACTCAACACCTCATCGCCGCTTAGTTCCAGTACCTGTGTATAATGTTCTATGGCCTTGTCGTAAGTTTCCGACTCGAAATAGAGATGGGCCAGATAAAGATGGGCTTCGGCTTTTAAATCATCATCCGCGTCACTGGCCAAAATGGCCGAAAAGCGCTCCAGAGCTTTTTCCTTATCACCGAGCATCAAATAGGTTTTTCCCAGCCAGACTTTTGAGGCGGGCAACCATTCCGATTGAATATACTTTTGGGCAAACTGCTCAAAGATCTCGCGGGCCTTATCATACTCTTCCAGCTCATAATGGCTTTTTCCAATCAGAAACAAAGCATCATCCGCCCAGGAGCTGCTGTCTCCGTACAGGTTTATAACCTTCCATGATTTTTCAATGGCCCGCTGAAAGTTCTTTTTGGCATCCCGGGGTAAGGTTTCCTTGCCGGTGGCCGCCTCCTTTTTTGAACGGGCGGACTCAAAGTACTTTTCGGCATTAAAAAAAGTATTGTAGTAGGCACAGGAGCCCAAAGAAAGAAAGAAGGTAATCGTAACTATATGGATGACATATCTTTTCATTAACGTATTCTATCTAAAATCATGACCAGACCCGTTAAAGCTTTGGATGCCGGGATGCGGATCACTTCGTCGGCATTTTCGGAAAGAGGCGTCTCCTCGGTATTGATTTCCACCAGGTAGGCGCCGTTGCCCTTGGCGATATAAGGCAGGGACGCCGCCGGCTCCACCACCGATGAGGTTCCTATGGAAAAAAAGACTTCACATTCGGCACTGGCCGTTTGGGCTTTTCTCAGTATTTTTTCATTCAAAGCTTCACCGAATAAGATCACATCGGGTTTCATTATATTTCCGCACTTGTCACAGTATGGTATTTCCTGACCGGCACTTTGTTCCATCGGTACAATATGATCACAACGTAAACACCGGTTTCGGGTTATGTTGCCATGCAATTCCAGAACTTTTCTGTTTCCGGCCACCGTATGCAGATTATCCACGTTTTGGGTTATCAGGGTAAAATCCTCGAAGTAGTTTTCAATATCCACCATGGAAAAGTGGGCAAAGTTCGGCTTAATCTCCTTCAGCAATTGACGACGCCATGAATAAAACTCCCAAAAAAGTTTAGGATCCTCTTCCAGAGCTTCCAGGGTGGCCAGTTTTTCCACTTCCTTATCTTTCCACAAACCATCCTTGCCCCGGAAGGTGGGGACACCGCTTTCCGCGGAAACTCCGGCACCCGTTAGTACAACAATATTGAAAGCATTTTTTAACCGTATCAATAATTTTTGTGAAAACATTAATAACTCCGTCCCGATCTTAAGAAAAAACTGTTGTCAATAATAGTGGATAAATTGGTAGCACCGCTAGTATGATCACCGTCGTAAAGTTAATAGCCGCATACTTTAAGGCATAGGCACGGCCAAAAGACGGTACCAGCATCCTGGGGCTCAACGCAATATAAACACCGGCCATGACGATGGAAATACCCGCCGAGGAAAACAGAAAACTCAAAACAATAAAGATATAGTAGTTTTCATAGGTAAAGCCACTGATTCCCATGGATGAGGGCACATCTATATTATATAGCAAGGTAGCCATCTGATAATAAGGTATCAATAAAAACAGAAACAAAACCAGATTTACAATCAAATAGACATTATAATAGATGTTTTTCCTTTTGCGGCGTAACAGATGATAGCTGAAAAACAAGACGGCCAACAGGCCCCCGAGCAGGAGCAGTTCGGTAAGAGAGATAAAATTACTGTTGGTTAAATAATGAGTCGGCCGGTTTAGCGACGGCAACAGGATGGTATCCAGTGAAACCAGATAATTTCCTGTTTTGAATAAAAAAAGCGTCAAAAGCGTAGCGCCCATAAAAAGAAGCATCTTGTGTAAAACGGGGTAACGCTCCTTTGGCTTCAGTTTAAAGTAGGCCAAAAGCAGCAATATAAACAAAAGGTTCAGCCATCCGCTGATCATCATAAAAAACAGTATCAAACGGGTGGAGATACCCATATAGACAACCGGCTCCAGCCGGGAAAGCCGGCCGGCACAAAACAATGTAAAGGCCTGGGTGACTAAAAAGGATATGAACAGGATCACCATGGCGCTCATCATCAGACCACGGTTTATTTTTGCACTATAGGATGGGGTTTCGAATTGCGGGTTTAACCATTTTTTGTGCTGTAGATGACTATAGTGATCGATAAAATAAAAACAAAGCACGGCCAACAGACTCAGTACTTGTTCGCTTATAAACAAATAGTCGTACACAATAAACTTTTAAAAATTTTTCAGGATGTTTAACAATACTTCCATGGCTTCATCTATATGCTCTTTTTCGACAATGAGCGGTGGCAGAAAGCGCAGTGTGGCGCCTCCCCCGGCAATATTAAATATCAGCCCCCGGTCAAAGGCGGCGCGCATAATCTCCGCTCCGTGACGGCTCACATCCATACCGCACATAAGGCCCTGCCCTCTTACCTCCCCGCAAAGGTCCGGGTAAGCGGAAGCAATCCCTTCTAACCGCTCCATCAAATAGGCCCCCGTCTCACGCACATGTTTCAGAAAGGAGGGCTCGGCAATGGTGTTGACGGTCGCCAGTCCGCTGGCACAGGCCAACGGGTTTCCGCCATAGGTAGTGCCGTGCTCACCGGGGCTGAACACCTGTTCCAGGTGTCCGGCCACTAAAAATGCGGCCAGCGGCAAGCCTCCGCCCAGTCCCTTGGCCGTGGCCATGGCATCGGGCGTAAAAGAAAAAGTTTCCGAATAGAAAAAATGTCCCGTCCGGCCTACACCGGTCTGTATCTCATCAACAATAATAAGATAGTCATGTTTTTTACGACCTTCATCCATGGCCTGCAGCATCTCATCCGAAACGGGATGAATTCCCCCTTCACCGGTAATGCCCTCAAAAAACACCGCCGCCACATCATCGCCAAGGGCCGCTTTAAAGGCCGGCACATCATTGAAGGGAACAATATTCACCAGCGGTAACAGAGGCTCAAAGCTATCGCGGTATTTACCCTGCCCCGTGATGCTCACCGCTCCCAGTGTGCGGCCGTGAAAGCCGCCCTCAAAAGCGATAATTCTTTTCTTGTTTTTGGCCAGGCCCCGTTTACGGGCCAATTTGATCAATCCTTCGATGGCTTCGGTACCGCTGTTGGCAAAAAAGAGTTTACTATAAGGGGTCAGCTTCAACAACTTATCGGCCAGTTCTAACTGCACATCCTGGATAAAATAGTTGCTTAAGTGCATATTGCGTTGCAACTGATGCTCGACGGCCCCTATGACCGCGGGATGATTATAGCCCAAGGCATTCACCGCAATGCCCGATAAAAAATCAAGATATTGCTTGCCGGTCTCATCATACAGATACATTCCCCGGCCATGATCGATCATGGCGGGAAAACGTTTGTATACCTGTAAAAAGAGCTCTTCTTCGGAAGGTAGATGAGACATAGGCCTGTATCCTTAGTTTACGGCCAGCATGGCCATCTTGGCCTTGGCATCAAAAACATGAGAAGAATCGGGATACTCTTCCACCAGCCTGCTGAAATATTCCCTCGCCTTCTCTATATCACCGGCAAATTCAAAATCAATGGCGGCATTATAAAGATAGTCATGCGCTTCGGGGAAATCATCCGCTGCCTTCCAGGCCTTTAAATAGGCTTCGGCCGCGGCGGCATAATTTTCCTCGGCCTCATAGCAGGCCCCCAAACCGGCATATCCTGATGAAAGCAGGATATTACTGTCGGAATAGTTATCAACAAATTTCTGAAAATGGGCCCGGGCCTCACTGTATTTTTTTTCCTGAAAATCTATGTTCGCCAGTAAAAACAGCCCCTGATCGCCCGAAGTGGTTCCACTGTAACCGTCAACGAGATATTCCAGGAACTGGCGGGCTTTGTCATAATTACGCTCCTGATATTCCACCTGGGCCTTACCCAGCAAAATCGAAGCCTCTTTTTCACTGCTTTGATGCAGAAAACTCAGCATAAATATAATAAGGGCTATGGCAATAAAACCGCCACCGATACTATGTATGCGCTTTTTATTATCTTCATAGAAAGTCTGCGTTTTTACCATTGTATCCAAAAGCGGATCGCGTTTTAGCTCTTTTTTATTAAACTTTTTGGGTGCCTTAAGCATTGGGTGTCACTCCTTGAGTTATGTTATTGGTCGCTGTGTGCCCCATCCAGGACTCGAACCTGGGCTAACCGGGATTAGGAATCCCGTGCTCTATCCTACTGAGCTAATGGGGCTGAACAAGCCGTTAAATTTAAAGGCTTTTGTTTTTTAAAGCAAAAAGATAGTATATATAAAAAAAAGCTGCCGAAGCAGCTTTTTTTTATTCAGTCGTTATTTATTCACCTAAATGTATTACCGCTCCCAGAGTAATAAAAACATCTCCCTCGGTGAAGGTAATATCATTGGGGCCGGTGTTATCCAGCGTTTGCTGATAGCCGCTGAGTTCAATGCTGGCATCAAGAATCACATTGCCCAGGGCGATGCCGGTACCGGCGGTAATAACGCCGGCGACCACTTCTTTATCATCAACATCTTTGGTCCCCAGAGGGTTGGTGTAATATCCCAAACGAATCGGTATGATGGTTTCCGTACCCAGCAGATATTCAAGACCAATATGAAAAGAACTTATATCGGGCATATTAAGCTCGGCAAGTGTATTACCGCTCTCAAGCTTTACCTTCGAAATAGGCCTGCTGTTATAGTCGAAGGCAAGCAAAAGCTTGTCCGTGGGACGTACGCCAACCCCCACGCGGTAAAACAAGGGCGCGCTTAGTGTACCTTCCTGGCTGAGAATAGTACCATCCGCCAAGGTAAAATCAACACCACTCACATCAGAAAAAGAATATTTTCTTTCATGCGGCAGGCTTATGGTTGCTCCCACGCTGATCATTTCCGAAAGACGGGCCAATACGCCCAAATCTATTATTAATCCGCTATAATCGATGGCATAGCTGCTTTCACTGTCCAAAATACCGTCATTCTCCACCGAGCTGTTTCCCTCTTCCGATCCGGTTAAAATATTGGCGGTTACCCCGAGAGAGAGCATATCATTAATTTTAAAGCCCAATGAAGGAGAAATGGCGTTTATGCCGCCCGCGGTATCGTTATAGATTACCTTTTCCAAAAAAGAAAAAACAAATCCGTCGGAGGTAATCGTTTGAGTGATTTCCTGCGAAAAATCAAACATACGCCGGAAGGCCACACCTCCGACCACTTCAAAACCGCCTATTTTAAAAGGTACCACAAAACTGGCGAAGTTGAACTGGAACTGGGACTGTGCCTGCACATCCCACCCGGTAATTCCTATATCCTGCAACCCGTCCACGGTGCCGCTGGCGGCAGACATCCGCCCCACAACACTGGCTTCCATTTGGTATAGTTGCACCAAACCGGCAGGATTCCAGGAAATGGCCGACGCATCATCCGCCACACCGGTAAAAGCATATCCCAAACCGGCGGAACGGGCACCGTTACCATTGAGCCGGAAATTAAATATCTCCTGCGCTCCTGCTGTACCGGCGGCAAACAAAATAATTAAAAAAAGTAAAAAAGCTCTCATTCTACCTCCCCTATTTGGTTATAAAGCGATCCCCC
>WGCN01000074.1 GCA_015493745.1 Calditrichales bacterium
ATTTTGATGTATCTTCCCGCAGGGCGGCAGCCAGTTCGTGCAGTACCTGCCGGGCGATTTGCAAGGCATCCCCGGCCGTAAGCCGGTGCAGGCGCTCTCCGGGTCCCTTTAGCCGCAGACGAACGCCTGCCAGATAGCGGGGTGAGTTTATGAACGTGCTTATGGAAGTGAGGCCGGGCAGGATTTTGCTCAGGTTCTCAAAGTAAAAAAAGGGGGTGCGGTTGACGGCCTTGCGCAACACGGCCGGCCCCAGGTCGCCGAGGGTCATCTCCCTGGTGGCCACCGGGTCAGCGTTTACCGGGGCGCCGGCGAACAAATCCGCCTCGCCGGTGGTGTCCGCGGTCAGGGTATGGCAGAACAGCCGTTGGCTGAAGACGGTGCTAAATCCGGCCGGGTCTTTTTGGGGTATCCGCCGGTTGAGGAAAACAGGGCTGCCGTTATAAAAGGCACTTTGGCGGAAATCCGCATCCATGAAAATCAAACGACGGGTTTCCGTTGCCTCACGCATGCCGATGTGGCTCAAAGCGCGGTTCAATCCGGCGATATAGGCGGGATTGTAAGAGGCGTGGTAATAGAGGAGCTCGCCTATACGCAAGGGGTGTTCCGGCCGGTCGTCAAACTTTCGGCGGTCGGCTGTCTGGCCCTCCTCAATGCGGAAGGGGCAGTAGCGGGCGCCGCGGCCGATAAGCTGGGCCTCGGACAGGGTGGTTTTGGCCGGTTGCCCGCCGCCGGAACGACTGACACGCGTATCATAGAGACGGACGATATCAAACAGGTTGAGCACGTCCCAGCCCTCGTTAAGCTTATCCACGGCAAACACCAGACGGTAGGGGTTTTGCGGTTCTTCCAGGCTGTTGATAAGCAACTGCTTTTGCCGGCTGTCATTCTTGCTGTCCACGGAAATACAGCTGCCGGGGCCGAACTCCAGACGCAGTTCTTCGATAATATCCTCCGGCAACAGCCCGCGCTGCCGGAAAAAAGCCATGGCCCGGCCTATGACCGTCCCACGGTTGGCCGCCTCGATCTGCTCGAGTTCCCGGCGCTTAAGCCGCCGAAGCCTGTCGGAAAAATCATTAAAAAAGCGGCGGCTCTCGGCAATGGTTTTCGACTTGAGCAGCACCACCGGTTTGATAGGCAGGCCGTATTTTTCAAATACCTTTTGCCGGTAGAGGCTGAGCAGCAGGGCCTGCAGGGCGCGTTCGAAGGGGGGGCGGTCGCTTTGCAATACCTGTACTTCCTTGGAATAACCGTCCCGCCGGAATCGGGCCAGGGAATAATCGAAAAGGAGTTTATCGCGGTATTTCGCGCGGATGGCCGGATGATTCAGGTCGGCCGTGGCCGTGAACTCCAGTAATACATTTTGCGGGTGGGCCCGGAAGACGCGGTTGACGCTGTTCTCCCAACTGAGCAGAGCCCGGTTTTCCTCCCGGCTAAGCGGGCCCTTTTTTGTTTCGGCATTGATGTGATGGGCTTCATCGGAAAGGAAAACGGTTTTTTCCTGTTCAAAGTCGGCGTCATGCAGGCTGTTCTCCCGGGGGCTGTTTAAGCGGCTGTGCAAACCCTGGATGGTTGTGAAAACGATGGAAAGCGCGTCATCCCGTCCGGCACCGAAGGTTTCGTCCGCCCGTATATGAACGCGCCGGTTGTCGATAAACAGTTCGCGGGCAAAAAGATATTTTGAGGTGCGGCCGTTTAAAAAGTTATCACGGGTTTTCCCGATGATGTTGCTGCTGTTGACGAAAAAGAGAAAACGCCGGTAGCCGAGGCGGTACATGTGCAGCATGGCGGCGGCCATGATCAGCGTTTTGCCGCTGCCGGTGGCCATGTGAAAAAGCAGTTGTTGCGGTTGCGCCGGGGGCGCGTTTAGTTCGCGGATCAGGCGCAGCACGGCTTGTTGCTGGTAGGGGCGCAACGGCATAGCCGGATTCAGGTTGGCGGTGATTTCCACCGGAAGTTCCTGCCCGGCCGGGGAAAGGCGTGTGTTATCCATTGAGCGCATCCATGAAAAAGCGACTCAACTCCCGGCCCCGGGCCGTTTTCTTGAAACGGTAATAAAGCGCGGGAAAGGTTTTGCGGCCAGAATCCAGGGGCGGTGTATGCACCCGGCGGCGTATTCTGTTCTTTTGCCGGTACAGGCTGTAGCTATGGTACCGTTCGGCAATGCCTGCCTCCAGCTCCGGGGGACGGTTATTTTGCACGTAGTGGCGCAAGGCCCGGCGATAGGCCGGGGAGATACCGCCTTCGCCGTCAAAAGGTATGGCGACCTGTTCCAATTCCTTTAAAACAAAAATGTCCTCATTCTGCGCCCAGGTGATGATGAACAGACGCAGGCCCGACTGTACCCGCAATATTTCCTGAGAAGTCCAGCGGCGGATATCATCGCTGCCGGGTAATAGACATTGAAAATAGTCGTTGTTGCAATGGTTTAAAACACCTGTCTTACGGGCATTTTGAAATTCGATTATAGCCAGCGGCTGATACTCCCGGTTACAGACAAAGCAATCGATATTGGTAGGCCAGGGGGTGCCGTGCCGGCGCAGGGCCTTATCGAAAGCGGGCAACTCACCGGCTTCGCGGAAGCTTTTAACCGACACCCAGCCCTTGATCTCCTTTATCCAGCCGGCGAAAGCCCGGTAGGATTTAAAAGTACGGATATAGTTCAGGCGGTCGATGGCCGGCAGTTCCAGCAGATAAACCCGTTCGCGCTCATTGTTGTACAGCACATAGGAGAGGGCCAGGCCGAAACGACGGGCAAAGTTTATCTTGCACTGCAAACTCTCCCTTCCCTCCGTGGCTGTGATGGAGCGCAGCACGGCGCTTCGCGTGGCTCTGTTTTTCAACTCTATATCCACACGGGCCCGTTCCAGCAGGTGGGTTACGCGGTTTTGCCGGTTTTGATTGCATCCTTCCAGGGATTCAAAGCGAAAGGGTGTTTCGCGCATAAGCTGTTTCCGGGCCCGGTTGAAACCGGCGCTCCTTTCCGAGGTCTCTTTTCTAAAGTTACTCAGTGCCATGTGCTTGCAAACGGTAAAATTGGTCGGTAAGTTTTTTGTCTTCATCCGTCAGGGCCCAATCCCCGTCGGCCATTTCATCACGGGGGATATAGAGCATGTTTTGATCCAGCAGGGCCAACAGCATTTGTCTAAGATTTTCCGGATCGCTTTCGCCGCGCAGGAGGGAAAGAATCTCTTCCTCTTTATGCGCCGCGCCGTAATAAAGAAAAGGACCGGCCAAAACCTCATCCGCCAGTTTCCGCAATCGCGGCAGGGTGGTTGCGGCCGCTATTTTATCCACCAGTTTCCGCGCCCCGGGAGCCAGTTCCATGTACACCAGGCTTTCCCGGCCCAGTACCCGGCGGATACGGGCCAGGGTAACATCCTCGATATAATCCATCTGTTCGCAAAGAATAAAGGAACGGCGCCCTCCGCTTTCCGCGTTTAATTCCAGAACGGCCTGGGCGGTGGAACCGCTGCCGGCGAAGAAATCCAGAATGATATCATTCTCATCGCTGGCAAAGGATATGATTTTTTTTAACAGATTGACGGACTTGGGATTTTCAAACACCTTTTTGCCCATCAGTCCGGTCAGCGCCCGGGTGGATTTACGGTTGTCCTCATAATAATATCCCTTAAGCAGTTCGGTGGCGGTTTCGATGCGTTTTTTAATGCGGGGAACGGTTGTCTCATCCACGCCCCACAAAACATCCCCCTTTTCCGCCGCCCGCCAAAAAGTGGTCTCCGGCCAGCGGTAGCCGTTGGCCGGTTTGCGGCACACCT
Source organism: Calditrichales bacterium (assembly GCA_015493745.1). Classification (GTDB taxonomy): domain Bacteria; phylum Calditrichota; class Calditrichia; order Calditrichales; family J004; genus J004. The sequence continues at coordinate 3,777 of WGCN01000074.1, forward strand.
TTTTTGTCGTGGGATGAATGATGTCAAAATCGTATCCGCCGGGCCGGGTGTTGGCGGAATTGCCGGGATAGAAAACACCCTTGTCATCCACATAGCAGTAATGGGACACACCGGAAAGGTCATGGCGGTTCGATTTCTTGACATTGTTGATCCACTTGCGCAGCTCTTTTTCGATCTTGTCCGTATCGGCGCCAAAAGTCTTTTTCAGGGCCCGGTAGCGGTTGATGATGATCTGGGCTTTTTCCGAGGGGCGTTGCCACTTGGGAAGCGCCGTTTTGTTCCGGGCATAACAGAGCACATATTCATGTTCCATGGATATTTGGGTGGCGTTATTGTCGGTGGCCGTTTCCCAGATGATTTCACCGACAAAATTGGCCCGGCCGAAAATCTCATCGCACAATACCTTAAGGTAGGCCTGTTCATTGATATCTATGGAGATAAAGATAACGCCATCCCCGCGGAGCAGGGTTCGGGCCACCTCCAGGCGGTTCTTCATAAAGGTCAGCCAGGTGGAGTGGCTAAATCCGTCATTATAACCGAAACTGTCCTTGCCGGTGTTATAGGGGGGATCGATATAGATCAGCTTTATTTTTCCGGCGTAAACCGCTTTCAGACTGTGCAAGGTGATCAGATTGTTGCCCTTGATCAGAAAATTATCATTATAGGACAGGCGCTGCGGTTTTTCGTCATTTTCCCTAAAAAGGCGTGTCCAGCGGATCAGGGCCTTGGGTTCAAAAAGGCGGTCAATCCGTTCGGCATCCAGGGTTTCATGAAAAAAGAGCTCGTTATGTCTGTCGTTTTCCCGGGTTTGTCCTCCGGGCAATACGGCGTCCTTGTAGGGAAAGGCCAGGACCACGCTGTTGTTTTCCGCAATGAGTTCTTCATTGACCGTCAGGCCGATTTTGTTTTTAAAGGCGGTAAGGCTGCCCGGTAAAAACCGGCTGGAGGCGATAAATCGTGTAAAGCGGTTGACGTCAAAAACGGTAATATCCTGAACAGGGCGAAAAAAATATTGCCGGGCGCGGGAATCGGCCAAAAGCAGTTGCAATAAGCGGGCGTCCAGGCGGCGGGCCGCTTCCAAAACAGAGTTGCGCAAAAGCCGGCCTCCGGCGCCGAACGCGGGGTCTGCGTCCAGCAGGGATTGAATGTGTCGGTATAAGTCGTTCATATGCCGCGTGGTGAAGGTTTCTCGGTTGCGGATAAGTTATTGTCCGCCATGCTCACAGTCAATTGCCTGATGTAATGTCGCGGATGGAATGGGCTGATATTTAAGTCAAAAGTGTCTTTATTTTACCTTGAACAGAATATTTCACACTCATTTACGTGTTTACGGCCATTTTTATGCTTAAATTGTCCGTAGGAAGGCTGTATGTCCCAATCGGCCGATCTGAAAACCTTAAGTGTTGTGGAATTTTAAAGCTATGACAGATCATCATAAGAGAAAATCAACGGGGGTAAGGAAGCGGAGATATCTTGCGCTGCTGTTTGTGGTGATGGGATTTTCAGTTTTGCCGCTTCAGGCTCAGCCTAAATCCTTTTCCGTAAGCTGGGTCGCGGAGGTATCCACGGCAAAGGGATTTTTGGATGAGGGGTCTTTGTGGAACAGGATCCGGGATTTTATTTTCGGTCCAACCACCTTTGCCCTAAAACAACCCATAAGCGTATTGGCCCTGTCGGCGAGCAATTTTTGGGTTATGGACCGCGGTTATAACAATATCATCCATGCCGATCGTGACCACCATTTTTTTTCGCCGCTGCCCACGGATGACAAGGCGGCCCTGAACAGTCCGGTGGCTGTTTGCCGGGGGGCCGACGGGCGTTTGCTGTTTACGGATTCCCGGCAGAACCGCATCTATGTTTTAAACCCGGCCAACGGAGAGCGGCAGGTATTGAATGATACCCTGGCGCTGAACCGTCCGACAGGCATCGCCTTTAATCGCAAAACGCGGGAAATATGGGTGGCGGAAACCGCTGCGCACCGGCTGTTGGTATTGACTGCCGAGGGGCAGGTCGTCCGTAAAATAGGTTTTCGCGGTACCGGGCCGGGACAATTCAATTTTCCTACTTTTATCTGGATAGATGCTTTTGGCACTATTTTTGTTGTAGACAGTATGAATTTCAGGGTACAGATTTTTGACGCGAAGGGAAATTTTATCACCATGTTTGGAGAAGCGGGAGACGCTACCGGATATTTTGCCCATCCCAAGGGGATCGCCACGGACTCCTATGGCCATATATATGTGGCCGATGCTCTTTTTCATACCGTGCAAATATTTGACCGTGCGGGTAGATTCCTGTATAATTTTGGAAAACAGGGGCGTGGCCGGGAAGAGTTTTGGATGCCTTCGGGTATTTATATCGATAGTGAGGATCGCATTTATGTGGCCGACAGTTTTAATAAACGAATTCAAATCTTTGACGTTAGGGAAGAGGGAAAAGATGAGAAGTAAGTTTTTATTCTGCGCCGTATGTTTGTTGTTCTGGCCTTTGTGGAGTTGGGGACAATCCATCGTCAACACCGAACACAACCTGTCCGTTTCCGGCCCGGGCAGTACAAAAGCCACAACGGAAAGCGAAGTATGTATTTTTTGCCACACGCCGCATAACAGCAGTCCCCAGGCTCCCCTGTGGAATCGGAAGGATCCGGGACAGACCTATACACTCTATAGCAGCTCTACCATTCAGGCGGTACCGGGCCAGCCGGATGGTTCCAGTATATTATGTCTTTCCTGCCATGACGGAACGGTGGCCCTGGGTGATGTGTTGAGCCGGGCTTCGGTTATTGAATTTAATAACGGCGTCACCACCATGCCCGCCGGGCCGGCGCATATCGGTACCAACCTTTCCGATGATCATCCCGTTTCCTTTGTTTATGACAACAGTCTGGCCGCCGCCGATGGGGAACTGGCCGATCCCGCTAACCTGAATGCCGAGGTACGGCTGGAAAACGGTAAGGTGCAGTGTACTTCCTGCCATGACGCACATAAGGATATTTATGGCGACTTTCTGGTGGCCAGCGCGCAATACTCCACCCTGTGCGGTTATTGCCATCAAAAAACCGACTGGTCATCTTCCGCGCATAATACCTCTCCGGCCACATGGAACGGCAGCGGCAGCGATCCCTGGTTTCACACCGATTTTAACAGTGTAGCGGAAAATGCCTGCGAAAATTGCCACAACCCGCATACGGCGGAAGGAGCCGAACGCTTAACCAACTATCTGGTTGAGGAGAGCAACTGTCTGAATTGTCATAATGGAAACGTGGCTTCCGGCAATATCGAAAGCGCGTTAAGCAAACCCTATACCCATGATGTTTACAGCTATGACCAGATTCATGACGACGCTGAGAGCAAACAGGTGCAAACCATGCATGTGGAATGTGTGGATTGTCATAATCCGCATAAGGCCAACAGTACCGCCGCCAGCGCACCCAATGCCGGAGGCCCGGTCCTGGGCGCCCGGGGCATTGATACCAATGGCAACCCCGTGGAAAATGTACAATATGAATATGAACTGTGTTATCGCTGTCACGCCGGTTCCGCCGGAAGTCCGGGCAGCGCGATTACGCGGCAGATTGAACAGAACAATACCCGGCTGGAGTTCGATTTGAACAATCCCTCCTATCACCCTGTGGAGGGTGTTGGCCGGAATGCCAATGTACCCAGCCTTATAACACCCTATACGGAAAACAGCGTCATCTATTGTACCGATTGCCATGCCAGCAATGATGCCACCGATCCGGCCGGTCCCCATGGTTCCATCTATCCCTATATCCTGAAGTTTAACTATGAAACCGCGGATTATACCAAGGAATCGTATCAGAATTATGAACTGTGTTACCAATGTCATGACCGCAATGCGATCATAAACGATACCAGTACAAAATTTGGCAAGGACGTGCATCGCAAGCATATTGTCGGGGAAGATGCCCCCTGCAGCACCTGCCACGATCCGCATGGCATCAGCTCCAGTCAGGGGACATCCCAGAATAATACCCATCTGATCAATTTTAATACCAGTGTTGTTTCTTCCGTACAGATGGGACGTCTGGAATTTGTGGATGAGGGAGATTTCGCCGGAAAATGTTATCTGCGGTGTCACGGAAGGGTTCATAAACCTAAAAGCTATAAGTGAAAAAGTTATGGTTAAAATATCCTTTCGCCTGAAAGTTGTTTTGATGTTGACACTTTTTATAGTGGCGACGGTCTATTTTTCATTTCAGGTTTTGAATACGGCTCTTACCAACCAGATACGTGAAAATACGGTTGAAAACATGAACGAGATGCTTTCCCTGCTGAAGGAAAGCTATTTGTATCAACCTTCCGCTGATAATAAGAAAATGGTCTATCCGGTTCTGAAAAGCCTGAGCCACAGCCAGACGGTGGAGAACAGCTCTTTACTGGATGCTGAAGGCCGGGTACGGTTTACGGCGAATGACAGCTTGTTGGCCACCGGCGCGTTTCTCAAGGTGGATAGCACCGCTGTGAAGGAAGTGTTGTCCTTTAGCGAAAAAAACGGTTCTTCGGGCCGGGTGATAATGCCCATAAAAAACAGGGAGGGCTGTTATAAATGTCATAACCCGCGGCAGGCGGTGGTGGGCTTTGTTGTGTTGGATTTAAATTTACACCAATTGGCGGATAATGTTGCCCTTGTTGACAATTACGGACGTTTGCTTACTTTTCTGTTATTGGTTATTATCTTCCTGCTAATGTCCTTTCTGCACTTCCGGTTTGTAAAGAAGTCTTTAAAAAGTTTTAACAAAACCATCCGGGAAGTGGAGAAAGGCAACCTTGATATCAGAGTGGCGGTGCCCCGTTCCGATGAGTTGGGTTCGTTAGCCGAAGGTTTTAATAATATGCTGGATAAGGTGCAGGAAATGCAGGCCAGAATATCGCAACTGCATCAAAAAGAACTGCAGAACGCGCAAAAACTGGCTACCGTGGGTGAAATGGCCGCATCGGTGGCACATGAAATTAAAAACCCGCTAACCGGCATTTCCAGTGCCATGGAGATCATTGTGGAAGAAATGAATGATACCAGCAAAAAGCCGATTCTGCAGGAGATTCACCGACAGGTGCGCCGGGTGAACAATACGCTGAATGCCTTGTTGCAGTATGCCCGTCCGGAAGATCTGGAAATAGAGCGGACGGATATTAATAAAGTGATAGAAGAAAGTGTATTCTTTCTGGAAAGCCAGGCCGGCAACAACCGGATTACCTTTAAAAAGGAGTTGTCCGGGGTGGATATTCTTTTCGATTTTGATCCGCGTCAGATAGAGGCGGTAATTATTAATTTGTTGCAAAATGCCGTTCAATCCATAGAGAATGAGGGTGTGGTGACCATAAAAACAGAATTTGATGAGGCGCGGCAATCATTTAAATTGACGATAAAAGACACCGGCAGCGGAATATCACCGGAGAATCTTAAGAAAATTTTTAAGCCCTTTTACAGCACCAAAGCCAAAGGGACAGGCCTGGGCCTGGCCATATCCAAGGATATCATCGAAAGACACGGAGGGTCTGTGTCCGTGTCCAGCGTAAAGGGCAAGGGAACGGTATTTGAAATTTATCTTCCCGGAAAAAATATTTCGGTTCATGAAGAGAAACAATATAGCTGGAACATGAAACATGCCCGACCTTAAAACCCTGGTAATAGATGATGAGCAACTGATATGCTGGTCATTTCAGCAAAACTTAGGCAAGCGCGGACATAAGGTTTATACAGCCTCTTCGGCAGAAGAGGGGCTGAATATCTTTAAAAAGGTATTGCCGGATATTGTTTTTTTGGATAATAAGCTGCCCCATATGCAGGGCCTGGAGCTGATAGAGCTTTTAAAAAATATTAATGAAGATGTTTACATTGTATTTATGAGTGCTTACGGCTCGGTGGAAACGGCTGTAAAAGCGGTTAAATCGGGTGCCTATGATTATATAAATAAACCTTTTGACTTTGAAGAGATCTATGTTGTACTGGATAAAATCATCCAAAAGATAAAATGCCGGAATGAGGTTCAGCTTTTAAGACGCAACCGTTCGGAGCACCTGGTTTTTAAGCATATTATCGGGCAATCGACGGAGATGAAAAATATATTGAACATGGCCGAAGTGATCAGCCGTTCCCAGGCTACAACGGTTTTGCTTTTGGGCGAAAGCGGAACCGGAAAGGATTTGCTGGCGCGGGCCATCCATAATGAGAGCCTGCGCAATACCAAACCGTTTGTGACTATAAACTGTGCCTCACTGCCGGAAACTCTTTTGGAAAGCGAATTGTTCGGCCATGAAAAAGGGGCGTTTACCGATGCTCACCGGCAGAAGAAGGGACTTTTTGAAATTGCCGACGGCGGTACGGTATTCCTGGATGAAATCGGGGAAACCAGCCTGGCTGTTCAGGTTAAACTTTTAAACATTATTGAGAACCGTGTTTTTCGCCGCGTGGGCGGTACGGTGGATATCAACATAGATATCCGTATCATTGCCGCCACCAACCAGGATCTGCAGGAACTGATCCATCTGAAAAAATTCAGGGAAGATTTGTTCTACCGGCTGAAGGTGTTTCAGCTTACCCTGCCGCCTTTGCGTGAGCACAGGGAAGATATTCCTTTGCTTATTAAGTTCTTTATTGAGAATTTTAATAATCAGTTCCGTAAGTCCATAAAAGGAATAACACCGGCGGCGGAGATGATTCTGATGCAATACGACTGGCCCGGAAACGTCCGGGAATTACGCAATGTTGTGGAGCGGGCTGTTCTTCTCGAGTCCGGGGAATATCTTCAGGCCGTTCACTTTCCTGTTGAAATAAGAAAACAGGATCAGCCGCTGGATACCAAAAACATTAACACCTGGTTTGAAATACCCGATGAAGGGTTTTCCTTGTACGAACTGGAAAAAGAGATTATTAAACAAACTCTGTTTAAAACCAAAAACAACCAGACAAAAGCGGCCAAAATGATGGGTATTAGTCGTGATGCCCTTAGATATAAGATAAAAAAGTACAGAATTTAGACACATATTGGGTAATATCACCCAAATAACTGCGCAATATAACCCACCAAATAGGGTGAAAGTACCCAAATATAAACAGTTGTTATTTGTAAACAAAAGATGGCGTCTTTAGCCCCCATTTTATCGACCTTTTATACATGTAAGAATTATTTCGGGCGTCGGCACAGTATTTGTATATGAATAATGTGAAAATAGTAACAGCATGTCTTGCTTTAAAAATCTTTACTAATTCAATAGGAGGTTAAAATGAGAAAACTTTATATCTTAACGTTTGCGATGACTTTCTTCGCAGCGACAACGGTCTTAGGCCAGATATCAGGTTCCGCTCACGACTTTTCCAATGAAAATTGGAATAGCAGCGGCGAAATCTGTATTGTCTGCCATACCCCTCACAATGCCGATGTAACGGTTACCGATGCTCCGCTTTGGAACCACGAAGTTACCACGGCAACATTCACCCTGTATAGCAGCGCCACATTGGATGCTGCCGTTGGTCAGCCTGACGGTTCTTCCAAGCTCTGTCTGAGTTGCCATGACGGTACGGTAGCCGTAGACAACTTTGGCGGACGCACCAACGGTAATGAGTTTGTTTCCGGAGATGAACTGATCGGTACCGATCTCAGTGATGATCACCCGGTTTCCTTTGTGTATGATGCTACATTGGCCAGCACGGATGGCGGATTGTATGATCCGACCACTACCAACTCCGGTCTGGGCGGCACCATCGATGATGACCTGTTGATCGGCAACAAGGTACAGTGCGCTTCCTGCCATGATGTGCATAACGGAAGCGGTGTTGCAGATTTATTACGTAAAAGTAATGCCCAAAGCGCCTTCTGCCTGACCTGCCACAACAAATAAGTTCTTTTACATCATATCAAATTTCTTAAAAGGGGCAATTTTAATTGTCCCTTTTTTTTTATATATTTAAGTGTGGGATTCTATCAAGATTTTCGCAGATAAGAAGGGAAAAGAGATGCCGGTTTATTTAACATATTTTTCAGTACTGGTACTGTTGCTTCCCGGATTGAACCGTCCGCTCCTGGCACAAAATTTTAAAGGGTCAATGCATGATTTTCAGGCCATGGGCAATAAGCTGTTTGAGTCGGATAAACCCTGTCTGGTCTGTCATCCTCCGCATAGAAGCAGCAGTGCCGAGGAGACTCTGCCCATATGGAGCAGTAAAGCCGTAAAGGATACCTTTACCGTGTATGGCAGTGCCGGTCCGGCCGAACAACCCGGTTTACCCCTGGGAAGCTCTAAGTTGTGTTTAAGCTGTCATGACGGAACCCTGGCACTTGACAGTTGGGGGGGAAGAGTCAATACCGTACCTTTCCTGAACGCCGGTTTTGAAGACAGGAAAAACGGGCTTAAAAATGATCATCCAATCTCCGTGAAATATACTTCGACCAATGCCATGAGAACAGGGGAGTTGAATGATCCGTTTATTTCTAATTCCGGTCTGGGAAATACCATTGAAACAGATATGTTGACCAATGGGACACTACAGTGTTCCAGTTGCCACGATGTTCATAATGGAATGGGCGCCGGAAAACTACTGGTAAAAACGAATAAAAACAGCAATCTGTGTCTGACATGTCATAAAAAATAGTAAAAACGATTAACATACATAAAGAGACCGAGCCATGTATAAACTACTTTCAGTCATTCTGCTTTCACTCATCCTGACTTCGTGCTATTCACGCATGGTTACCAGGGTAACGGATGAGAATCTGGTTATCTTTCCTGCTCCGCCGGATACCGCACGCATACAATTCCTTACCAGTATCAGCAATTCCATTGATATTACCGGGCAGAGATCCGGGTTTATGGAATACATTCTCGGTAAGGATGAGGGGATGCCGATTATCAAGCCCTACGGACTCAGTATACACAAGGGGAAAATATACATCTCCGACACCATGCTGGGTGGGTTGGTGATTATAGATTTAAAAAAACATACCTTCTCCTATTTTGAACCGGGAGGGCGCGGGCAACTGAAAAAACCGATAAACTGTTTTGTTGATGATCGCGGCTATCTGTTTGTGGCCGATGCGGAGCGCAAGGAGGTTGTGGTTTTTGATAATAACCTGAAATATGTCCGCAGCCTGGGCAATGCCAAAACGGGGAAGCCCACGGATGTTTTTGTCGCCGGTGATAAAATCTGGATATGCGATATTAATGCCCATAAAGTACTTGTCTATTCCCGTGACAACTATGAACTGGTAAACTCCTTTCCGGATGTGGATCCTCAGCATGAAAACTTTTTAAGTTCACCAACCAATCTTTTTGTTACCGGAGACAAGGTGTATGTGAGCGATTTCGGTTCCTTTAAGATAAAGGTTTATACAACGTCCGGAACGTATTTGCGCTCCATCGGCAGTTATGGAAAGGCTTTGGGGCAGTTTGTCCGCCCCAAGGGAATTGCCGTTGACCGTAACGATAACCTTTACGTGGTGGACGCCGGTTTTGAGAACGTACAGATTTTTAATAAGGATGATAAGCTGTTAATGTTTTTTGGCGGCAATTATGAGGGACGCGGCAATATGTGGTTACCGGCCAAGGTTATCTTGGATTATGATAATTTGCAATATTTTCAAAAATATGTGCATAAGGATTTCAAGCTGAAACATCTTATTTTTGTGACCAATCAATACGGGCCGGACAAACTGAATGTTTATGGGTTTATAGAACTAAAATCGAAAAAGTGATTAACATTGAAGAACCTGATAAGACATACGACGAAGATAAAGTTTATTCTGATTCTCATCCTTTTTTTAACGGCATGTTCGCCTAAAATGAGATATCAGGTTCTTTCCGTCCTGTTCGATGGAGTGCCCAATCCGGAAAAAAAACTGATGACCCGTGATTCGCTTACCCTGGCCGGAAACAAGGTTACCGTTCCCACCCGGCTGAACCGGACTAAAAGCGAGTTGTTTTTTCACTCCCCCTATCAGGATAAGAGTTGTAACGATTGCCATCAAAGTGCCATGAGTAATGCCTTGCAGGAAAAGCTGCCGGATTTATGCTATGAGTGCCATGATGATTTTAAGGAGGAATACTCCTATTTACATGGCCCGGTAGCCTCCGGAGCTTGTTTAACGTGTCATCATCCGCATTTGGCGAAAAATGAAAGCCTGCTGGTACGCACCGGCAGAGAGATGTGCCTCTATTGTCACCAGCCTCGTGATGTTGCCCGGGTGGAAGATCATGAAGGGGAGGAGCAGACGATCTGTATTGATTGTCACAATCCCCATGGCGGTGATGATAATTTTTTTCTGTAAACGGTATGGGATTTGTTGTAATGCGAAGTTTGAAGAACATAAAAAAAGCATACAGGTTCTCCCGTATTTTGCTGCTACTCGGTGTGCTGCTTCAAAGTGGCGTGCCGGCGCAATCCACCGTTTCCGTTTTAGGCCTTTGGAACATTAAACGGGCGTCGGGTTCCCTGGCGATGGAGGGACGCTATGCCCGGCAGGAATCGCGTTTTATAAACGGACGGCAAAACTCCTACCTTTCAAAGCTGCTCTTTGGTGAGATGATTCTGAATCTGAAATCCAATATTTGGCATCCCAATTTTTTGTTGCTTGATCTGGAAGGCGAGTACCGTCCGGGGATCCGCTCGGATGAATTCCTGATTACCCCTTTTCGAACGGAAACCAATACCCTGTCCCGCTTTTACTCCCGGGCAACCTTTTTTTCAGGAAAACCATTAAGTTTCAGCCTGTATTTAAATTATTCAGAGAACCAGATTGATCGTGAATTTGCTACCAGTGTTAATATTAAAAAAACGGACTATGGGGGGAATTTTACCTGGAATAACAGCTTTATGCCGGTACGGTTTGAATATCAAAATGAAGACTGGATCCAAAAGGAGTTGGCCATCGACCGGGTTTTAACAAATAAGAGCAAGCGGCTCATCTCCTCCATGTCCAAGAGTTTTACCTCTTCTGACAATGGCCGGCTTAAGATATCTTATCAGGACTATGTGCGCCAATACACCGAAACGGTCTATGCCAAAAACAAGGTGCTTGACGCCAGTTTCGATGAAAATATCAAGCTGGATAAAAATGGAAAAAGTACCTTTGTCTCCCGTGCCTGGTATCTGAAACAAACCGGTGATGATAACTTTGAACGCTTGTTGATTAATGAAAGCCTAAACTATCGTTTGCCCTGGAGTTTTACCTTTCAGTCTAATTATGATTACAATGACTGGAAGCAAAGCCTGATTCGATCAAAGCAGCACACGGTGCGTGCCCGGCTGATGCATCAGCTTTTTCTCAGTCTGAGCAGCAATGTGCGGGCGGAATATGTCGATGTCAATCATACGGACTATGCGCAGATTATAAAAGAGGGCGGCGGCGGTGTGCGCTATCAAAAGAAAATTCCCACCGGTAAGATTACCTTCAGTTATGACTACAATGTGCGACGTGATGACCGCCGGCGTAAATCCGGCCGGTTACGCATAAAAAATGAAGAGCATGTGCTGGATGATAATGCGGTTGTTTTACTGGACAATGCCAATGTTATTATGAGCAGTGTCATTGTTTGGAGTAGTGACCGCAGTCTGCAGTTCCGGGAAAATATCGACTATATTCTTATTCCCCGTGATGTCTTTGTTGAGATAAAACGTCTGACCGGCGGACAAATTGAACCCGGGGCGACGGTGGTGGTGGATTATTATGTTTCCCAAACCCCGATAGAAAAATATGACAATATCCGCAATGCCTACAGCGCGGGTATCTCTTTGTTTGACGGCTTTCTGGAACTCTACGGCCGCTGGGTGGATCAGGATTTTGAAAATGTTGAGATTACCGATTCGCAGTTACTGAAAACCATCAGCCAAAGAACCGTCGGATCCAGGCTTTCCTATGGCTTTCTTACTTTAGGATACGAGAGGGATGAGTTTGCCAGCAATATCATACCTTACGATTCCGAAAAGTATTTTGCCAGCCTTTCCGGAATTTTAAATTCGAAATTCTCTTTTTCCGTAAACGGGAATCTACGTACCTTAAAACTGAAACAGGATGCTGAAAAACAATCTTTTAAAGATATTTCTCTACGCCTCTCCTATTATTTTACGCGAAACATAAAGTTGAATGTTAACGGCGGTTACCGCCGGCAACGGGGCAGGCAGATCGATCTGGACTTGCTGAGCTTCCGGGGAGAGCTCGTTTCCCGCTTCCGGCAGGTGTTTATATCGGCCGGGGCGGAAGCCTTTAAAAGGGATTTTATCGGGGAAAACGTGGACTATGGGAACTTCTTTTTGCGAGTGGAACGCAGATTTTAAACAAGGTGTTTTATGGATATTCGAAAAATAGTAGTGACGCTTCTTTCCATAGCCTTTGTAAGTCTCCTTCAGGCTCAGGATCCGGAAGGATGTTTAGCTTCCGACTGCCACGGTGCTTACAGCCTGAAAGAATTTGTCCACCCGGCCATGGAAGATGAATGCGCCTCCTGCCATGAAAGTATCGCTGATAATCATCCCGCGGGCGAGGGCAATGAGTTTGAATTAACCGCCGAACAGCCGGAAATGTGCTATGATTGTCATGATGAGAACAATACGAAAAAGGTGCTGCACTCCCCGGTGGAGGATGGGGAATGTACTTCCTGCCACAGTCCCCACAGCTCGGATAATGAATATATGCTGCTAAAGGCCAAAGCCCGGCTCTGTTACGATTGTCATGACAGCGATATCAGCGAGGGGAAGTTTGTTCATAAACCGGTTAAGGATCAGGAATGTATCGATTGCCACAGCCCCCATCAATCGGATCAGGAGTATCTGTTGGAAAGGAGCATGCCGGAGCTTTGTCTGGATTGTCATACCGACCTGGAAGATGTTGAAGATAAGGAGAGCGTTCATCCCCCCTTTGAGGATGAATGCCTGGCCTGTCATAAACCGCATGTCTCTTCCGTGAAAAATCTGCTGGTCTCGCGGGTACCCGTTCTGTGTTTTGATTGCCATGATCCCGAGGAAGCCCTACCACCTTTGGACATGACGGTTCATGGCCCCTTGCGGGAAAAGGTGGATTGCAGTAACTGCCATAGCCCGCATGGAACGGATTTTGAACCGCTGCTTTTAAAAAACAAGGCGCTGTTATGCATGAGTTGCCATAACAAGGAGATAAAAAGCAAGACCGGCCGGGTGCTGGCAAGTCTGGCAAACAAGGTTACCAAAGAGAATAACGTTCATAAGCCCATCCGTGAGGAGGGCTGCACCGCCTGCCATGATGTACACGGCCTGGAGCGCGAGCTGTTAACGGATACCTTTCCCGCGGGGAACTACAAGGCCGGTCGTGTGGAAAATTACAAGCTTTGTTTTGACTGCCACAAAAGCGGTTTGCTGACAAAGAAGGAAACCCGGACAGCTACCGGCTTTCGCAACGGAACGGAAAACCTGCACTATCTGCATGTAAACCGGGAAAAGGGGCGCAGTTGTATAAACTGCCATGATGTACACGGCAGCGGCCAACCCTTTTTAATCAGCGAGGAAGTTAAGTTCGGCCATTGGAACATGCCCATCGTCTTTACAAAAACAGAGCAGGGTGGCAGTTGTCTTGCCGGCTGTCATGAGCAAAAGAGCTATGAACGTTAATAAAGACGGGACAGATCCTATGCCGATAGTTTCCTTGTCGGCCGCTTATTCATCATCATCCACTATGCTGTCTCCCATACCGGGCAGGATTTTTTTTGCTTCGCCGCTGTCCAGTTCCTGTACATCCTTCAACTTACGCTGAATGGCCCGGGTGCGGCGCCCCATGACGTCGTCCAGTTGGTTCAGTCCGGTCTGAATGTTTTTCTGCGCCCGGCTCATCAGGTTTTCAAAGGCGCCGAACTCCTTCTTCACCGCGCCCAGAATGCGCCATACCTCGCTGCTGCGCTTTTGAATGGCCAGGGTGCGAAAGCCCATCTGCAGGCTGTTGAGGATGGCAGCCAGGGTCGCCGGGCCGGTGACGATGGTTTTATAGTCTCTTTGCAGTTCTTCCAGCAGAGCGGCATGGCGTACCACCTCGGCATAGATACCCTCGAAAGGCAGAAACATGATGCCAAAGTCCGTGGTGTTTGGCGGATCCAGGTATTTATCACGGATTTCCCCGGCCATGCGTTTAATGGTGTTTTTTAAATTCTTTTGCGCCTGGGTTGTCTCGGCCGCTTCTCCCTTGTCGTAGGCTGTCTGCATCTGTTCGTAAACATCCTTGGGGAACTTGGCGTCTATGGGCAGCCACACCGCCGTTCCCCGGTCATCCTTACCGGGAAGCTTTACGGCAAATTCCACATGATCGGAAGAGTCGGCCTTGGTTCTTACATTGGCGGCGTACTGATCCGGCGCCAGAATCTGTTCCAGCAGCATCTCCAGTTGAACCTCACCGATACCGCCGCGCATTTTTACATTGCTCAGTGCCTTTTTCAAGCCGCCCACATCGCCGGCCAGGGTTCTCATAGCACCTAAACCCTGTTGTACCGCTTCTAACTGCTTACCCACGGTTTCGAAGGACTGGCTTAGGCGGGCATTCAGGGTTTTTTGCAGCTTCTCATCCACGGTTTGCCGCATCTCGCTTAACTGCTTGTTGTTATCCTCGCGGATGGCCCTGAGGTTTTTCTCGATATTATCGCTTAGCCCCTTAACCTGCTTTTCGAGCATGGTGCCCAGGGTGCGGATCGTTTCGGCGGCCTGCCGGTTTTGCTCCGTCTGTAGTTTGCCGAAATCGTTAAACTTTTGCCGCAACAGGCCATTAAGGGCGTCGATGTTATCGGTAAAGGTCTTCTGGAAGTCCTTTAAATTGCGGGCCAGCTCTTCGCGGTTCTCACGGGAGCTTTTTTGTGCTTCCTCCCGGTTGCGCTGAAATTCATCCTTAAACCCTTTGTCCATGCGCTCCAGATCGTTTTTATAAAGCGTGATAACCCTTTCCAGCGCTTCCATTCTTTTGGTCAGCTCCGGGCTCTGCTTGCGAAACAGGATGATTAACAGGATAACGACGGTTAAAACAAGCAGGGCGATGATATAGGGATCGGGCATGGTATTTCCTTTTGGTGGATGAAACGGCTACGGTCATAAATTAACGATAAACGGGATGGGTTGCTTGCACTTTTTCCGGTAGTGGCAAGGGATTTATAGCGGCCAGTTTTGGATCAGCATTCCGGACACCCGGAGGTAATCTTCACCCAGGGCTTCCAGTTCCCGTTTCAATTGGGCGGCGTCGCGGTCTTGCAGCCAGGGTTCTTCCCGCAGCCAAACCTCCAGCATGGCCGGTGTCAGTTCCGGATGGCCCTGAAGGCCGTAGGCGTTGCGTCCCACACGGATGAACTGATTGGGACATTGAGGCGCCGTGGCCAGCAATTCCATTCCCGGGCTTAAAACGACGGTCTCCCCATGCAGGTGAAAAACCGGAAAACGTCCGGACAGCCCACGCAGCAGGGGATCCTTTTGGCCCGCCGCGGTCAAAATGTTTTCATACGGACGTTTTTGCGGATCGTAAAAACCGATCTCCGTTCGCGGACTTTTAACCACCAGCCCGCCGGCGGCTTTTACCAGCAATTGCATGCCCAGACAAATGCCCAGATAGGGCACTTCCTGTTGCAGGGCTTTTCCTGCAAAGTCGCGCATGAGGCTCATCTTTTCCGATACATCGTTGGCGCTGTCCGGCCCGCCCATCACCAGAACGCCGTCGTACATGGCCGGGTCCGGCAATGCCGGATTCTGGCTCAGATCATATTGGTGGATATCCAGTCCGCGTTTTTTTAGATGGTTTAAAAAACTTCCCGGTCCCTCGCGGGTGATGTGGCGAACGATACATATTCTTTTGGCCATTTTAATGCTCCCGGATTATCCTGTCCCAGGAACGGGCGTCATGGGCCGGGATAATCTGAAGAGCAGGCTGCTTTATTAGCAGATCATGCAGTTTCCGGATTACCTCGTCCACCCGCTCGCTGTCATAATCGGCCAGCAGGCGCGACAGCCAGAACTTACCCTTCTGCCGATCAATTTGATCGTGGTTCCAGACCAGATCGCCGGGGAAAAGATAGTTCCGGCCGTGGCTGCGGTTGATAAACAGCCCCACGGAGCCCGGTGTGTGTCCGCCCATAAGCACCAGCACCACGCTGCCGTCGCCATACAGATCCAGGCTGTGCTCAAACCCGGCATAGTTTTTCGCCTCAAAATCATAGATATGCCATTGGCTGTCGGGCAAGGTAAACTGAGAGGGGAAAACGGCCGGCGGCCCTTCGCTATGAATAAAATCATACTCCTGTTGCGGCACCCATACCGGTAAATCCGGGAAATCCACCAGGCCGCCGGCGTGATCCCAGTGGCCGTGGCTCAGGAAGATACGCGTGGGCCGGGGCAGGGTGCTGTCGGCCTCGATCTGTTTAAGAACGCTTTGTTGCTTTTCATATTCAAAAAAGGGCCGCGCCCACCAGGGCATATCCTGCTCAAACTGATTATCCACCTGTTCGCCCAAACCCGTATCAAACAAAAAAGCGTCATGGCCGTGCCGCACCAGCACGGCGCCGTAAATCAGCGTAAAGGGTGTGCTGAAGGCGCCGCCGGAGATGGTATACATTTCACGGGTCTGCCCCTCGGCCGTGGGCAATAAAAAAAAGGTGACGCTGTCACTGACGGCGGGGGAACTCCGGTCCTGAGCGGCCGCGGCTAAGCTGGCAACGCCCAGGAAAAGGAGGGCCGTTAATATGGTATGCGGTCGAAAAAACGATCTGTGAATCATTATGTATCCTGCTGGCGAAAAATAAATCTATTATACAGCAAAACGGCTAAAAAGTAAAAAGCGTTTTAGGCCGCAAATAAATTTTAGCTTTTGCGAGACACGGGCAAATTCCCTAAATTCCAGCCCCCTAAACAAGGAAGAATACCATGTTCAGATTATCGACGACAAAAATGATCTCCTCGGCCCACACGCTCAGGAACTATGACGGCCCATGCGGACGCCTGCATGGCCATAACTGGCATGTTAAAATGGATGTTTTGGCGACAGATGTGGATGATATCGGCCTGGCCATAGACTTTAAGGATATGGATGATCTTTTATGGCAGGTGATCGGCCCTTATGATCATGCCAATTTCAATGATTTCAGTCCCTTTGACCGTATCAACCCCAGCGCGGAAAATATCGCCCGCGAGGTCTACCGCCGGCTAAAGGAGCTGCTGCCTGAAAATATCCGTTTGGAAAAGATTACCATTTGGGAGACGGAAAACTACCTGGTGGAATACTATGAGTGAGCAGCGCCGGGGACAGCTCCGGGTCAATGAGATTTTTTACTCCATCCAGGGCGAATCAAGGCAGGCGGGTTTGCCTTGCGTCTTCGTGCGCCTCACCTACTGCAATCTGCGTTGCCGCTGGTGCGACTCTCCCTATTCCTTTTACGAAGGACAATGGATGACGGTGGAAAAAATTATGGATGAGATAGCCGCCCATAACTGCAAACTGGTGGAGATAACCGGGGGCGAACCCTTGTTGCAAAAAGATGTGCTGCCTTTTATGACGCGTCTCTGTGATGCCGGTTACGATGTACTGATCGAAACCGGCGGCCATATGGATATCGCTCCCATCGACGGGCGGGTGCGGCGCATCGTGGATATCAAATGTCCCGGCAGCGGGGAGGCGGATAAGGTGCGCTGGCAGAATATCGAACAGCTTGGGCCGGACGATGAGCTTAAGTTTGTCATAGCGGATGAAGCGGATTACCGCTGGGCCGTGGATATGCTGAACAAATACGGGTTGGATAAAAAATGTGCGGTTCTCTTCTCGCCGGTCTTTGGCGAGATGGATAATCTGACCCTGGTGCAATGGATATTGCGTGACCGGTTGCCGGTGCGCTTTCAATTGCAGATGCATAAATACATCTGGGCGCCGGAAACGCGCGGAGTATAAGCGGTAACGAAAAACTATAAGAAACGCCGGTCCTGGGCCGGAAAACATAAAAAGAAGGAACGACAATGGCTAAGATAGAAGTGTTTGAAAACAATTATCCCGACCGGGAATATTGGATTTCCCATGTGAATGAGGAGTTTACCTCCGTTTGCCCTAAAACGGGTTTACCCGATTTCGGTACCATCACCATCGACTATATCCCGGGGAAATTGTGCCTCGAGCTGAAGTCCCTCAAGTATTACTTTCTGGATTTCCGCAACAAGGGGGTGTTTTACGAGACACTGATCAATGAAATACTGGATGATCTGGTAGCCGCCTGCCGGCCACGTTATATGATTGTGACCGGAGAATTTACCACCCGTGGCGGTATGCATTCGGTGATAAAAGCGGAACATGAGGCGGAAGAAGGCGATGAAGGCTAAGCCGCTGGCCGTGGTGCTGGTTTCCGGCGGCATGGATAGTTGTGTTACCGCCGCCATTGCGGCGCAAAAATATCAACTGGCTTTTCTGCATCTCAACTATGGGCAAAAAACCGAGCAGCGGGAACTGAAAGCTTTTGAGGACATCGCCGCCTTTTACGGGGTGGATAAAAAACTGGTGGTTGACGCCCGGTTTTTCACGGAGATCGGCGGTAGCAGTCTGACCGATAAAAGCATTCCCGTAAAAGAGGCCGATCTGGATTATGAGGGCATCCCCGACAGCTATGTGCCCTTCAGAAACGCCAATATTCTGGCCATTGCCGTCAGCTATGCCGAGGTAATCGGTGCCGTTAAAATATTTATCGGTGCCGTGGAGGAAGACTCCTCCGGATATCCCGATTGCCGCGAGGATTTTTACCGCGCCTATAACCGGGTGATCGAAGAGGGTACCCGGCCGGAAACCCGTATCACCATCGAAACGCCGCTGATACATCTTAAAAAGAAGGAAATTATCGACCGGGGGTTGGCCTTAAAGGCGCCGCTGGAGCTTTCATGGTCTTGTTATCAGGCCGGCGATGAGGCTTGTGGGGTATGCGACAGTTGCGCCCTGCGCTTGCGCGGTTTTGCCGAGGCGGGCCGGGAAGACCCGATTCCCTACAAGGTACGCCCGCGTTACTAGACGGCCGGGGGGGAAAAGAGATACTCCAGATTCTCCAGACTGGATTCGATGGAAAAGGGCAGTTCCTTGGCAAAGACATCCAGTACCACCAGGGCATTGAGATTGGCATCCTTGTCCACGATGCTGCGCATGCGCCCGGCCAGACCGTGGTTGACCATTTGAATCTGTTGATAGCCGTCCATCAACCCTTTCAGGGTTAAATCCGGTGAGCGCCCTTTTTTGTGCTCAAAGTATTGTCCCAAAAGGTAGGTGCTTACCGAACGGAACACGGTTTCCTCGATGGTGGCAAAGGGCAGGTGAAAACGCACCATGGGCCGCAGACGATCCATGATGGGACAACCGGCCGTTACCATATAAATACCCAGCATGGAGCTGAGTCCGCTTTGCAGGGTGGTGTTCTTGGAGTAGGTACGGGTTTCGGTTTCCACCAGCACATTTACTTTTTCATAGGAAAACATTTTGGAAAAACGGGGCACAACCGCGCTTAGGTTCAAGGCCAGCGGGCAATCGGCATGATCGCTTTCATTCAGCGGACAGTTGTTGCATTTATGATGTTCCAGCCTGGTCCAGCTTGAAGATTGTATCTTCCGCTCCGGTTTCAGGAGCAGTGTTTCCCGGTCCAGACAGATTTCGTAGGTGGCTCTGGTGCCGTCCTCAAACATGAAATAGTATTTAAAAGCCAGCTCTTTTCCCGCAGGCATCGGCGTCTCCTTTAACATTGACGGAAAATCATATTCGTACACATCCCGGTGATGTTCAATTACCAGGATGTGTTTTTTTAGGCGGTTAGTTCGAGTTGTTCCAATTGTTGCAGCAGGGCGTCGAAGACGATCGGCTTGCTAATCAGGGCGTCGGCCTGTTTAATAACCTGTTGGGCTTCCGGACTGATTTCATAGCCGGTGATAAACACAAAAGGTGTTTGGATACCGGTTTCCCGCACCTTTTTAAAGAATTCCGGCCCGGAAATTTTTGGCATGGAGATATCACTGATGATCAGGGAATAGTTGTTTTGACTCAGCAGCTCCAGGGCCTGAAAACCATCGGTAACGCCATCGGCGGCAATCCCTTTGAGCTCCAGCATGTCGGAAAGGGTTTCCACGATTTCCGGCTCGTCATCCACGATCAGTACGCGGCTCATATCCCTGATGCCGGTACTGGCCTGCAGATCGATGATATGTGTATCCACATAAGCCCGTTTTTGCAAACCGGTGATGTCGCGCAGGTTGTCGGTCAGGCCGGCGATACGCTGTATGGATTTTTCCATTTTATCCAGATACTTCCCGGCGGGAAGCCCCTCACGGATCAGCGAGATATAATTTGTCAGACATTGCAGGGGTTGCGAAAACTCATGGGCGGCGGCACCGGCCAGTTCGCGTACGCTTTTAAGATTTTCCACCTCGATCAGCGCCTTCTGGTTCTCGCGGAGTTCGCGCAGGGCCATGGTAAGCTCATCCTGCAGATCCATCAATTGCTGCTGATTGCGCTTACGTTCTATGGCGTAGCGCACGGTACGTTCCAGCAACGGAGCGTTGATCTGGCCTTTAATAATGTAATCCGAGGCCCCGGCGGACATAACCTGCAGGTCGATATCACGATCGCCTTCAAGCGTTAAGACCACGACGGGCGTCATGCTGAATTTAGCGGCGGAATCCTCCAGAAATTTGATGGAGCTAAATTCGTCGGAGAGGTGGTAGTCCAGCAAACAGAGATCATATTCTCCCGAGGCAAAGGCTGCCAGTCCCTTTTGATAATCGGTAACCCGGTGCAGTTCAAAGCCGACGTTGATGTCATGCAGAATGTCTTTGGTAATGATAAAATCACTTTTTTTATTTTCAACCAGTAGCGTCTGATAAACCTGTTTCAATGTATCTTCCCTGATTTTATTCAGGACTCATATTCGGCGGGGGACAGGGGCACCTTACACCTTATTGGCATTGTGTGTAATTTTAACCAAAAAACACCTTATGTAAGAGAATTGACCGTTATCAGTGAGCCGTTGTAACGGATGTCCCCAATATTAAAT
>WGCN01000075.1 GCA_015493745.1 Calditrichales bacterium
TTTGAATATCATCATTTGCAGGTAGGAGAACCCCGTTATTCAGAGGGGATTAAGACCATCCGGGTCAGTGGCACCATTGGCCAAGATTCCGGCGGCGTAGGAGAACCCCGTTATTCAGAGGGGATTAAGACGTCAAGGTCTTCCAAGTGGTTATTAATAACTTCTTCCTTTGTAGGAGAACCCCGTTATTCAGAGGGGATTAAGACCACTCCATCGGGTAGCATGTATCTTCATACATGAAACCACGAGTAGGAGAACCCCGTTATTCCTGAGCGAAGCCATGCCGGAGGCAGGCAAGCGAAGTCCCGCGAAGCGGGGAGAGGGGATTAAACCGGGCGGGGCCGGAAGAGCAAATACAAAATAAAAAATACAAAATACAAAAAGGGGCTGCCGGAGGATTGATGCCTGCGCTGATACTGCCTACTGCCACTGCCTTCTGCCGAGTCAGGTCCTGCTCATTTGTCATTTGCCTGCCCTCCCGCCTTTGGCGGGGGCATGCTACCTCAGGCGGGTCATTTGTCATTATTCATATGTCATTTGTCATATGTCATTTGTCATTTGTCATACCCCCCGCTGTTCACCGTGAATGCCGGCGTTGTGCCATTGTCCAAATATGCGGCAATAACAGATCCTGTTGTTATTTTCGCTTTTGTTTCGTATCCTTAAAACGTATTGAAAAAAGTCCCACCCTTTGTAGCCTGTAACCGGGAGCGATATATATGGATGAAAAAAACCGCGAACGATTGCGGCTGATCCTTGAGTATTTTAAACAGGATGAAAACCGTTCCGATATTGAGGAAAAGGCCGCCCGTTGGATGACCCTGGTCGACCGGAATAAAACGGAGGAAGCCAACCGCTTTTATGAGTCAACCCTGTTTGATGAGGTCATTGCCAGGTTTACCCGGCAGGAGTCCCGTTATGCCCGTAGATATTCGGTTCTGATCTCCCTGGTCGGTTTTTCTCCCGAGCCGCTGATATTGACCATCGCCGCTTTGCAGCCGGATTATATCCATTTTCTGGTAACCGAAGACGCGCGTTTTAATGTGGATAAAATTATAGAGCGTTGCGGCTATCCGCCCTCCCGTTTTGAGCAGAATCCGGTGGAAAGCTCCTCCGCCGGGGACGTCTATAAAAAAATATATACCTTTGTTAAGTCCGCTCCGGGAAAAACCGCCATCGATATTACCGGGGGCAAAAAAGCCATGGTGGGCGGGGCGGCCATAGCCGGTGCCTTTTTAAACTGCGATCTGTTTTATGTGGATTACGGCCACTACATGCCGGAATCGCGCAAGCCCCTGCCCGGATCGGAATACCTCAATCTATTAAGCAACCCCTATCAGGTTTTTGGCGATGTGGATAAACGGGCGGCCATACAACTTTATCGCGCGGGCAACCATGCCGCGGCCATAGAACGGCTGAAGGGTATAATCGATAAACTGCCCGATGAGCGGGAAGAAAGGCTGCTGCTTAATATTTTTGAATTTCATAAATATTGGGAAGATTACGAGTTTAAACGGGCCGTAAGCAGCGGAACAAAGGCGCTGGAAGATATCGGGCGCCGCGGGCTCTATCCGGAACAGGCCTCTCCGCTGCGCGAACGCCTGGAACTGCTGCGCGAAATGGACGGCGGCTCCCCGGCGCTGATTGCCCTGAATCATTTTGAGATGAGCCGCCGCTATTGCGACCGCCAGCGTTTTAATTTCGCGGTGATGATGCTTTATCGCACCATGGAAAAAGTGCTTACCCACCACCTGGCCGCCGCCTGGCACATAGAGGCCGCCTCGCCGGAGTATGCCCCCTATCCCGACCTGCGGCAAAAGTACGCCGCCCGGGCACGGGAGCTTTACGGCCCGCAAGCCCGAGAGGAACTGCCGGGAAAAATAGCCTTGATGGACGCCTTTTTGATTTTACGGGCCCTGGGGGATGAAATGACGGCCGAAGTCTCCCTGAAAGAGGCGCTGGCCCAGACCAATCACCGCAACCTGGGCATACTGGCCCATGGCGACAGGCCCAATACCTATAAGCAATACACCGCCATGAAAAAAATTTTCCGGCCGGTGATCGAACGCTATAGCCTCATCTATTTTAACAGGCCCCTGGCGGAAACGCTGGGACGCTTTCGCCCCCTGGCCCTGCCGGAAGGATAGCCGCGGGCGCTTCCGTGTCCGCCGCCCAATATGCAAAAAAATCAGGGCAGACAAACGGCGCGTCTGCACAGATAAAATGGAAAGGGCAACGGGCCGTTTTTACCTTTGGCCCGTTAAAAAAACAAGGGAGTTAAGCACGGCCCCCCTTGTGGTGTGTGCTTACTTTATAATAAAACGGGAGAACACCATGTTTAAAACCCTGCATTTTTTTGGCCTGCGCGACAGGAAAGATAAAAAACGCAGCTACGCGGTTATTGAGAAACCCGGGGAGAATGCCTTTTTTCAGGAAATTAAACTCACTCCCGATAGCCTTCTTAGCTGGAACAGGGAATTGCAGTATGTCCATCGTATTTACATCGATAATGTTTATGACGATGAACAGTGGAACGATTTGATGCTCCTGCTGAAAATGGGTTTACAGGGGAATATGGAATTTCCTGGGGAACTCCTCTTTGAGAAGGATGAGAAGGGTGAGGTTTATATCGATTACGCCGAAATGTGCAGGCGCCATTATGAAATCAGGGAAGATGTGGACAGTTTCGCATCCCGCATGCGCAAAATATACGGAGATTTTGATTTTGACGAAATGTATGGCTATTTGTTAGAATATTTGGATGAGGATAAAACCGACCACGCAAAGGAGAAGAAAAATCATGACTGAAATAAGCTGCCCAAACTGCGGCCATGTTTTTGCCATAGAAGATGTGCTGGCGGAAAACCTGGAAGAGCGTTTGAAAAAAAAGTATGAACAAAAGTTGAACGAAAACCTGGACAGGTTAAATCAGGATCGGCGGAAAGTGGAAGAGGAACGGGAAAAGCTGCGGGCGCTGAAGGCGGAGCAGAGCCAGGCCGTGCGCCGGGAAGTGGAGCTCCGGATGGAGGAAGAACGCAAGCGCCTGGCCAGGGAAACCCGCGAGGATTTTGAGCAAAAAATGAAACTGCTGGAGGAGGAAAACGACCGCCACCGGCAGGAGAGCGCCCGGATGAAAAAAAGGGAAGCGGAACTGCTGCGCCTGCAAAACCAGGTGCAACTTAAAGAGCAGGAGATGGCCCTGGAGCTGGAAAAAAAAC
This sequence comes from Calditrichales bacterium, assembly GCA_015493745.1. Taxonomy (GTDB): domain Bacteria; phylum Calditrichota; class Calditrichia; order Calditrichales; family J004; genus J004. The sequence continues at coordinate 3,219 of WGCN01000075.1, forward strand.
TGGCCGAACGGGCAGGGGAACTGGAGAAAAAGGTGGAAGAGCGGGCCCGGGCCGGATTTGAGCGGGAAAGGGAAGAGATGGAGCGCCGCCTGCGGGAAGCGCAAAAAAACGCCGAGCGCCAGGCCGGCGAGAACAAACGCCTGAAGGAGCGGGAACTGGAATTGCTGCGCCTGGAACAAAGCCTGGGACAAAGGGAGGAAGAGCTAAGGCTGAAGATGGAAAAGGAGATGCTGGAAAAACGGAACGCCATAGAAAAAGAGGCGCGGGAAAGGGAACGCGAAAATTTTGCCCTGGAAAAGGCGACCCTGGAAAAAAAGCTGGATGACGCCGTCAAATCCGCCGAGGAACTGAAACGCCGGGCGGAACAGGGCTCCATGCAGCTACAGGGCGAAATACAGGAACTGGCCATAGAGAAGGCCCTTAGGGAAAGCTATCCCCTGGACCGCGTGGATGAGGTGCCCAAGGGCATCCGCGGCGCCGATTGCCTGCACACGGTTTATAACGACCTGCGCCAGGCCTGCGGGGTGATTGTGTACGAAAGCAAGAACACCAAAAAATTCAGCAACGCCTGGATCGCCAAGCTGAAAAAGGATCAGCTAAACTGCAAGGCCGATATCGCCGTGCTGGTCACCGAGGTGATGCCCGACGATATGAGTGAATTCGGTCTGCGGGACGGGGTATGGATTTGCGGCTTCCGGCAGTTGAAAAGCCTTTCCCTTGTTCTGCGCCAGATGCTGATCCGCATGCGTTCCATAAAAAGCAGCGAGGAAAACAAGGGTGAGAAAATGGCCCTGCTCTATAAATATCTGACCAGCGAGGAGTTTGCCCTGCACATCAGGAACCTGGTGGAAACCTACGATGAGATGCACCGGCAGCTTGCCGCGGAAAAACGGGCCATGGAACGCCTATGGAAAAAGCGCGAACAGCAGATAAACGGCGTGCAGGGCACGGTGGCTTCCCTGTTCGGCTCCATAGAGGGCATCGCCGGCAAGGCCATTAAAAGCGTGGACCTGCTGCAACTGCCGGGATAAAAAAGGAGACAGGACATGGCGGTATTAATCGAGGCTATCAGCGTGGTTGTAAGGGAAAGGGCCATCGCGGATAAAATGAAGGGCGGCCTGCCGTTTTTTTTAAGGGAACGGCCCAACCTGACCCACTGCGCCGACGGTCAGCTCCACCGGCTGGGTTTTATGACCCCCCACGAGGTTCATGACTATGTGAACTTCCTGATGGAAAGCGGGCTGGAATTTGTGCGCGGGGGAAAATGCCGCGACTTTGTGGTGGTGGATATGCTTAGCGGTCCCACCATGCCCTGCGACTGGATTGAGGTGAGCCGGAGCGCCTTTTTTAGGAAGATGACGGAGTTCAGAAACAGGGAACAAAAGTTTACCTTTGCCTGGCTGCGCCCAAAAGGACCGGGCGAAACGCCGAATTTAACGCTGACCGCGCCGGAGGGCTGGAGCCCCGACCTGGCCCTGCATGCACACAATTTTATCCCGTTTTCAAAAGACGGTCAGGAAAGGAATTGACCGGCCGTGCCGGGAGAATATTAAAAACAAGGGAAAGGAAAACAGCACCATGCGCGAAAAGGTAATGGAAAACTTAATAATGAAATGGCCGGAACTTTTTATAGAAAAGGGGCTTACGCTGCGGCACGCCCAATACACCCTGATAAACGGACGCCGTCCGGATCTGATTTTCGAGGACGCCCGGGGGCGCACCCTGCTGGTGGAAATTCAAAGCGGAGTATTGGACGACGCCCACATGGTGCGCATGGTGGATTACTATGGCGCCTATAAGCTGGAGTTCCCCGGGAAAATAGCGCGCCTGATGTTTATCGCCCATGACATTCCTGCCGAGCGCATGGAGTTTATCCGGCGCATGGGCTTTGAAGGCCTGGCCATACCCCCGGCTAAATTCCGCGACATAGCCCGGAAAAAAAAGTATGCCCTGGAGGCGGCCTATGAACCCCTTAACCCTCCTAAGCGGCCCACGCCCCGGCAGCTGCCGGAGTCGCCCGAACTCGACGTTGTGGATTTTAACACGCTGCCCAACAAGCCCCTGTTTGCCGATAACTCCCCGTCCATTATTCTGGGGCGCTTTAACGACTATATGAAAAAACATGTGCTTACCCAAAAAAAGCGCCTCAGCATTCGCCAGCACAGTGCCTGGATACTGGCCCACAAGGCCGGGCTGCATGTCACCCTTAACGAAGACGGCCGCATCAACCCGGACACCCAGGCCTATTTTGCCGGTCAGGCCAACCCGAGAATAGAAAAGCAGATGTCCGTTTTTTACAAACAGTTGATGAAACAGCCCGAAACCTGTTTAAAGGATATTCGCGTTACCCTCAGTGGCAAGCGCAACCGCCGCGTTTTGACCTTTGAGCTTAGGGAATAAGGCGGACCCCGCCCGGACAAGGGAAATCCATAAAACGATGTATACCATATTATTATAAAGGAACAGACTGAACGATGAACGATACACGAAAAAATATTTTTGTCACCGTGGCCGGTTCCACGCCCCAGATCATAACCGAATCCCTGTATGATTTTATTGTCCAGCAAAAGAAAAGGATCGATGAAATACATATTATCACCACCCTGCACGGCCGGCGCCGTTGCGAGGAGATGATCAAGGCCTATCCGGGCGGGCGTTTTTATACCTTTTGCCAGGAATACGGCCTGAACCCCATGGACATGCCCATATCCATCCATGTCATCACCGATGAAAACGACCACGCCCTGGAGGATATCCGCGATGTGCGGGACAATGAAAGCGCCGCCAATTTTATAGACGGCAAGATACAGGAGCTATGCGCCCGCGAGGAGGTTACCCTGCTGGCCTCCCTTTCCGGCGGACGCAAAACCATGAGCGCCTACATGGCCTATGCCATGCAGATGTACGGCCGCCGCCGCGACCGGCTGTACCACGTGCTGGTGTCGCCCCCCGAGCTGGAGTTTAGCCGGGATTTCTTTTATCCCCCCTCCGGGAACAGGGATGTGCTGGTTAAAAACGCCGGCGGAGAAGTGACCGTCAGCGCGCGGGACATTGTCATCACCAATGCCGAAATCCCCTTTATCCGCATTAGCGACTTTCTGGACTTCGATGAAAATCTGAACGTCGCCAGCTACCTGGACAAGGTGGAACTGACTCAGGAAAGTTTGGATAAGGTTTATCATACTCGGCTGGACTTTAGCGATATGGAAAAGGGGGATCTGCTGGTAATCTGGCAGGATGACATAAAGTGGACCGTCCACATGAAGCGGGCCGAGATTACCCTGTATAAATATATTTACGACCTGAAAACACTGCATAATTCCCCCGAGCTGAACCCCCGCCACGTCAGGGAACTGCAACGCATCTACAAGGGCGGGCGCGAAGCGGTGGACAGCTACCCCGACTTTTCCCATAAGGGCATCAGCGATTTTCGCGCCAAAATCAATAAAACCCTGCGCGACCAGATAAAAAACAAGTATATCCTCGGTTATATAGAAATTGCCAGCGTACGCACCCGTCCCTATGCCATTTATACCATCGGCGGGGAAGCGGGGGAGCAGTCTGTCCAGACGTAAAAAACAGTCCGGACAACCAAATATGATTGTAGGGAAGGGCCTCCTTAGTTTTGTCCTGAATTAAAACAAAGGAGGTGCTTTCATGACCGTATCACTTACCCGTCATGCCCATAAACGCTCGGCCGCCCGCGGCCTGAGCCCGCAAATGATAGACGCCGCCCGCTGCTTTGGCGACAAAGTGCGCGCCGACGGCAGTCTGTATTACTTTTTGGGGCGCCGCGCCCATAAACGGATGATGCGCGTTTTCCGCCCCGATAATCCGGACGCCTTTATGGGCCTTGTGCTGGTGTGCGATCCCGTTAGCGACACGGTGATCACATGCTACAAAAACAGCAAGGCCCTGAAACGCATCCGCGATAAACGCTAAACCCAAAACACTCACCGGGAGCGCTCCGCGCCGGGCCCACCCCCTCGCGGTCCGCGCGGCGCTCCCTTTTACCCTGGGAGGTATTAATCATGACCGATAAAACACACTTAACCCGCTTTATGGTTCTCTCTTTTTGGGCCCTGTTCATGCTCGCGGCCTGCGCCGCCGTGGTGCGCGACCAAACCCGCGTGGCCTATCGGGACCCGGATTTCGACGCCCGGGCCCTGCGCGCCGGCGGCTTATCCATTTTGCCCGTGACGGCGGGGCAGGGGTTGGAAGGCTATCGCCGCTCCCTGGCCGAATGGATGGAGCTTCACCGCCAGGACGCTGTTCCCGGCGGAAGCGTTTACGGCTGGCGGCAGAGCATGGAGCGCATCAACGAGGCCGATTTAAGCGATGTGTATGAGGATATCATCCGCGGCTATAACACCACGGCCATCATTAACCGTAAAAAGGTGCGCCAACTGGCCGCCGGACTGCGCACGCGCTATGCCATGCTGCCCCTGCTGCGCGATTTCTCGGAAACCACCCGCGTCCACTATTCGCCGTTTGTCGGGATGGAAACGGAAAAAAAGGCCAACGTAAGCCTGCAATGCCTGGTGATCGACCTGATTGCCGGGGACGTGGTGCTGGAAATATCGGGGCAGGTGGGCTCCGTCGCCAACAAGTATACCGTTAACCGGGACTACGACACCTACGCCCGCAAGCTGGCCCGGGCCGTTCTGGCGCGCCTTCCCGGCTCCGCCGTGTCGCCAAAGGGGCGGTAAGCGGCCCGTTCCGGGGTTTATTCAGGAGAATAACATGAACAACGCCTATATCAGCAACGGGCGGGAGCTGCGCGCCGCCGCCGAAGAGATGAAAAGCAAGGGACAATGGCAGGCCCTGATCGCCCTGCTACGGCCCCTTATGGAAAAGGGCGCAGCGCCCCTGTTGTGTTGAAAAAGCTGATCCGGCAAGAGGAAAGCACGGCCCAATTCTACCGGCCGGAGCCCGGGAATGGATACGATCCCCGCGACGCCTGGGATTTTGACAGCGAAGCCGACTATGCTTTGTCACGCTCTTTGCATCAGGCCAATTACGAAAGCGCGCGCGAATCCATAAACGAATATGGCAAAGACCTGGAGCGCGTGGAGAAACTGGGTGTCATGGAATCGGTACCGGAAGAATTGTGGGAGAAATATAAAATTTATTTGGAGTGAAAAAGTTTAAATGTTAATTTATTGTTTTCATTCCGGCGCCATTGGGGGGCGTTTTCACCGTCCCTCAATAAAAACAGGGGTTTAGGGCCAAAATGACCGTATGTAAGTTCCGATCTGTCGGCGAAAATTCACGCAGCGTCCCGCAAGGGTGTTCAGCCCATGTCCGGCGCGGCACGGATGTCCGGCCGTCGGAATGCTCCCCGCTATTCACAGGGGATTAAGACCTACCCTTTCGTATTTGTAGTTTACTTTTTTGTTGATTGTCGGAATGCTCCACGCCTTAGGCGGGCAGGCCCCGCTATTCACAGGGGATTAAGACAGGCATAATCAGCATCCTTTCTGTGGTGTGAAGTGATCCAGTCGGAATGCTCCACGCCAGAGGCAGTCTTGCCCGCCTTAGGC
>WGCN01000076.1 GCA_015493745.1 Calditrichales bacterium
TTGAAACCCGTGGTAAACTGGGCGTCGAAAATATTGGTCTCAAACGTCGGTTGGAAACCATTGTAGGTAGTGCCTTCGTCATGCAGAAGAAAGTAGTTATCCGGAATCCAATAGGGTGCCCTGTAAAGCGCGTAGCTTTTACCCGTGCGATAAACAAGACCGCCAAAGGAGTAGAGCTTACTGTTTTCATCAAGAGTAACAGCCGAGTTATAGTAAATATCAGCGGTTTCCATGTTCGGCAAACCCACGCGCATGCCCAGATCGGGATTGGCCTGGATAAACGGATGCGTGCCGTTGATCAGCGCGGGATCGTTAAAGATGGGGCCAAAGAGACCATCCTTGCCCGGCGTACCGGCGCGGTTGGTTTCGTTTTGCTTGGTATAGGAACTGGAAACATTGACAAATCCATTTTCCCCGAGATCAAAGCCCGTATTGATACTGCTGCCAAACTGAAAGCCGTCGCCCTCGGAAGTGATGCCCGCAAAGCTTCGCGTGCGGGTGGCCACGGTCTGGTCTTCCAGAATAATATTAATTACACCGGCGATGGCATCGGAACCGTATTGGGTGGAGGCGCCGTCGCGCAGCACTTCCACACGCTTGATGGCGCTGATGGGAATGCTGTTCATATCCACGCCCACGTCACCCTTGCCCGGGGTATCGTTAATATAAACCAGAGCGGAAGGGTTTTTACGCTTGCCATTGATCAGCACCAGGGTTCTGCTGGGCCCCAGGCCGCGCAGATCGGCGGGATCAAAGTGGGCCGTGGCATCGGAAATCGTTTGCTGGGTCGAGTTAAAGGACGGCACCACATAATGCAGCATTTTGTCCAGCGAAACCTGAGCGGTGGCGTGTAAATCCTTCAGCTTGATGTTATCAATGGGCTCGGGAGAAGTAATCGCCGTTCTGGGACGAAAACGGGACCCTACGACCACCACATTTTCCGCTTCCAGAACATCCTGCTCCATGACAACTTCCAGAACATTCTCATTTTCCACAACGACTTCGGTTGTTTTATACCCCACATAAGAGATTTCCAGGGTAACCGGCAGCGCGTCTACCTTTAACAGGAAAACGCCCTCGTTATCGGTAGTGGTACCGTTTAAGGTCCCCTTTACCTGAATATTCACTCCGGGCAAAGGCTCGCGATTGGCATCCATAACCACACCCGATACCTTTTTTGTCTGCGCCATAAGCGCCGAACTCATAAACAATGTGAACAATAACAGCATTCGTACTAATCGATTCATAGTAACTCCATTATATTTAAGTAATACATTTCCCAAAAGAACTTTAGTTTTAACCGACAAAAAAGCTTATGGGCTTCTTACCTTAATACATTTAAGGAAATTATACATATTTTGTATTTTATATAAATTTATCATGCTGATTTAGAGTGTAGGCTTAGGAATTAAATCATTTCGGCTTATTATACTTCAACAATTTCAGAAATGCAAACGATAATTTATAGAGGGGCGGTAAATGAAAGGGATAAAAAAAACCGCATAGCCCGAGGGGAATAGAGCCATGCGGTGGAGTTACCGGGAATCCGGTGTTTTGAGAAAAGAATGTAGATATGTGTGTTCATTTAAATAGAGGCAAGCTATTGGCTTTTTTTCTCAAGTAAAATCAAAACACACACAACTTCACAGTTATTTAGCTTATTCGAAAGATATTTTATTTTCTTAAACAGTAAAACATCTTTTCGTTAAGCCTGATAAGTTACCTATGTCATAACCGCCAATCAACCGTAAAGATTAAATTTATAAACGAAAACGTCTCAATGCCAATACCCCGGCAAACAAAAAGATAAAAATCGTCACCAGCACCCATTTTAAACTGCTTTTTTCAGGAATAAAAATATTTGGCGTATCGCCATACAGATGAAAAGCGGCCCAGTAAACGGGATGTTTATAATTCAAGGCTTCATGATCACCCTTTTCCACCGCTTCAATGCGTGCCAGCTTAAAAGCCCTGGCCAGGGAAGGCACCTTTTCCTGAATCAACAAACGATAAAACGCTTTCATTAAGCGGGCACTAAAGGCATCACTAACCGTCCACTGTGTTACGATAACGTTTTCGGCATCATTAATCATAAAAAACCGGGCCAGACTAAGCGTTCCTTCACCCTCAAGCACAGGCCCGACACCGCTGTTACAGGCACTAATGGTCACCAACCGGGAGGCCCGGCGCATGTTTTGTATCTCATAGGCTGTCAACAGGCCATCTTTCTGATGCAGGCTGTCCGCACTCAGGGCAATATAGGACATATTATAATAATCGGCATCATAGCGGGCATGGGTGGCAAAATGCCAGATGGAATACTCCGCGGCATTTTCCAAAAAGGCTGTTTCGGTAGCGTTTTTCCCCAGCAACAATTTGGAGCCGGGGATCAGTTCCATTACCGCCTGTGCCTCGGAACGGGCGTAAAACAAAGGTTCACTGTTCCAAGAAGGCAGCCCCCAGCCTTCCTCACTGTGTTTTATATAAGGGTCGCCGAGAATCAGGGCTTTGGGTTCACGGTATTTCAGGGTATCGTTTAAGCTGTATACCCCGGGCAAATAGCTAAAGTTGTGTTTTTGCAGAAGAAGTGTATCCCAATAGGGAGCCGGATCCTGTACGGAATAACTCTTCCGGGGCATTTTCTTTTGTAACAAGGTTTCAAACGGCAGAACGGCCATATCTAAATCCGGCACAATCATAACATCGGCGGGCATTGTAACCCGCGCAACAACCGGCCGCCATAGTTGATCGTACAGGTATGATGAAATTCCGGTATTAAAAATGCTGTTGTTTATTCCATCATCATTAAAGAGTTGATCGACATAAACGGCCAGGGAGTCTTTTAAACTATTCACTTTAAAGGAAAGCGGAATAAGCGCAACCTTTTCCGGCCCAACAAAGACCACAAAGGGCCTGTAAGGATTAAAATCGTATATCACCAGGGCAGCATTACGCCTTTTCATTTTAGATTTTAATTCGGCAAGGCTTAACAAGGGGCGGTAGCGTGTGGCGTTTTTCTTATTGATCATTGATATCCGGGCTTCCACCAGCCGGAAGCGCTTTACACTTAACATCTCTTTCAGGGAATCACCAAAGGGCTCTGGCGATAGCTGCTGGCGGAGCTGAAAAGCCTCAAGATCTTTTGAAGCTTCCAAATACTCCCGATAGCTTTCCGAGCTTGTATCGGGGCGGCTTTTTTCGCCATACATTCTGCCCCGGGAAAGTATGGAATATTTATACAGTGAATCTATCAATGACGGATTCTTTTGTTTGATATATTTCTCAAAAAGAGCATACTTCATCTGGTCAAAATTAACCTTGTTCTTCTTGAAGACACTCTGTCTGACATCTGAAATTTTTATTTTTTTTCGTTGTAACTCCAAAACATTCAACCCTTTGCGGGCAAAAACGACCGCCGAGTCCAGTTGCCCCTTGATGTTATACACCATGGCTTTAACAGCATAAAGATGCCCCACACGCTTTGCCGGGGGATTATAGTGCACACGGGACAGGGCCTTTAACTCCCGGTCTGCGGAATCGGCCTGCCCCATATGGGCAAAAGTGTACGCCCGGTCTAGATGAGCTGCCCAAACATATTTTACGAAGTTAATATCCCGGGCATACTCCCCTGATCTCTTGTAATAACGCAAGGCTTTGCCATACTCTTCCTTATCAAAATAAATATCACCCATCCGGTTTACAATATGGGCCCGTAACCTTAAGTTAACCTCAAACTTCTTGCCCATATCTTTTAGCACTTTATTGTAAGCAATCAGGGCATTGTCCAAATCATTCAGGACATGATATAAATCCGCCACACTGAATAGATCAAAGAGATAAGGCTGTTTGTTTTTTAACATTACAATTAGCTTATCAAGAGCCAGACCATACAAGCCCAGAATACGATAGATCCGCAACTCTGTGACCTGTATAAATTTTTGACGAAGGCGATGGTCTTTAATAGTTAAATCCTTGTCTCTTAAAAACATTTTTCTTGCTATTCTTAGGTAGTACAATGACTTAGGAATGTCGTCCAGGGTAGAAAGATAAATCTCAGCTAAAGTCAGAGCGAAATAACTTGCTTTAAAAAAGTCATCATAACCTTCAACATTGAGAGCCTGTTGAAAATAAGATATAGCCTGGGGGAAGTGACGGCGTGTATACATATAAGTACCTTTATCCCCAATGACCGACATATAAATATTCGGATCCGGTTTATCTTTTAATTGTTCTATTACAGAATCAGCCATTAAAAAAAAGTATGCGCTGTCCGCTTTATGTATGTCTAGAGAGTGGAATTTGTCTAATAGTTTTATATCGGCTTTTGCAAAAAGACCAAAAGGAAGTAGGAAAAACAATAGTGTGATAATTAGCTTCATTTGCTTCCAGGTAATTTGCAAAGAGTGACAAAACCACCAATATATACTTTTTTGCTATATTTTCAAGGTTAAAATATTTGTATCGGAGAAAAGAGAGAAACCGTTACTTCATGATAACGAACTAAAAATATACGATAATACCTAGTCCAAATAAGAGGAGAGTGCCTGGACCCGGGCCAGCATATCAGGTTCCCTGATAAGGTTCAATTGTTGACGTGCCTCAGGATTACGCCCTGCGAGAATAAGAGCCATTGCATAAAAATAGCGTTCATAACCGGACATATCCCCTTCCAGGCTTTGAAAAAGCTCCACCGCGCGGGAAATATTTTTGGTATTATCTTTCCCTTTATTCTTTTCGGATAAGATAAGACCAATATAACTTAAGGCGCTATACAAACGCAGTTGCCGTTTATACTTGTCTTCCACGGGATGACGGGACCACAGGTTCAGGGCTTGTTCATAATCACAAGCCAGATAGGCCTTCATGCCATTTACAAAAAAAGTGTCTTCCGCGGTGGTTGGAGCGGCCTCGTAACTGCCAATATTACGCTGTGCATCCGTTTGATACATCAAGGGCGGATTGTGATCAAAGTTAAAGTCGTTATATATGGAATGCCGGGGTAAAAAAACCATAATCAGCAAGATGGCGGCCACGGGAAGAAGCCAGACGGCGCTCATTTTCTTTAAAACCGGCCCGGAAACGTATAAACCTTTACCCCTTTTTAATAGTATGTCCAGGGATCGGATCCGCTCATCTCCCTTTATACCGGATTGAATATGGCGCTCATGATCATGAAGGCGTTTAATAAAAACAATGGCGGTGGAATCATCTTTTAATAAGGCTGTTTTTAGACGTTGTAATTGCTCTTCCGTATAGCGACCCGCCCAATAGGCCAGCAGGATATCATCGACCTCTTTCAAGTTCAAAGGCCTAAAACGGCCAGGGGGAACACTTGTTGTTCCTAACTCCATAATTAAAGGAGCGTAGCGGAGAGGAAGCCCGGTATCCGGCAACATCTCCCTTACATCCCTACGTGATTCAAGGATAGCCCGTAATTGTTTAATTTTGTGCATTTTATTGATCCTTCAGGCTTATCCCTTCTTCAGCATCACAACCTTGAATAAATTGTCTTAATATGGTGCTATAGGTGGAAAACCATGAAAAATGATCATTCAGACTGGTGGCCAGCTCCAGACACCCCTCGCCCTTATGATCTATTAAAAACAAACTTATAAAATAATCTATCTGTTCATTACTCAAACTATCGGTTTCGCCATGTAATAAATCGGCCCGGGAGGGAAAAGAACCCGGGGATTCTTTAAGCAGGATATTCATACGGTCTTGAACAAATTTATAGTCACCCATAAGCTCCGAAGGTATGTTTTTATTATCCCGGCATTGAAGCAATGCCAGAATCTTTCCAAAATTAGACGGTGACATCCCGAAATCCCTTGCAATTTATTTATTGCCTCTTAATCTAAAGAGGCAAGTATTTTCCTTTTTTTCTCAAGTAATCTACAATAACCTATCTGTTTCAAGTTTTTTCTTCATACGACTTACAACCAACTGAATGGCACGCAGGGAAACATTTTTCATGCAGGGCTGGTTTTTAATGGCTTCCGGAGAGAAGTCGGCAAATGTGTACAACATAAAAATTGAAATATCACGTTCCGATTGCACACTGTTCTTTTTACGTATCTTTCTAAAAAAAGCCACTATATAATCATACAATTCCCAGCAATTAAACAGTTCCCCGGCACATTCCGTTTCTTCGCTCCGATCATTAAAATACAAGCGTGAATAGTTTTTTTGCATATAGCGCAGAGCGGCCCGGTTAACAATCATGGATAGCCAGGCCAAAAAACGGCCTTCATCATCCCGGCTACGAAAACCGTCCAACTCATTATTCAGAATAAACAGAACATCGCCGACCACATCATCGACAACATCGTTAAAGGAGCGGTGTTGAGGCCGGATACTCTTCTGACAGGCATAGCGGGCAAACCCGTATATGCGGGAATGATATCTCTGCCAAAAAATCTGCCAGGCCCGGTTTTTTTCGGAAATCTGCTCCGAGGCGCATTGTGTAATCAACTCATTCAGAGTCATTTTATCGTTAATACCCGGCATAGAGACACAACACGTTTAAGATTTACTTCGTTCAACAAAGGCGTTCAGTCGCTGTTGCCACTCGCTTGTGGCAGCCAAAAAAGCAAAATTCTCGGCAGCGGTCAGGTTGCTTTGTTCAATGGCCGTTATCAGGGGATGGGTCGTTATTTTTTTTGTCATTGCCAAAGCCATGTCCGTGCTTTTACACATATCGCTGATAAGCTGTTCAACCTTTGCGTCCATTTCTCCCGCCGGAACCAGATACTGTGCCAGGCCCAGGGCGACAGCCTCCCGGGCATTGACGCTGCGACCCGTCAGCAGCAAATCACGGCTATTCCCGTACCCTGTAAGCGCATTCAGCATCAGGGTAAGCGCCGGAGGAAGAATGGCGCCCAGCCTTCCCGCCGGAAAGGCGATCTCGGTATCCGGATGTAAGAGGCGTATATCACATACGGATGCCAGCGCAAAGCCGCCACCGTAAACAAATCCATGCAGCCGGGCAATCACCGGCTTAGGGAATTTCAACAGTTTCAACAATGTTTCATCGAGAAGCAAGGCAAAACGGCGGGCTTCCTCCACAGAGCGAAAAGCCGCCAGTTCCCGCAAATCCACACCGGAGCAAAAAGCCTGTGGTGACGAACTTTTAAGAACGACGCAGCGTATTCCTTCATCATTTAAAAGCTCATCGAGGGCCGCCTGGATACGCATCATCAGCGCAGAATCCAGCGCGTTGAATTTGCCCGGCCTGTCCAGAATCAGCTCAGCATGGGGTATAATCCGGTTTATTCGAATCATGGATGTATCATTTCCGCACAATATCTTTTGTAAATAAAGGCAAGATACATTATGCCGAGCATTACATCAACCGGAAAAATAAACTAATATACAGTTATGAACCCAGAAGAATACCGATTGGCTCAGGATATGCTCATCAGCGATTACGAGCATACCTTACTGCAAAAATATGGACTGGAACATCTGATCGAGAAGATCATTCTCAAACAGTCCCAACTGATTGAGAAAAATAATCATCTTGAAAAACGGCTCTCCAACGTAAATGAAGATTTAAACAACGCCCGTGAGGCTCAGATGAATCTGTTGCCCCGGGATATACCGGAAATCGACGCCCTGGAGTTCCGGGCCCGTTTTTTCCCTTCCCAATATGTTTCCGGAGACACCTACAATATCATGCGTCTGGACGAAATCCATGTGGGGCTCTATCAGATAGATATTTCCGGGCACGGGGTTTCATCGGCCTTGTTCAGCGTAAGCCTGTCGCAGATGTTGAACACCACCGGGGCCAACACCCTGCTAAAATCGCACCTGGACAAGCCGCCCTATTATCGCATCCATGAGCCCGACGAGGTGATGAGCCGGCTTAATGATGAGAACTTTTTTGACCGCTACGGCTTTTATCTGACCATGGTCTATATGTTGATCAATGTGCAAACGGGTGAAGTGAGATACGCCCGGGCCGGGCATAATGCGCCCATCATCCAAAGAAGGGATGGTTCCGTCGAATCCGATCCCCGTGGCGGCCTGCCCATCGGCTGGGACTTTTCCAGGGATGATCCGGTGATCAAAACAAAGCTTTGCCCCGGCGACCGCCTTTTTATTTATTCGGACGGGGTATGCGAGGCGGCCGGCGCGGTAAACAATGAATGGTTCGGCCAGGAACGATTGATCGATGTGATTAAAAAAGAGGCACGCAAACCGGTGGATGACGTTCTGGACAGCACCATCCGCGCCATTGCCGATCATACAAAACGCACCACCTTTGACGATGATGTTTCGATTTTAGCGGTAACCTACAAAGGCCCGGGTCGCAAAAATTAGTACCACTTTTTCAAATCCATCCCGCTGTACATACCACCTACCTCATCGGCATAACCGTTAAACATGCGGGTTTCTATTTTAAAAAAGGTACCGATACGCCGTTCCCTCTTCTGACTCCAGCGCGGATGATCGACCTGCGGGTTTACGTTGGCATAAAATCCGTATTCCCGGGGCGCCAACTGTTGCCAGCTGTTTAACGGCCTTTTTTCCACAAAACGGATGCGCACAACGGATTTTATACTTTTGAAACCATATTTCCAGGGTACCACCAGGCGAAGGGGCGCGCCATTCTGGCCGGGCAACACCTTCCCATAAACACCAACGGCCATCAGCGTAAGGGGATGCATCGCTTCATCCATGCGTAACCCTTCCACATAGGGCCAGTCCAGGATATTATCCCTTTGCCCCGGCATACGCCGCGGATCATAAAGCGTGGTAAATTCCACAAACCGCGCTTTTGAGGTCGGCCGGGCTTTTTCAATCAGGGTACGCAGGGGAATTCCCAGCCAGGGCACCACCATGGACCAGGCCTCCACGCAACGCAGGCGGTATATGCGCTCTTCCAACTCGTTATCTTTTATCAGGTCTTCCACATGATAGGCACCGGGCTTTTCACAATGTCCCTCAATACTAACCTTCCAGGGAGCGGTTTTAAAAGAACGGGCGTTTCTGGCCGGATCGCTTTTTCCCGTTCCGAATTCATAAAAATTATTATATCCGGTGATATCCGACCAACTGTTTAGCTGCTCCCCTTTACCATAGCGGCTCTTTTTATATTTTAAAGAGGCATATTTCCCACGACCGCTATCGTCCGTCAGAGCCAGCAGGGGTTTTAAACCGGCCGAGGCCAGGGTAAATGCGGAAAGTTTTAGAAACGTGCGCCGGTTATTATAGTTCTTTTCCGGGGTAATCTCCGAACTTTTAATTTTTGGCGGTGATTTAATAATCATCTCATGCTCCGTCTAATTTCCCTTTACAACGCCAACAGCGCGCTGAATTGTTCCCTATCCCGATACAATGGTGTAATAGATATAGGCCAGATAGCCGCCAAAAAACAAAAAAGCGAACAGACGGTTCAGGCTTTTAAAACCCCATAGGGCCACCACCAGAAACAGGGTGAATACCACCATCACCGGAAAATCGAAAACAAGGGCATGTTCTTTCACCGGTATCCTGAAAAACAGGGCAATGGGGCCGGCCACACCTAAAATGTTAAATAAATTGCTGCCGATAACATTGCCCACCAGAATTTCATTTTCCTTTTTTATAACACTGATGATGCCCGTGGCCAGCTCAGGCAGGGAGGTACCAAAGGCCACCATGGTCAAACCGATCACAATCTGACTGATGCCCAGATGTTCGGCAATGGTCACGGCCGAGTCGATCGTTAACCGGGAACCCCAGGCCAGGACGGCAATGCCGGCGATTACCCCTATGCTAAAAATCAGTATCTTGATAAAATCCTTTTGACCGTCCAGCCAGGCCCAGCCAACATTGACCGGAGGTACCTCCTCGCTCAGACTTTTGCGATCCCGGATGCTTTGCCGGATCAGTATGGAGGTAAATATGACGATCCCCGCGGTCAGTAAAGCCCCTTCGTACCACACAATCACCAGGTCCGAGGCAAAGAACCAAAACAAACCGGTAGCCGCTACCACCCAGATCAACTCATCCTTAATATTGGCCAGTACCTTGCGTATGGGGCGCAAAAGAGTGGAAAAGGCCAAAACCAATCCGATATTGGCAATGTTGCTGCCGACGATATTGCCCACGGCCACATCGATCTGACCACGCAGGGCGGCCATGAAACTGACCAGAAATTCGGGAGAAGAGGTGCCAAAGGCCACTACAGTCAAACCGACAACAATCGGAGCCACCTTTAACAGCAAGGCAATACGGGATGAGGCCCCCACCAGTAACTCCGCGCCGACATATAACAAAAGCAAACCCGTAAAAAACAACAAGACCTCAATTAACATACAGCGCTTTCCTAAATTAAAACCGGCTTTTATTCAAATAAAAACAACTCCGGGACCACTTCCGGCGGAACGGGCACGGGAGATTTTATCCCCCGCTGAACCACAATACAAAAAGAAGTGTACCGGAACTAACCCAAACGGATATAAAAATAAAGTAAATGATTGTTAAATCGAAATTTATATACAACTATTAAAGTAAAAGATTATGAATAAAAACATAATTGAAATTATTGAACAGGCCGAAGACTTTCCGGCCCTCCCCCACGTGCTGATCGAGCTGTTCCAGCTGGTTAACCGGGAGGATGTGGCCCTAAGCAGTATCTCGATGCTGATCAGCAAAGACCCCTCGCTGAGTACACGCATTCTAAAAATGGTGAACTCCACCTATTATAATTTTCAGCAACCCATTTCCAACATACACCAGGCCGTTTCTTTTCTGGGACTGAAGGTTCTGCGCGATATCGCCGTTACCGTTTCCATGATGAATATCTTTCCCGGCACGCAAAAGGATGAGTATCAGCATTTATTCAGACGTTCTTTGTGTGCCGGAATAACCGCTTCACTCATCGCCGACTATGTGGGCCGGGTGGATAAGTCCGAGGCTTTCCTGGCAGCTCTGTTGCAAAATATCGGCAGCTATATCTATTTACGCTATATGGGAAATGAGTACATTGAGGTACTTAACGAATCGCGCAACAGTGGTATCGAACTGCCTTTTATCGAAAAGCGCTACCTGCAAATCACCAATGCCCAGGCCGGACAAATTGTCGCCGAACGTTGGAAGTTGCCGCGTAAAACCATTATGGCCATCCGCTATCAGTACAACATTAAACTGGCCTATAAAAAATCCTTACCCAAGGATGTTTTGCAGATTATTGAGCTGGCCTATCTCGGCGGGGTGGCGGCCGATTTTTTTACCGGCTGGAACAAGAGTTTTAAACGGGCTCTCTTTCGTACCCGGGTAGAACGCCTGTTTAAAAAAGGACCGGCCATTTCCGAAGATATTCTCTCCTCCATCCCCTCCCTGGTCAATAACATGGGTTTTCATACCATTATCGGTAAGCTCGACTCCTACGAAGAGATAAAGCAACAAGCCGAAAATGAACTGGTCCAAAAATATACTATTTTCAACAAAACCTACAACCGCCTGCGCGAATTGGAAAAAGCAAAGGAGCCGGCTTCCGAACTCGACTCCTTTGCCGCCAACTAAAGCCCTCTATTCCTCTGTTATACGGTAACAGGTACCCTGCCATTCAAAAGTAAGGTTTCGTCCCAGGGCCAGGAACATGCGTATTTGCGGGTCGGTTTTAATCAGCGCCCAATAGGCCGGACTGTTAAATACGATCTCATGACAGTCCTTAGTAAGGGACAGGCCATCTTCCACCCACCCGGTTTTCTTTAAGACAAATGACTTTCCCCGGATATAGCGCCGGGAAAGCAGCATAACCTTTTGACGGTCCGGCGTACCCAGCACTTTTTGGCGCACAATACTGTTTCGAACCGCCTTTTTACCATAGGACTGAGCGGCGCTCACCGAGCCCATACCCAAGGTTTGCAATACCTTGTCGGAGAACTCATCAACTTCCAGGGCCTGCTTGTTTTGCAGAATCGGCGCGGCGGGAAGACGCCGGGCCATCTCATGCAGAGCTTCTTTCTCTTCCCGTACCAGGTAGGAAGTATAGGGCGTTACCAGCCCATAGGTGTGGCCCAGATTCTTAATCGTCTCCACCCACTCCTCATTTTCCCCCTCAAAGCGAATGCGGTTTAACAGATAATTCACCTTTTGCCCGGCCCACATGCCGGCAATAAAATCATTCTCTCTCTCCAGCGGCGCCAACTCCAGGGTGTAACGGTAACTGACCCGCTTCCCCCCGCGCATGCCGCTTAGCTCCACCGGCATAAGCCCGCCCCGGCGATAACGTCCCAATATCACCACCCTTTGATCTTCATACAAGTCGGGCATTTTACGGGGATATATATCGTCTATGCCCGTTTTGCCGAACTTAAGCCGCACCGCTGTAAGCTGTGGTGATGAGATCGAGGAGAACAGGCCGGATATGGATGCTTCAATGCTTTCACCGGGCTGCACATATTCCGTACGCCCACCGCTTTCCTGCGCCAGCCGGTCCAGCAGATAGGTGTTTACATCATATCCGACGCCAAAGTTAAACAAGCGGATATCACCAAGAGCCGCCAGGTTCAACTGTTCCACAATCCGGCGCACATCGGTAAGGCCCTCCGTGGGCAGGCCGTCGGTGAGCATGATGATGCTTTTCATCCGCCCTTCCCCTCCGGAACGCAGCATATCCACCGCTTCCCGCAGCGCCAGGTACAAATTTGTTCCTCCCGCGGAACGGATATTATCGATAAAGTAGCTGGCATCATCCTTTTGCCGTTCCCCCGCCCGGAGCAGCCTGCCGGCAAACCGCCCGGTGCCGCCGGAGAAGCGTATGATCTCAAAACGATCTTCCGCGTTTAAGACCGAAACACAGTATTGCAGGGCCTTGCGAGCCTGTTTTATCTTACGTCCTCCCATGCTGCCGGAGGCGTCGACCACAAAAACCACATCTCTGGGGATGGATATCCGGCTGCGATTACGAAATTGTGGCTTGAGAAAAAGCATAAAAAACCCGTCCCGGTCGCTGCGCGGACGAAAGCTGAGCACACGTCCGTCAATACTGTCCCCGGCTTCGGAATAATACAGTATAAAGTTTTGGTCTCCCCGCAGTTGTTTTTTATCCAGACGGATTTCGGCCCGGTTATCATCCAGACGTTTAACCGTTATATCATGGGAAGGTGAATACACCGTGGCCAGCCGTTGTCGTGTTTTCAAGCGGATAACAATGGAGTATTTTTCAATCATACCCTGCCCGCTTTGGCGGATGGGCAGCATAAATTTATACAGCCCGCGGCGGTCTTGCAGGGTCTGTTCATAATGCAGCTCTATTTTTCGGTCACTTAACGCCCCGAAAGGAAATATACGCGCCTTTAACAGGCCATCGTCCGAGAATTCCAGCAGGGCGGGGTCTTGCATACGCCGGACAATATCCTCATAAATATTCCGTGCCTTACCGGCATCCATAAGCTCACCGGCGGTCTTTCGTCCGTTTATGTAAAGATAAAAATCTTTTAAACGGCTTCCGGGGGAGAAGCTGTACAAATAGGTACCTTCCACATTGCGGCGGTTCGGATTACGGAAGGTCTGTTCCAGCCGCACGCGGGCCACATGATCGGAAATGACGATATCCCCCTGCAGGCCGGTCAGGACAACAGGCCTGCTTGTTTCCAGCGGTATGGGCCGCGGGAGGCGCTCACCGGGCAAAATGATGATCCGCCCCTGGGCAAACAGCGATGTACTCCACAACAACACGGTAAGAAGGATGGAAAACTTCATGGGTACTCCTGATTATGGTTGATAAAATGGAAGCATTCTGTTAAAATGCGTTTACTATTTCCCCATTAATGACATAAAGATGAAAAAGGTAAATGCTGCAGCGCTTTTTACTTTCGGATAAAGAGACTCTCCGCCGGATAAAGGCAAACGACAGAACGGTTTTGGGCGATCTCTATCGCAGCCATGAGAAATCAATTGCCCGTTTTGTACTTGGGCATGGCGGCAGCCAAATGGACGCGGAGGATATTTTGCAGGAAGCGATCATCGTGCTTTGGCGCAAGATCACTTCCGGGGAATTTGAATCACGGGCCAAAATATCCACCTATCTCTTTTCCGTGGCAAAAAATATGTGGTTTAATGAAAGCCGCCGGAAAAAAAGGCAGGCCGAACCGGTGGAAG
>WGCN01000077.1 GCA_015493745.1 Calditrichales bacterium
GGAACACCCGCTGTTTTCCGTGTCAAAAATTCTCCGGTAAAAGTACCGCTCTTAAGGATATGGAACCGCTGTTACCGCTTTCGGAGATAGTTTTGCGCTGAAATAAAAGTGATAAAAAATATCGACCCCATCCCGGCCCGGATGGAATCGTTAGTCAGGATTTTATATATATCATCGGCCGTAATAAGTGGGTAAGAAAAGGAAAAGACTGCCGTAACAATCACATTTTATCCACATAGTTGTAGAGCTCATTATTTTCACGCTCGATCCTTTTGCTCAGTGCCCCAAACAGACTTTTGGTTTCGGAAACAAAAGAGGAGGCGTCTTTTTGAATGGCTACCGGGCTGGGCCACTTTTGTGAGTAGGACTTTACGGTCTGGGCGATACCCCCCATATCACTGATATACTTTTCGGCCAGACTTTTGGCCTGCGGATCTCCGGCATTTAACAGACGGGGATAAAGAGCCCTGTCCTCGGCGGCCAGGTGTACATTCAGCTTGCCCAGCAGTTTGGAAAGCAGCGAGCGGACTTCGGTGGCATCCCGGGAAAGCTTTTGAGCATCCAGTTTGCGGGATATCTCGCCGGCAACCTGCAGTAAATCATCATGCTGCCTTCTGTAACTTTCTGTTTTTCTCATAACGACTCCTGAAAAAATTGTGAAACATTTTCATATACTCGTAGCAGGGAACAAACTCTTATGAAAAACAGGAAAGTTGTTCATATTTTACACATGTGCATGAATTTTCTTTCCGGAAGGGAGGCAGGAGAGAGGGGGCTCCCGGTGGTTTATGGCGCTGGTAACTAAAAAATACAGCGCAGGACTACTTTCCCTTTATGCTCTCCACGGCACGGATAATGGTTGTATCCTCAGCCAGGGCGCCCATGCCCTCTTCACCGTCGGCCAGCACCTTGGCAATAGGGTGGATGATATGCAGGTCGTAAATCCCGGCCAGCTTTTGCAGGTGCTCGCCGGTAAAGGGGTTGTCCCACATGGCCGTGTTCATGGCCGGGGCCACCACCAGGGGGCGGTCCTTTAAAGCACGGACCACGGAGGTTAACAAATTGTCACACAGACCGTTGGCCAGCTTGGCCAGGGTGTTGGCGGAAAGGGGAGCGATCAGAAAAACATCACACCAGCGCGCCAGCTCAATATGCAATACGCCGCTTTGATTGTTCCACTCATCTTCATCGGTGTGGCAGGGATTTCCGCTCATAACCGCCAGCGCCTGGGGGGTGACAAAGGCCCGGCTATGGCCGGTGATCAGGGTTTTAACCTCATGGCCGTTCTTTTTTAACTGTGAAACCAGGTTGGGAATACGGTAAGCGGCAATGGAGCTGCTAATTCCAAGTAGTATTTTCATCTTCATTCTGCCTTTTCTAAATAGAGTTTGTTTATGGCCATCCGGGTGGTCAGATGCAGAAACTTAACAAAATCAAGCAAATAGTTCTTACCCTCCTGCTCGGCCAGATAGTAAAAAGGGTTCATCACCGTGGAACGCAAAACAAACAAGCCCTCTTTTTTATAGGATGCTTCATCGATGCCAAAGGATTGCAGCAGGGAACGGAGAGAGTCATAGGCATACTGTTCCTGTTCAAACCGGGTGCGGGAAACAAAATAGGGTTGGCCGTAGGGGGGCTTGTAGCCGATATCGGAGCCGCTGATGGTCAGGTTCTGGTAAATGTTTTGATTAAGACGGTTTAACTCATCAAGGGGCAGAATTTCCACTTCGGGATCGATCCCGGCCTGTTTAACCGGTGTGGCGATAAAACAGACGATGTTGGTGTCCGGCGTATAGAGCGGATGAAAGGTAAAAGGCCGGGCGATGGTATTGCTGTACTTTTGAAAATCATGGATTTCCGTCTCGATCAGGCTGAACATGCGACTGTGCCTGCTTAGATAGCGGTTGAGTTTTTGGGCGTTCAGCAGGTTGGTGCGCACTATTTTGCCATGGCCGTGAGTTTTTAGGGGGATGGTTTTGTGGGAAAGCCAACAGGCCGCCGCCGCCGCCCCGGGCTTACTGCCTTCCAGGATATAGGGGCCGATGGCATGGATATGGCTGTGATCATCGATGTTTTTGATGCCCTCTTCGATATCGGAAATGTATTGCGCCTTATGGGTGATCAGCTCGGTTACCAGCCCGTTCTTAAAGGCGATGATACCGGCGGGGTAGGGTATGTAACCCATCTTGTGCGGATCGATGGTTACCGAATCGGCATGAGGCATGTTCAGATAGGAACGCATCACTTCCGCGTCTTCCCAATGAAGGGTTTCGCGAAGGGTTTCCTCTCCGGGATCGGAAACAGGCAAGGAAATCTCCTCGCGCATGATCAGGGTGTCGATATAATCCTGAACGCTTTCATTCCCGGCCGGCGTGGCCTGATGATCCAGCGTTTCATGTCCGCAAAAAAGGCTGCGAACATAACCGCCCCAGGCGGCGTCGGCATGAAGCCAAAAGGAACGGTTATGCGTGCGTTCCAGCTCACCCCGCAGGGCATGAATTTGATGAATGGGATCAACGGCACCCTCTTCGGTTGTGCCCATCACACCGATGACGGCCACGGTGTAACTGTCGTCGTCCTGTTCAAAAAGCATCTCCCGCAGGGCAGCGGTATCCATGCGAAACTGTGGGGTAATGGGTACGGGCACCACATGATCCTCGCCATAACCGAGAATATTCACCGCCTTGGCGATACTGTAGTGGGCGGTGGTGGAAACATAGAGCCGCGGCTTTAGCCCGATGGCCTGCTGGATGGCAAAGTAGCCCCGGCGGCCGGGGTTAAAGCGGCTGTCATGGATGTGGCGGTTTAAGGCCTTAAAGGTCTCCCCGGTCGGCAGCCCCTGTTGGTTGATCATATGCCGGCCCAGCATTTTAATCATCGTGATGGCCTTGTTCGGCGGCATATGCAGTAAATGGCGTGGCGATAGCTCCCGGATATCCCGCTCTGTCTGATCGGCGGTTGTTATCGTCAGCTTCAGATCTTCCTTCAGGCAATACTCCTGAACAATCAACGGTACAAACTGTACCATGCGCGCTATCCACAAGGCCTCGATATTGGCTACCGTTCCGCCGGAGGTGATGTGTGCCCAGCTTTCCCCGGGATCATAGCCGATCATTTCCGAAATCATACGTCCCACCTCCAGTTCCAGACGAACGGTAACCGGCGCGGCCTCATCGGTGACGTTGTTGGGATTGTAGAGCATGCCGGCAAAATAACCCAGCACACCGGGCAGGGTTTGCTCGGAAAGCATGTGGGCGATGTAACGTGGCGAATAGAAGGGAAAGTGCGCCTTTAGATCGTTGAGTACATTGTCCAGGTTGGATGTCATGTAGTCGAACCACGGCTCATGATCACGTCGGCGCATGCGGTTGACCACAATGGGATCCTGAGGGAAATAGTTCCGTCGCCAGTAAACATAATCCTGAAAAATATAGCCAAACAGGCTGGACCAGATTTCACTGTGCTCTCCCTTGGGGCCCAGGAACCAGGCTGCCAGGGGATGGTCTTCGGCGGAGAGATGTTTTTCTTTGGGAGGTTTCATACCATTCCTTTGTAAACGTTTTCCCCAAGATACGATATAAATCCGATGTCCTGAAACAATTTTTGAATGCCGGTCTCCATACCGGGGAGGGGAATTGCCGTTAAAAGAGCGAAAACATCGCGAGGGCAGCCGAAAGCAGTGAGTTCCGTTTAAACCAGCCGACGGTGCCTTGGGGCAAACTCTATTTAAGTCAGACCGAAGATCTTCTTAAACATCATGCCGGCCATGCGCGGGTTTTCCTTCAGACGCCGGGTGGAATAGGCATACCACTCCTTGCCGTAGGGCACATAAACGCGCAGGCGGTGCCCTTCCTTCACGATGATGTCGCGCAACTGCGGATCGACGCCCAGCAGCATCTGAAACTCATATTTTTCCCGGGGAATGTTGTAGTCATGAATCAGACGCTGGGCATGCCAGACCAGCTTTTCATCATGGGTGGCAATGCCCACATAACAGCCCTCGGCACGCAACAGGCGCTCCAGGTTGTATTTGTAGCTTTCATTGATAATGGCCATGTCCTGATAGGCAACTTCCCGGGTCTCGACATAAATGCCCTTACAGAGGCGCAAATTGGCGCGCTGTTCCATCAGGTGGGCGATATCGTCATTGGTGCGCCGCAGATAGGCTTGTATCACCGTGCCCACATGCCCGTCATATTTTTCCTTATAACGCAGATAAAAATCGATGGTGTTTGTGGTGGTGGTGTAGTCTTCCATATCGATGCGCACGAAATTGTTTAGTGCCCGGGCTTTTTGGATTATACGCTCGATATTTTCAAAGCAAAAGGTATTGTCCAGCAATAAGCCCATATGCGTGGGTTTAAGCGAGATGTTGGCGTCAAGCTTTAAGCGGTTTATCTGCTCCAGCATTTCGATATATTCATCGGCGGCGGCAATGGATTGCTCCCTGCGGCTAACCACCTCGCCCAGCAGATCCAGCGTGGCCATAATACCTTTGTCGTTCAGCTCCCGGACAACCTCCAGGGCATCCTTCATCTCCGGCCCGGCGATATATTCGCGGGAGAAATAACCGACCAGGGGTTTGGGTACCAGCGGCAGGCTCCAGACAACCATTTTATCCAATAAACTCATTTCAACCTCTGTATTCTGATGTATTCTGAATTTCCTTGCCAAAAATACTTCTAAATATATCAAGGCTAAACATGGCAAGCAAACGTATGAATGTAATTTTAGTCACGGATTGGGGTTGGATTTTTGGCCGGGGGGCAGTAAAATGGCCCATGCTGTCAATCATCATCCTCGGCCTGTTGGCTCTGTTGTATTTCGCGCTGGTTCTGCGTACGGCGTTTCTGCTTACCCCGCGCCGCTACCCGCACCGGAAAGAGCGCTTTTTTTCGGTGATCATTGCCGCCCGCAATGAGGGCCGGCGCGTTTTGCCCCTGATCGCATCCCTGCAAAAACTGGACTATCCCGCCGGACAGCGGGAAATAATTTTTGTCGATGACGCCTCGGAGGATGATACCGCTGCCCTGATTACAAAAAAAATCACCACCCTGCCCGGAGCCCGCCTCATAAGCGTAAGTCCGGCAGAGCGTCTTCTGCCCGGAAAAAAAAACGCCCTGCACCGGGCCATTATGGAAGCGCGGGGAGAGCTGATTGCCGTAACCGATGCCGACTGTATTGTTCCTCCCGGCTGGCTGCGGGCTTTTAACGATTGCTTTGATGAGCGGGATATCATGTTGCTGGGCCATAGCCGGGTAAGCGGTCACCGGGGTTTTTTAAACCTGTACCTGCGTTTCGACAATCTCTTTTCCGGAATCATGGTGGCCGTACCGGCTCTGCTGGGCCTGCCCCTGTCCAGTGTGGGGCGCAATATGGCCTACCGTCGCTCGGCCTATGTGCAAAGCGGCGGTTATCCGCAACTGGCCCGCCACCGCAGCGGCGACGATGTTTTTTTGACCGAACTGTTCCGGCAAAAGCTTACGGGCCATATCCGTTATTGCAGTTGTCCCGGGTCGTTGGTAAGCTCGGAGGCGCCGGAGACCCTCCGGGAGATTTTTTGGCAGCAGATACGCAAGAACAGCAAACTGCCGTACAAATCCCTCCCGGCGCTGTTCTTGACGCTCTTTCTTTTCGTCTTACACCTGCTGATGGCGGTTATGCTCTTTTTTCCCGGAACGGTGGTTTTCGCCGCCACGATTCTGGGCCTGAAGTTGTTGTTGGAGTTCCTGGCTCTTTGGCGGGCCTGCGATTTCTTCGGGGAACCCGGCCTGAAAAAAGCTCTCCCCCTTTTTCAGGGACTCTATCCCCTTCTGACCGTTATCCTTGGTGGCCTGGGGATGCTGGGTTTGTATAAATGGAAACCTTAATACCTTAAGCGGGTATAGATTCGGAGCAAGGCATTCCCGCTGGTATTTGATAGCCCAATTTACTATTTTACTTTCACAGGGTTGGCTATTCCTTCCCTTAACTTTATCGAAAGGAGACCTGTCATGCGAACTTTGTTTATGGTAGGTATCACCATGCTTATCCTTTCCTGTAATGGCAAGGATCTGCAAAGCATTGATCTAAACTCAAGCGATTTTCCGGCTTTGAACGCGGTAACGGTTGTGGCGGATTCCAACCGTTTTGTATTTGAAACCCGGGCCGGGGATATGAATCTGAATGAAAGCTATGCTCTGGAATTTGACGCTACCCGGCTGCTCTTTATCGTAACGGTCACCTCATACAAAGGCGGCACGGCCACAATGACCCTGCGGGATAAGGACAACAATATCTTGCGCGAGGAAAACCTTAACATAAACCGGATACAAACCAATCCGTTCACGGTAAATACGCCCCCGGCACGCATCGATGTAAAACTGGACAGTTACAGTGGCAATATTTCGGTTGTTTTCAAAAGCAGATAAAAAGCCGTTGCCCAAAAGCATAAGCGGTTGGTCGGAAAAATTTAAAAAGAAAGATGTGGAATGGCTGGCCGTTTGGCTGGGCGGTTTGTTGTTTATATGGTTGTGGCTTTTTTTCTTTTTAAACAGTCCGGCCCGTATAAAAATCGAGACTGCTTTTTTCAATACCTTTGTCATTGCCTTCCTCTCCACAATAATGACCCTGATTCTGGCCTGGCTTCATGCCCTGGTGGTCTATTTTTCCAAAAGAGAAAGTCCCCTTCTGGAACAGCTTTCCGATATTGTGATAAGCATCTGGCGGGCCCTGCCGCAAATACTGGGACTTTTATTCGGTTATATCCTGTTGGTTTACCTGCAACAGGACCATCAAATGTCACGCCCGTTGGTGTTGTTCTTTTTGGCCCTAACCGTTGCCCTGGTTATTTTTCCGGAATTGGGAGACCTGCTGCTGGAGCGCATCAGTTATTTCCAAAAATCCGATTTCTTTGACGCCATGCGGGTGTCCGGTGTGCGTGACGGACATATCATCAATTATGATATTCTCTATAAAAACAGCCGGGTACATATCCTCAACAAGCTGATTGCCATCTTTGGCATGACCTTTTTTCTGCTGATCAGTGTTGATTTCATTGTCTCCGTGGGTCTGTCCCGTTCGGTAAATCTGGTCAATATGCCCAAAACGCTGGGAAATGTGCTGGCCCATATCGACAGTAAACAGGATATTCTGGCCATCGGCAGGGTGGTGACCCGTCCCGATCTGCTTTTCGACCTTTTTTTCACTCACCTGCAGGGGGTATCCGTGGCGGCGATTATCGTCTTTTCTCTTTTTTCCCTCTATAAAATATCGCTGCACTTTTCACGCCGCCTGGAGATGTAATGCCTGAAACGTCACGATTTGTAAATATCCAAATCCATTCGGAAGAGCGCTGTCTGGCCCAAATGGATTCTTTTGGTTTTGAGGCGGGAAAAATCACCTTTTTGCTGGGGGAATCGGGAATCGGAAAATCGCTGCTCAGTAAAGTTTACATGGGAATTCTGGAAGAGCGGCAGTTAAGGATAACGGTAAACGGCCGGCCGTACGGAGCGTATGCTTCGCGTATCCGCCGCCATCCGGCATGGCACAACGGATTTTTTGTTTTTCAGGAACCCTCAAGCCACTTTAACCCCCTGCGCACCATCGGGGAACAACTGAATGAGGGACAACTGGCCCGTCTGAAAGGTCGCCAGGGAGAAGAGGTGGTTCAGTCTTTTTGGCCACATACCCCCCGGCAGGAACTGCGGCCGCTGCTCAAGGTTTACCCCAAGCCCTACCGGCCCAGCGGCGGGGAAAAACAGCGCTTGTTGCTGGCCATGGCTTTTAAAAAGCTCAGGCTCTATCAAAAACGTTCCGCCGCCGGCGACGCTCTGTTTATTTTTGACGAACCATCCGGCAATCTGGATAATGTCGCCCGTAACGGATTTTTGGATCAACTGCTAAGCCATTACCGGGAAAAGCCCTTTACCGCGGTGGTCATCACCCATGATTATACCATCATCTCCTATCTGAACCGGCACTACCCCGGGATGAGGGACAACGTACTCTGGCGGGAACTGCAAAGAGATGCGGGAGAGAGCGGCAAGCTGCAACTGATCTCTTTCCCGGAGAAATCCTTTACCGACTGGTTAAGGGCATTAAATCCGGTACGCTCTCACCTGGATCATTCCGGACACGAGATTTTAAGGTTGAAAAGCGGTGTGCGGATTTGGGACAAAAACTATCATTTTTTCAATATATCCGGTGAGGAGAAGGACCTGACCCTGACCCGGGGTGATGCCGTTTATCTAAAAGCCCCGAGTGGTATCGGCAAGACGACCATTGCCAAAATTATAATGGGACTGCTAAGTCCGTCGCGGGCGGTATTGGCCATTCAGGGGAAAACGGTACCCTTGAAAAAAAACCGTGCGTTTTATGCCAAACATATCTGGGGCCGTCTGGCAACCATGGTTTTTCAGCACGCCGATGAGGCCCTGAACCGGCAACTTACCGTGGAAGAGGTTTTTAAAGTCCTTTCGGAAAAACGCACCGTTCATCGCCAAAAACTGTTGCGGCGCCTGCGGGAGTGGTTTGGCGGCCGGACGGCGGAGGCTTTTTTGCACCGGCCGGTAAAATATCTCAGCGGCGGACAAAAACAGCGCCTGAACCTGCTCCGTGGTTTTGTACAAAATACCGATATCCTGATCCTGGATGAACCCTTGAACGGACTGGATTTAAAATCGGCGGATCTAGTGATAAAAAAGATACAGGATCGTCAGCGGGACGGCAAAGCGTTGTTGATCATTTCCCACAATGAGGAGATCATGGAAAAGATCATTGGGGAAGAAAATATTTTTTATCTTAAAACACGTTAAATCCCGTTACCTTATTTTACCGTCTCCTACTCTGTCCTTCGCAGCCCGGAAATGGCGACGGATGCTTTTACGTTTCACGACCGGGCCTCCAAAGAATATAAAACCCGGCGGTTTTTGAAAAGCCCCCTTATACCAAAAAAGCCCGCCAGAGGCGGGCTTAACAACGCAACAATATAAAGACTACAGCTCTCCGGCATGTGAAGCCAGAAACTCGGCCACCCCCTGAGTATTGTCGACCATGGCGGCGTCACCCTTTTTCCATCCGGCCGGGCACACCTCGCCATACTGCTCGTGATATTGCAGGGCGTCCACCATGCGGATCATCTCATCCACATTGCGGCCCAACGGCAGGTTGTTTACCACCTGATGTTGAACGATTCCTTCCTTGTCAATCAAAAAGGAAGCGCGCAAAGCCACGCCGTCGCCGTGTTCAACCCCATAGGCGCGGGTAATGGCATGGTTGACGTCGGCCACCATGGGGAACTGAACCTGTCCGATCCCCCCTTTGTTGATATCGGTGTTTTTCCAGGCATGGTGGGTGTAGACGGAATCGATGGAAACACCGATCACCTCCACGCCGCGCTCCTTGAACTGCGCCAGACGATGATCGTGGGCGATGATCTCCGTGGGGCAAACGAAGGTAAAGTCCAGCGGCCAGAAAAACAGAACCACATACTTGCCTTTATAGTCTGACAATTTAAAATTCTCATTAATGCTGTTATCCGGCATTACGGCCGCGGCGGTAAAGTCCGGGGCGCTTTGATTTACAAGAACACTCATCTTGAACCTCTTTTTTTTTATGAATTAAATTAACCGGGCCAAAGTTAAAAATAAGAGAAGTTTAACTCAATTAATAATCTCAAAATCCCTTAAACTATTTGCCCGTCCGCTTCTCTCTGCGTACATTATATATAAATCCCCACATAGCCCAAAACCGCCAATCGAAGGAGGTTGTTCTATGCAAACGCTCAGCCGGCACATATCCGTCGAATCTCTCATCAGCCGTCAAATAGAACTGTGGCGTCAAAAACAACGTCGACCCCAAAACGGTGACGTCTTTCCGGGTAACCTGACCATTTCCCGTGATTTTGGCGGCCGGGGCAACGAACTGGCGGCACGGCTGTCGGAAATAACCGGCTGGAAAGTTTATGACCGGGAGATTGTGGACTATATTGCCCAAAACGCCCATGTCCGCCGGGCCCTGGTTGAGTCCTTCGATGAAAAAACCAGGAAAGAGCTGGATATAATGCTTTCCTCGCTGCTCAATGCCACCAGTTTTTCCAAAGAAACCTATCTAAAATATCTCATAAAAACCGTTCTTTCCATTGGCGCCCATGGACGTGCTGTTTTTTTAGGCAGAGGGGCGCACCTGATCCTGCCCGATGAGCAGGCCCTGAAAATAAGAGTGGTGGAGGAGATTGAAGATCGCCTGAAGAACAACAGCGCCGCGGATATAGAAAGGGAGGACAAGGCCCGGGCCGCTTTTATTCAGCGTATGTTTGGCGTGGATATTGACAGGCCGAATCACTATCACCTTGTACTGAACCTCTCCCGGTTGGAGATCGAACCGGCGGCCTTGATGCTCGTCCACCTGATCCGGTTAAAGTTCGGTGACCCGCACCGGAAAAAAAGTGAGCCGTAAGCCACGTCATGAACTCTGTCAATATTACACGCATTGTGACATAAAATGACGTGTTTCGGTAATCTGGAATAAGCTCATGGTTGGGCCCCTATAAGCATCAATATGGCTAAGTATTTGTTTTATAGCGCTTTAAAGCTTTTCTTTAATCTTTGGCATTAGATTTGAATAGTGTCATTCTCCTTAAGGTAAAATCAAAAAGGAGAATGCAATATGTCTTTACAGCCATTACAAGATCGCATTCTGGCTGAAGTTGTTTCAGCCGATAAAAAGGTGGGTTCCATCATACTGCCGGAAACAGCCCGGCAAAATCCGGTTACCGGCAAGGTTATTTCCGTCGGACCGGGGAAAATATCGGAATCCGGCTCCCGCCTGCCCATGGATGTCACCGCCGGTGATACCATCATTTTTGAAAACAACGTGGGCACGGAAGTTAAAGAAGACGATCATACCTACGTCATTATGAAACAATCGGACATTTTAGCAAAAATTAACAACTAAGAAAGGAAGGTTAAGGAATTATGGCCAAGCAAATATTGTTTGATACGGAAGCTTACGCCAAACTTAAAACAGGCATCGACCTGTTGGCGCGCACGGTAAAGACCACCCTGGGCCCCAAGGGCAAGAATGTGGTGATCGACAAGAAATTCGGCGCCCCGACGGTAACCAA
>WGCN01000078.1 GCA_015493745.1 Calditrichales bacterium
ATCCGAATAGCCGCTTACGGACCAAACCTGAAACTCACCGGTCAGGCAGGCCTTAAGCACACTCGAAAACATCTCCCTCGTAAGATATTTTTCAGCGCATAAGGCCCGGCACAAACCTTCCGTTATATCGGGCCAATAATTTCTGATATCGTCCATGGACATTCTTTCAACCACTTTATTCTCCAACTTACTTTAACGTGATCGGGTTGGTTAGCTCCGGAGCAGAGAAAGACCGGGCAGGAT
Organism: Calditrichales bacterium; assembly: GCA_015493745.1. Taxonomy (GTDB): domain Bacteria; phylum Calditrichota; class Calditrichia; order Calditrichales; family J004; genus J004. The sequence goes on from WGCN01000078.1 coordinate 244, forward strand.
CGTTGAAATTCAATACCTATTGTACAACTATAATGCCATTACCTTTTTACATCTTTTTTTAGAATATCGATCTTAACATGTTGATTTACTTCAATATCTTTCCCGGAAAATGTTGATTTTTTTCCGTGATTTTCCCCAACCCAAAGTCGAATAAATCACGAAGCTACTATGCTCCCTGTTATCTCATGGAAACAGACGGAGATGCCACAAAATCATTCCTTTCTCTATAAATTAACAGATAAATTACATATATTTATAAAAACCGCTGTGTGGGAGCTACCACAATAAAGAAGAATGGCCTAAGCGCTTAATAAACAACAAACTTGATTCATTCAGTATCGGATTTATGTTCGCGTTATATAACCGGTCTGATTATAGTGTTGAGGTATGGCTATGGAAACAAAGTCCCGACCTAATCCCTTCCCTTTCGGTGCCATATTAGCTGCCCTGCTCATCGCCCTGTTCATTACCCTGGTACTTTACATCAGGATGACTCCCCGGACATTCACACGCATCACAGGCGCAACCGGGAGTTTCAGAACGCCATGCGGATTCCGTGATTTAAACCACGACGGCTTCTCAGAATTCTTTGAAATAGCAAATACCAGTAGCGGCCATTATATTTTGTTTTATAACTATGAAATGGCAACACTTGACCAATGTAACACCTCTGAATTTATAAAACCCGAGCAGGTATATTTTGACGAATATACCGGCGACGATTACGATGAGTGCTTTGTTTTTACGGCGAAGCAGGATTCGGTTTTTTTGTATGTTTTCGACATACTGAAACAAAAGGTGTTGTTGGACCGGCAATTCATCATCAATATTCCCAGGGAGCATCACTTTTTTCTTGTAACAAAGGCGCGGCTGATCAACAGAAGCGGCCGTAAATATTTGTTGTTTTCCCTGCATCCGGGTCGGGCCTCCAGGCCGCGGGGTGTATATATTTATGATTTGGAAAAAAGAACCATTGTTAAACGTTTTGAAAATCAATCCTCAAAAGACACATTTCTGTTTTTTGATTTAACCGGCGACGGGCATAAGGAAATTATTGTGCTTGGCAAGGCCAACGGCAACGGCCCCCGTCATGCGCCCTTTACGGACTATAAAAACTGGGTCTTTTTTCTGGATCAGAATTTAAAAGAAATTTTTCCGCCCCTCTCATTCGGTGCTTATCCCTCCAGCATCAAAGCCCTGCCCGTGGATATTAACGGCAGGCCCCAGCTGCTCATTGCACTGTATAGACTGGGGAAAAAGTTTACTCAAAAACCCCTTGGGATTTTTCTGGTAGACGGCAAGGGACATTTTGCGCGCCGCCACTATTTTAACATCAAGGGAATAAAAACCTTAAATATGGTGCCGGACAATGCGGATAACCCCCGCCAGCTCTACTTTACTTTTTCCAGTTCACAACTCGGTCGATACAACGTCTCAACCAACGCATTAACCTTAAAAAACACAGACAGCAACAATTTACACACTATTTCCGTTCATGACCTGGACATGGACGGCACCAATGAACTGTTACTGGAATCGGATAACAGCCTGCAGGTTTTCGATCAGGATTTTAATCTTCTGGCCAAAACTGATATCCCGGAACAGGCCTATACTTCCATTCGTCTGCAAGGTCCAAACGTTCCTCCCGAAATCGGCGCCAGTGGAAAAAACTTTTTTTACCGCTACCGGGTGCAAAAAAATCTGCTCGTTCCCATGCTTCCGGCTCTGTTTGCGGGCCTTGTCCTGTTGCTGAGCCTGATATTTATTTTCACCGGCCGGCTTATAAACCGACTCTATATCTATTTCAGTTATTTTGTTTATTCCATAAAGCAAACGCCAAACGGGGTGCTTATTCTGCGTCCCGGCGGTCGTATTTTCCACATAAACAACCGTTTCCGATATCTGTTAAATTTAGACGAGCCCGTGGTTAAAAACGGCGTTTATCACAAGGTCTTCGCCCCCTATCCGGATATCGTTCAGTTTATCGGGGAAACGTTGCAAAACAAACAAGCGGGACAAAAAGAGTTGTTTATCCGTCTGGAAAATACGGAAATTCACGGACAAATCTCCCGGCTTCCCTTCAACACACGCTTCGGGCGTACCATCGCCTGGCTTATCGAGGTGCAAGACTTTAGCGAACCCGTTTTAAGCGACAGGCACAAAACATGGAGCCACACGGTACGTAAAATGGCCCATGATATCAAAACACCGCTGGGCTCGGTTTTGCTTAACATTGAGCGCATACAGCAAAAAATAGAGGATACCCTGCCCGCGGCCGCCGGGATAACCGCCAATGATTTTACCATGACCCTTTCCGAAATCCGCCGCATACAGGAAATGACCCGGCAATTTTTAAAATTCACCAAAATCGACGCGCCCGACCTGCAGCCGGCGCCTTTCCACAAAATACTGGAAGATACCCTGCGGATGTTTGAAGCCTACTTTAATGAAGAACTGCGCGTCGAGTTAAATCTTGAACGGGAAGCCTGCACTGTTTTGGCCGACAGGCAGCAGTTGAAGATGGCCCTGCAAATATTTATCGAAAACAGCATCGACGCGCTGAAGGGTAAGGGAAAAATTCTCATTTCAACCGTGTTGGCACAAAATTTGGAGAAGAATTTCAGGAATGAACTGGAAATTGAAATTGCCGACAATGGGCCGGGGATAACGCCGGAAAATCAGGGGCAAATTTTTGAACCGTTCTTTACCACAAAAAAAGAGGGAACCGGCATGGGACTGGCCATTGCCCGTAAGATAATTTACGACCATCATGGCACCCTTGAATTGATTTCCAGGGAAAACTACGGCGCGGTATTCCGCATTACCCTGCCCGCATACAGGAGAAACCGTGAATAAAATATTGGTTATTGATAATGACAGCGCATTTTTAATGGCGATTAAGGAAACTTTGGAATATAACCGTTACAGCGTGGTTACCCTCTCCAATCCCGTTCAGGCCCAATCGGTTTTAGCCGGACAGACCTTTGACTGTGTTTTGCTGGATGTGGCCATGCCCGGCATTAACGGCCTGGAAGTATTGGAACGCATGGTACGGGAACAGCCGCTATTACCCGTGATCATGGTTTCCGGAGAAAGCACCATATCCATCGCCGTGGAGGCCATTCACCGCGGCGCTTATGACTTTTTGGAAAAGCCCATAGAAACCAAACGCCTGCTTATAACCATCAAAAAAGCCATAGAAAAAAAGAGCTGGGCCATAGAAAAAAACATTAGCAGCGCCTTAAAAAAAGTATGGAGCGATATTAAACAACTGGCCGTTTCCAACGCCAAGGTACTGATAACCGGCGAAACGGGCACCGGCAAGGAGTTGGTGGCCCGCGCCCTGCACCACAACAGCGAGCGCAGCGGCAGACGCTTTGAAACCCTTAACTGCGCCTCCATTCCTTCCGAACTGATGGAAAGCGAACTGTTCGGCCATGTAAAGGGCAGTTTTTCCGGGGCCATTCGCGATCATACAGGCAAGTTTGAGATCGCCGACGGCGGCACCCTGTTCCTTGATGAGATCGGCGATATGGACTACCGCCTGCAGGCCAAGATGCTGCGCGTATTGCAGGAGGGAGAATTCGAGAAAATCGGCAGCAATAAAAGCGTCCGGGTTGATGTGCGCATCATATCGGCAACCAATAAAAACTTACGGGCCCTGATAGACGAGGGCCGCTTTCGCGAAGACCTATACCACCGGATCAATGTATTTGAAATAAACATCCCCCCTTTGCGCCACAGAAAGGATGACATCCGGCCCCTGGCTGAATATTTTCTGGCGGAATGGGCACAAACCTATAACAAAAAGCTGATACGCTTTTCGCCCCAGGCTTTGCAGATTTTGCAGGAATACGACTGGCCCGGCAACGTGCGGGAACTGAAAAACGTCATTCATAAAATCGCTGTTTTTGCCACGGAAACAACCATTTCCGCTTCCAACGTGCTGAGGGCCCTGGAGAATAACCCGCAACGTTTTTCGCGGGAAACGCCTTCCATGTTGTTAAAAGACAAGGTCGCCATGCTGGAACAGGAACATATCGGCAATGTGCTGGCCGCAACCGGCGGCAAACTGAACAAAACCGCTGAGATACTGGGCATTGACCGCACCACTTTATTTAAAAAAATGAAAAAATACGGTATCGAAAAAGAAGTCCCCAATCCCCCGGACGATGCGACATCCTGAAACGGTTCCGTTATTTTCCACTAACTTCAAATTACCTTTCAAACAGACCCGATATGCTCATCCTGTAAACCCGGCAGGTATTTCCGTTTTTATATTCCGTACCCCGCTATAAACATTAAAAGGCCATAACCGCGGAGCGTACCGTTGAGAAGCTTCAACATCGCAGATCCGTTTAGTGGTTTTTTTTCAACATAATTAGGGACAACCCTATTACGACCCTTCAATTTTTATGAAAACATTATCCCGGCCGAATATTTACAGCAATCGGAAACATGACCGCGCTTGCCGCGTATGTCCATGATTAAACATAGTGCCCAGGGAAACAAAATGATTCTTAGACTGCTTACCATGATCAGCGTGGTCACCGTCACCGGCTTTGCCGTGCGGGCCATGACCCGCCATATCAACAAAAAATTCTGGCAAAAAACCATTATCGACCAGGCGGCCAGGGCCCTGCCCTTCGCCCTGCTCCTCTCCGCCCTGATGTGGGGCGTGGGCACCATGCAGAACTGGTCTTTGATGCGGCTGGCCGGGGCCTCCTCCAGCGCCCTGTTACTGCTGATCGTTGTGGCCCTGCTGATCAGCCTGCCCCTTGCCCTGCTGTTGGCGCTGTTCACCAAAAAGATTACAACCACCCTGCCCCGCGCGGAAACGGCCGATCCGGCCCGGCGACGGATCATCACCGGGGCGGCGGCCATACTGCCGCTGACGGCCACCTCGGCCATGGGCGCGGGCTTCGGCGCCTCTTTTTCCCGCACGCGCATTCCGCAAATCCCCATGGCGCTGCCGGGGCTGCCGGACGCCCTGGACGGTTATAAAATCCTCCATCTCAGCGATCTGCATCTGGGCTATTATTTTGGTCTGGATCACCTGGAGCAAACACTGCTGGACGCCGAACCCTTTCAGCCGGATATGGTGGTGGTCACCGGGGATATCGCCGACGATCTGAGCCTGATGACCGACGCCATGAAGCTGATCGGTCAGTTGGCCACGCCCGGCCCCAAGTATGCTTCCATCGGCAATCATGAATATTTTCGCGGCATCAAGGAATCGATTCGCCGCATCGACGCCGGTCCCGTACCCCTGTTGTTGAACAGTTATGATCAATTCATGGTCGGTAATACGCCGGTGATTATCGGCGGGGCCAACGATCCCGTATCCCTGCGCGCCGATATCCACGGTTTTCTGGACAACTCCCTGACCCGTACCTTTAACAACGCGCCCCACGGGCCCTTTCGCCTGCTGATGAGCCACCGGCCCAAGGCCCTGGATGTGGCCGGAAAACATAAGGTGGGGCTGGTGCTCTCCGGACATACCCACGCCGGACAGGTGGGACTGGGCGGACGCAGCGCCTGGGAAATTTTCACCGAAAACAGCTATCTCTGGGGCGCCTATCAAAAAGGGAATACGCGTCTTTACACCTCCGCCGGCATGGGCCACTGGTTTCCCTTCCGCCTGGGCGCGCCGCTGGAGGCGCCGCTGATCACCCTGCGCAAGGGTTGAGGGCGCCAGTGAACCCGGCTTTATTTAAAAATCCCCAAATCCGGGAAAGGGGAGATAAACGGTAAGGGGCAACCATTCGGCTGCCGCGGCCCCACCTTTAGACACTAGGTTTGTGTACTACACACCAACGTTGAAGCTATGATCGTCAAATCTTAGTCCTACAGATGTTTAACCCGTAATTTTTATTGTCCTTTTTAATAATCTTATATATTTTGCAATGCTTAAAATGTCTTAAGCATAAACGTCTATCTTTTAACTGTTATTAAGGGGCCAAACCATGAAAAGAATCGTTATTTTTATTTTTCTGTTCATTGCCATAAAAGGATATGCCCAGGCAGACAGCACTACACTGAAATATGGTTTTATCACGGATAAATACCTTAGCCTGATTAGTTCAATGGAAGAGATTCAATTAATTTCGGTTACCAGCAATGATACAATGCTCTATGGAAAAAAGTTTTTTCTTTATATCCAGGAATACAGAAAAGGCACATTAATAAATGAAGACAGTTTAGATATGACATGTATTGAAAAAAGAATCCCAGCTGTTGTTGGCAAGGATACCATCGAATACGTTTTAAACACTTGCGATCATATTACCTACACAAAATATCTTGATAGTTTTGAAATTATTTTTGCCGGTAAAATCGTTGAAGATAGTCTGAAGCTTTATATCCGGTATCCCACCATAAGATTGTACCGGAAACTAAAAGCCGGTAAAGACTACACATTCCGTCCATTTCAAACAGGTAATGGAAACGCCATTACCATACCGCTTGACAAAAAGACGCCTGTACTTTTACTCTCTCCTCCATTTAAACTGTCTAACTCCGGAGGTTATTACTGTATTATAGACGGGACGCCCATTGATTCCATTTACAGGGACCTCAATGTCCGGCATTTTTATGTTTTCTCAATGGCTATAAAATAGTTCCGGCAAGAAATACGGCATC
>WGCN01000079.1 GCA_015493745.1 Calditrichales bacterium
AGATCATCACCCTGCAGGATGGTATGCAACAGCCGGGCAATTATAACTATCAGTGGACGGGGGTTGACCAGTCTGGCCGATCCGTGGCCAGCGGTTCATATATTTACCGTTTGTCCCTGGACGGTAAAGTCCTCAGCAAAAAGATGAATTTACTGAAATAGCAGGAACCGCTTTTTTGCAAGGCCGTCCGTTTTCGGGCGGCCTTTTTTTATTTCTGCCCTCGGACACTATTTATGGAAGCGGGATGATATTAATCCTATATTCAATTTGCGCTATAAACGGGCGATGTGGAATATTTTTAAACCGGGTTGCCTTCTAAGTATTGTCATATAAATAGGCGTCCCATGTATAAATCACTTATATGTTCGTTATGGTTTTTAGTGGTTACGGTTTATCTGCTGCCAGCCCGGGGCGACGAACTTCATTTCGAGCATCTAACCATAGAAGACGGTCTTTCCCAAAGCGCGGTCTACGCCCTGATGCAGGATAAACAGGGGTTTATCTGGATCGGCACCAAGGATGGGCTCAACCGCTTTGACGGAATCAATATTAAAATTTTTCGTCATGATCCGCGGGATTCTTCCTCGCTTTCCACCAACTATATTACGGAGTTATATCAGGATCGTGACGGGTATATCTGGGTCGGGACCGTTAGCGGTCTTGAACGCCTGGACCCGACTAACGGTACCTTTAAACATTATGTTCTGCCCATGAAGGGAACCTCGGTCAATAATCAAATAATACGGGCGGTGAGTGAAGATGCTTTTGGCCGCATCTGGGTTGGAACCAAGGAGGGCCTGTATATGCTGCCGGATAAAAACCGTCCCCGGTTCACAGCCTTTCTTTATAACCCCCGGGACAGTATGAGCATTAGCCACAACACGGTGCGCCGGATTTTGCTGGACAGCTCGGGCCAGACATGGGTGGCCACGTTTAAAGGCCTTAACAGGATTCTGACGGACAATGAAGGGACGGTTCAAGGATTCCGCCGATATTATCCGCATTTACCCCTTTCGGAAAGCACGACGGATTATGAAAATATCAGTATGTTTGAAGATGATCGCGGGATGTTTTGGCTGGGCAATGTTAGCGGTTTGACCCGTTTTAACCCGAAAAACGGCCGATTCCGGATATTTAATCATGGTTTTAGCCAAAACAGGGGCGGCTGGGGCTCCGTTTATGATCTTATTCAGGGGCCGGGCACGGAAATCTGGGGCGTTACGGCCATCGGCCTGATACTTTTTGACACCACAAGGCAGACCTTCCGGAAATTGGTGCATGACCCCCAAAACCCCTTTTCCCTCAATAACTCCATCCTTACCCGTCTTATCCGGGACAAATCGGGCGTTATCTGGGTAGGCACCAATGGATACGGTCTCAACATCTTTAACAGCAAAAGAAAACGATTCAAACTTTTCAGGAGACCCGTAAATTTTAAATCGTTGATAGATCGCTTTAGCGTTACCGCGGTCTTAAAATCCTCCGACGGCAGGATATGGATCAGCGCCGATGTACTCTATGAATTGGACCCGAAAACTTCTCGGCTGGTCAGTTATGAAACAGACCCTAAACGGCCCTCCGATTTTGGAAATGCCGGCTTCGGATCGTTGACGGAAGATGATAAAGGCCATATTTGGGCCGCCGGCTACGAGGGGGTATATCGCTACAATCCCCGGACGAAAAAAATACGGCATTTCTCCCGGGACACCGGTTTAATGGAAAAGGTAGCATATAAGGTTTTACAGAGCCGGGATAAAAACATCTGGATAGTGACAGCTTCGTATCTTAGCCGGTACGGAACGGAGGAAGGTACATTCCGCCATTACAAATTTGAAACGCCGCAAATAAGACATTTTACGGCTATTACGGATATTTTAGAGGATGAAAACGGTAAGCTTTGGCTGGCCACGGATAACGGCTTGATACATTTTGATCCCGAGCAGGAAAAGTTTACCTATTATAAAGATAAAAAAAGCTTCCGCAACAGTTTGGCCGCAAACAAAATACTTTCCATCACCCTTGACCCCAGGCGACCGCAGCGTTTATGGCTGGGGACGTCCGGCCTGGGCCTGGCCCGATATGATGTGGCCCGGGACAGCCTGCTTTTTTTTGACGAAAACAGCGGATTGCCAAACAACGTTGTGTATGCCGCATTACCTGACGGTCAGGGCAATCTGTGGCTGAGTACCAACCGGGGCTTATGTCGTTTTAACCGTACCACCCATGCCGTGGAAAATTATGATGTAAACGACGGCCTGCAAAGCAGTGAGTTCAACACGGGAGCCTATTTTCTCTCCCCGGATGGTCAGATGTTCTTTGGCGGCATAAAAGGCTTAAATTATTTTTATCCGGAAGATATTAAAAAAAACCAATACCGGCCTTCAAGCGTGTTAACCGGTTTAAGGATTTTCAACAAGCCTGCGAGCCATAAAAGCAATCCGCACATACTCGACAGCCTGATTTCCGCCAAACAGCATTTAATACTGAGCTACCGTGAAAATATCTTTACCCTGGAATTTGCCGCTCTTGACTATTCGGAACCGCGGAACAACCGCTATGCCTACCGTATGCTGGGTTTTAACGAAAACTGGATTCAGGCGGGGCGTCAACGCTCGGCCACGTTTACCAACCTGCCTCCCGGGCAATATACCTTTCAGGTGCGCGGCGCCAACAACGATGGCGTTAGGAATGAGCAGCCGCTTTCGCTGATGATCACCATTCAGCCGCCGTTTTACAAAACCTGGTGGGCCTATGGTTTATACGGTGTGCTGTTCCTTGCCGCCCTGTGGGGGGTACGCCGCTATGAAATGAATCGCCTGCTGTTGAAAAACCGCCTGCGCATAGGGGAAATGGAGGGGGAAAAAATCCGTGAACTTTCGCAACTTAAGTCACGGTTCTTTGCCAATATTTCCCATGAATTCCGTACGCCCCTAACCTTAATTCTCGGCCCTCTTGAAAACCTGTACCGGGATATTAAAAATGAAAAGCACAGAACGGCCATAAGGGTTATGCAACGCAATGCCCGCCAACTTTTAAAGCTGATCAACCAGATTCTGGATCTCTCCAGGCTGGATGCGGGAAAAATGCCTTTGAATATGCATAAAGGTGATTTTGTTCCTTTTGTAAAAGGTTTGGTCATGGGTTACCAATCGCTCGCGGAAACAAAAAATATCCGTCTGGATTATGTTGTAAATGAAAAAAAGCTAATCACACACTTTGACCCGGAAAAATTGGAAAGCGTCATTAATAATCTTCTTTCCAATTCCTTTAAATTTACCCCGGATGGCGGCCGGATTAGGGTTGCGGTAAAAGCATCCGCCACTGCCTTTACACTGAAAGCAGGTGAGCCCGTTTTTCAAAACAGCCCGGAAGACCAAAGGCGAAACGTTCCGGGGAAGAATTCTATAGAGGTTACCGTTTCCGATACGGGAGAGGGCATTCCCTATGATCAGCGGGAGAATATATTTAATCGCTTTTATCAGGTCGACGGCCCCTCAAAGCGGGTGCATGACGGAACCGGAATCGGGCTTGCTCTGGTAAAGGAAATGATTGAGCTTCATGGCGGGTTTATCGAGGTTTCCGGCCGGGAAAAGAAGGGCACAACCTTTGTTTTTTACCTGCCATATCATCCCGGTGAGTCAGAGGAAACGGAGCATGTGGAAAAGAAAACGACCACACGGATTAATGAAGGTATCCCTCCTGCTGATGATAAGGCGGAACGGGTGGCTGAAACGGCAACGGTCGCCTCCGGGAATATAAAATCCGAAAAGAACGACAGCCATTTACCGCTTATTCTGGTTGTGGAAGACAACGATGACGTGCGGGCTTATATCCGGGAAAATTTGCATAACAATTTTAATGTGATCGAGGCCGATGATGGCCGGGCCGGCGTGGAGCAGGCCATCGAGCTTATTCCCGATCTCATAATCAGCGATTTGATGATGCCTAAGCTGGATGGTTTTGGTTTATGCAAAAGGCTGAAAACAGATATGCGTACCAGCCACATTCCTATTATTTTGCTAACCGCCCGTGCCGCAAGTGAAGACCGGATAGAAGGCCTGGAGACAGGCGCCGACGACTATCTGGTGAAGCCCTTCAGCTTTAAGGAGTTGATCGTCCGGGTGAAAAACCTGATCGACAGCCGGCGAAAGTTGCGCGAGCGCTTTAGCGCCCTTAGCGGGCTTAAACCCTCGGAAATCAGCATTAACTCCGCCGACGAGGTTTTTCTGAAAAAGGTTATGCAGAGTATTGAAAATAACCTTGCCAATGAGAAGTTCAATCTTAAAACCCTTTCCGCCGATACAACCATGAGCGAGCGGCAGCTACAGCGCAAATTGAAGGCCCTCACCGATCAATCGCCCAGGCAATTCATCCGCACCATACGCTTGCAACGCGCCAGGGGGCTTCTTTTAAAAAAGGCCGCCACTGTTTCCGAAATCGCCTATATGTGCGGTTTTGGCAGTGTCGCCTACTTTACAAAATGTTTCCGCGAACAATTTGGCGTAACCCCGGGCGCCGTTGTTGAAAAACAATAAGGGCGGGTGTCAGGGTGTACCACGGCTGGAAGAAGAGATCGTTGAGGGGCTGTATACAGTGGCAGTAGGCTGTTGCCATGGCCACCGTCCACTGCCACTCGTTCCTTCTCCACCTGATTTTTCCTGCCACTGCTTAATGTCGGATTTTTTATATAAATTGGCGTATTTCTTATAACCGCCCGCCCGCTTCTTCCCCTATTTTGATCCATACTTAAACTTTATACAAGCGGATATGAACGCCCGTTTGTTTGAGTCCGCTCACTTAACCGGAGCGCGGCGCGTTTTGATGCGGACGTAACAGGCAAGTAAAAAGATACTAAAATACCTGGGAAAAACAGGCGCCAACTTGCCGCGGACAGGCACCGATCAAACACGGATAAAAGGAAACGCAAAAAACATGTTCAATCTATCGTTAAAGGAGAATCCAAACATATGAAACGATACTTATTATTTATAATACTGTTTTTATCGTATACATCGATTCAGGGGCAACAGAAATTAATCAAAGCCGCATCCTACCTGGATGTAAGAAGCGGCAAATTAGTTAAACCGGCCAATCTTCTGATTGAAAATGGGTTAATAAAGTCCGTCAACCCCAAAACAATACCTGATAACATTGAAGTGATTGACTTGTCGGGCAAAATATTACTGCCGGGATTAATGGATATGCATGTTCATTTGGATATGGATTTTGAAGACAATTATCAATATCTGTTAGTAACCGAAAATACAAGCAAAAATTCTTTAAGAGGAGCACGAAATGCAGAAAAAACCTTATTAAGCGGTTTTACAACTGTTAGAAACATCGGGCAGGTTCACCCTTCTATTGAGCTGATAGGTGTGGCTTTATCCGAAGCATCCGATAATGGATGGATTGTTGCACCCAGAATTATTCCATGTGGACATATGATTGGAATAACCGGAGGGCATGCCGATCTTTCCATGATGGGAGGATATGCCGAGAATATTATGGATTTAGGTCCCAAAAATGGGACTGCCGACGGGACTGAAGAAGTGTTGAAAGCGACACGGTATCAAATAAAACATGGTGCTAAGGGAATAAAGATTATGGCAACAGCCGGAGTTCTTTCACTAGAAGAATCCGTTGGTGCGCAGCAATTAACGAATGAAGAAATGGTGACCATCGTAGAAGAAGCAAAAAGACACAATGTAACCGTTGCCGCCCATGCGCATGGTACTACAGGTATAATTGCCGCGATAAACGCAGGGGTAACTTCTATTGAACACGGTTCGATTTTAAACGACGAAGCCATTGAACTTATGATTGAAAAAGGGACTTATCTCGTGCCTACAACAGGGATAATGGAGATACCTTTAGGTAATGAAAAAATGAATCCCAAACTGGTTGAGAAGGCAGAATACATCATTCCCCTGGCCATAAAAAGTCATGAAAAAGCCATAAAAGCCGGTGTGAAAATAGCACTTGGAACAGATGCACCGCTCATTCCTCATGGTCGTAATGCTTTGGAATTATCGGCAATGGTTAAAAGAGGAATGACTACTATTGATGCCATCAGGGCAGCCACTGTTAATCCGGCTGAAATGTTAAATCTCCATGACAGGGGAGAAATAAAAGAAGGTTTTTTAGCGGATATTATTGCTGTTGAGATAAGCCCGCTTGAAAACATTAAAACATTGGAGAATGTGGTGTTTGTAATGAAGGGCGGGAAGATATACAAACAGGAGCAATAGAATAGTCGGATGAAACTTTATATGCGGTGAGAACCCGGTGGTCAAACATCTGCGTTTTGCCGCGGGTGAAATCGTTTTGGTTGTGATTGGGATTTTTATGGGCACATTAAGCATTGCCACGGATTTACCTTTAGTCCGCGGCTAAAGATAAAGTATAGAATCGTAAAGTTCACATGATAAAATACCTTGGAAAGATACGCCAACAACTGACCGCGGAGAACAGGACGGCCAAATACCTGCGCTATGCCGCGGGTGAAATTGTGCTGGTGGTGATCGGGATTTTGATTGCGGTGCAGATTAATAACTGGAATGCGTATTCCAAACAAAGGGATCTTGAAAATAAATATTATTGCCGGCTTCTTGATGACGTCACCCGGGACAGGGAACAAATAGGCACTCTGCTCGGATTGGCAAAGGCGCGTTTAAAAGCTTCTAACCAGGCGGCCCGCCTGCTTCTTAAGGATAAGGCCACAAAAATAGAAGTCGGTATTCAGTTGCACCTGGCAATAAAAGCGATCTATTCCGACTTCAAGCCAAACAATGCGGCCTTTGAGGATTTGAAGTCCGGCGCCAACCTCAATCTCATCACAGATAAATCCATCATAAAGGCGCTCAGTAAATATTTCAACAAAGTAGAAGAGTTAAAAAGCATCATTATGGTAAACGGCCAATATGCGGTTAACATCATCTTTGCGCATAAGGACAATTTTGCCAATGGCCTCAATCAGGCGTCCATGATATCGGGACGTTTTTTAACGGGAATGGAAAAGGATGTATTCAATGCCTTTCCCAAAAATTATGATGAGCTGTTATCCCTCCCCATGAAAAAAAGATTGTTAAATGAAGCTCTGGAATATATCTCTGTTAATAAAAGGCAGATCGGGCTTTATAGCGATATCCTGGATGAAATTACGGTTTTGTATGGGATACTGGAATCCAAATGTATGATACATGAAAAAAAAGGCTAACCTCAAAACATGGGGATATTGAGTCGTCGGCCCGTGCGTTGAAGGGATGACTCAGAATTTAATCAAGGAATCGGCAATAAACATTCAATGAAGGAGACTGTTATGATACCGGAAACCCCGACATTACTTATCGTAGCCGGACTTATCCTGGTGCTTGTGGGCATTATAGGCGGCGGGCTGAAAGTGAAGGAAATTTCCATCCCGGCCATGGGCACCTTTGCCCGTACCGCCGGTCTGGTGGTCGGCCTGGTGCTTCTTGTGCTGGGCATAGGCCTGGAGCCGGATGGCAACGCTCATCCGGCCGAAGAAGATAGCTACTATGCTCCGGAGGATACATCGTATATGGATGAGGATGGCCCCGGAGATTATGAGGATGACTATGGCCAAGATGAGGATGGCGGCTATTAACCGACCGGTATTTAGCATGACACGGCTTTCAAATAAAATTTCAGGAAATGTAATGGTGAAACAGGTTTTCAGCTTGATTCTTTTGATTTTATCCCTCTCCCCGGCTCCGGCCCGGGAGAACAGCCAACAGGCGTTGGTCATACAACGGCTCCAGGGGGCGATGTTTTCCGTTTCCGCCAAACAATCTATAGCGGAAAACGGAAAAATAGCGAGATGCCTTTCCATTCATTATCAAAAAAGGAAATCCCATGAGAATCTGTTATAAGCTTACCGGAAAAGGCGCCCTCATGCTCCTGTTGCTCGGTGCCTTTGTTTCCGTCTCCATGGCTGCTCCCTTCAAATTTGAAAACTTTACCACCGGTGACGGACTATCCAACAACGCGGTACAGGTGGTTTTTCAGGATAGCAGGGGCTATCTGTGGATTGGCACGGAAGACGGGCTGAACCGTTACGATGGCTACACCTTTACCATTTACCGCAATGATCCGGCGGACAGCGCCAGCCTGAGCCATAACTCGGTCTGGGCCATTTACGAAGACAAAAAAAAGCAACTTTGGATAGGCACAAAAGACGGATTATGCCTTTACAATAAGGAAAAGGAAAACTTTACCGTATACCGCTACCGGACGCCGGATCAGGTGGCAAGCATAGGGGAATGGACAAACACGGTAACCGCCATCTACCAGGAAAGCGAAGATAAAATTTGGCTGACAACCGTTATGGAAGGTATGGTTCTTTTTAATCCGCAAACAAAAAGTTTTGAATTTTATCCACCCGACTGGATGATGAAGGAAGGTACAAATTCAAATGTGATGATACGTGTAATTCCGGATAAACTTTCCGGGGGTAAAAAGTTATGGGTGGCCCGCTGGGCATATGGACTTGTCGCTTTTGATCTAAGCAGCAGGGAATATACCCGCTATAAGCATAACCCTAAAAACCTCAACAGTATTGGGCACAACGAATTAAGAAGTATCTATCAGCAGGATAACGGCATTCTGTGGATCGGCTCCCTGGGCGGCCTGGATAAATTTGATCCGGCCACGGGACGGTTTACCCGTTTCCGGCACCGGCCAAACGATCCGTCCGGCCTTAGCGATAAGCGGGTGTTGCATATTGTTGAAGACCTTGAGGATAAAAACATTCTGTGGATCGGCACGGGGAACGGACTCAATCGCTTTAATATCCGGGAAGAAAAATTTACCCGCTATTTGGGGGAAATTAATGTACCGGGCGTTTTGAACAATAACGTGATCACCAGCCTGTATTGGGATCGTTCCGGCGTTCTTTGGATTGGTACCATGGGGGGCGTCAATAAGATGAATCCGGCGCGGATTGTCTTTAATGAATATTTGAAAGAAAAAAAACAAAAGCTGGAGAACACGGAAATTTATGGGGTACGGCAAGACTTAAACAGGCCCGATTATCTTTGGATAGCAAGCTATGGCGCCGGCTTATATCGTCTGGATCAAAAAAACAACCGGCTTAAGCAGTTTAGCCGGAAAAGCACTAACGGCGGCATTGTCGGCGACAGCATTCGTGCCCTCTATCCCGATCCCAAAGAAAAAAAACTGATCTGGCTTGGAACCTGGGGTGGGGGCTTAAGCCGCTTTAATACAAACTCCGGTCAATTTACCACGTTTAAGAACAAACCCACGGAACCTAAAACCATCAGCTCAAACCGTATACGGCGTATTTTTAAAACGCGGGATGGTGATTTGTGGATAGCCACCTTGAGCGGGCTTAATCTTTTCAATCGCCAGCAGCAGACATTCACCCGTTTTCTGCATCAGGATACAAGTTATACCGAAACGTTAATGAGTTTTATCGGCGATAAGTGGGATAAAAACCCGCCCCTGGCATCCATCACCAAAGTCAGGGACTTTGCCGATAAGACCGCTCCTTTTTCACTGGATAAAAAAACACCGATACTGCTCATCGTCAGCGGTGAGGGCGATGACGCCCTGTATGATTATGGAGAGTTGTTGGACGCCGGGGATAAAACCTTATTCAAGATGGAGCTGGCCGCCACGCGCCATGCCGGCGGCGGAGAGAAAAACCGCATCCAACTTTGGCTGGGCACCCTGGAAGAAGGCTCTTATAAATTAAAATATCACTCCGATGACAGCCACGCCTATAACAGTTGGAACGTTCCCGCCCCGGCGCGACCGGAATGGTGGGGCATTCAGGCCCTGGCCCTATCCGCGGAGGAGTATGCCTTTATAGAGGCCCGGTTAAATAAATTTGAAAAGCCCAACAGCATCATCAGCAGCAGCACCACGGCCATTGAGGAGGACGTTTATGGAATGTTGTGGGTCGGGACAATGGATAAAGGGCTTAGCCGCTTTGACCGGCGCATAGGAAAGTTTACCAATTACAGCTTTCAGCTAAACAATCCCGGCAGCATCAGCAATAACCAGATTAACGATATGCTGCTGGATAAAAACGGCACCCTGTGGATTGCCACGCAAAAGGGCCTGAACCGCTATGTCTATGAAACGGACTCCTTTATGCGTTACGGCCTAAAAGACGGCCTGCCCAATAATCACATCGTTTCCATTTTGGCTGACGCGGAGCATAAAATCTGGCTGGCCACTCTGGACGGCATTTCCCGTTTTGATCCCAACGATATAAAAGAGGGGCATACACCGACATTTGTCAATTATACCAATCAGGACGGCCTGCCCTTTATCCAGTTCAAGCCCGGCACAAAGGAGCTTCTTAAAGATGGGGGAATTATTTTTGCCGGCAATGGCGGCCTGACCACATTCTTCCCCGGTGAACCGAATGCTGTTAAGCCGCAAACCGTTGTTTCTGGATTTTATTTATCAAATAAAAAAGTTAGCCCCGGGCCGGAAACGCCGCTTTCCAGGGCCATCGAGCAGACACGGGAGATAAACCTGGCCTATGATCAAAATATCATTGCCTTTGAGTTTGCCGCCCTGCATTTTGTCCGTCCCGACAAAAATAAATTTCTATACAAATTAGAAGGCTTTGAAGAGGATTGGATTGACGGCGACCGGCGTTACGCGCCTTATACCAATCTCGATCCCGGTGAATATGTTTTTCGCGTCAAATCGTCTAACAGCGATGGCCTGTGGGATGAGCGGGGCGCTTCGATCCGTCTAAATATTTTGCCGCCCTGGTGGCGTACCTGGTGGGCCTACGGCGCTTATGGCTTTTTGCTTATTGTTGTTGTGGTGGCAATAGACCGCCTGCAAAGACGAAGGATTTTGGCAAAGAATAAGGAAGAAATGCGTATCCGCGAGATGGAAATGCGCGCCGAGGCCGCCGAATTACAGGCCAAGGCCTCCGATGCCGAGCGTCGGGCCCTGGAAGCGGAAAATAAACGTAAATCCGAGGAACTGGAAGAAGCACGTCAGTTGCAGCTTTCCATGCTGCCCAGGGAACTGCCGCAATTGCCCAATCTGGATATTGCCGTGTATATGCAAACCGCCACCGAGGTCGGCGGGGATTACTATGATTTTCATGTCGGGCTGGATGGTACCTTAACCGTCGTTATCGGGGACGCCACCGGCCACGGCATGAAAGCGGGCACCATGGTCACCGCGGCCAAGTCCCTGTTCAACAGCTACGCGCCCAATCCGGATATCCTTTATTCCTTTCAGGAAATTACCCGTTGTATAAAAAGTTTAAATATGGGCAAAATGTCCATGTGCCTGACCATGCTCAAGATTAAAGGCGGTAAAATGCGGATGTCCACCGCCGGCATGCCGCCCTCGTTTATTTTCCGCCGGGAGACGCGGGTGGTGGAGGAGCATCTGTTCCAGGCCATGCCCCTGGGCACCATGATGAAGTTTCCCTATGAGGTGAAGGATACCACCCTTAAACCGGGCGATACCATTTTGCTGATGAGCGACGGCCTGCCGGAACTGCAAAGCGACAAGGAAGAGATGTACGGCTATAAACGCATCCGCAACGGTTTTGAAGATGTGGCCGAAAAAGCCCCGGAAGAGATTATTAGCTTTTTGAAAAATGGGGGCAAAAAATGGAACGGCGACCAGGCCCCGGATGATGACGTGACCTTTGTGGTGGTAAAGGTGAAATAGGTTACGGAGGAAACGGTCATTCTGCTTTTCCCGGGTCTTTGTATCGGGGAGTGCAATGTAATGGCGCGAAGAATACAAGAGTTTTAAAGAATAAAAATGTACACTGGAGTAGCCCAATGAAAAAAATCATGCCCATCCTGCTAGTGACTCTGTTAAGCCTGGGGCAGATAAAGGCACAATCGCTGCAAACAGAAAAGTTTACCGTGGCTGATGGCCTGCCCGACAACTCAATTTATGACATCCTGCAGGACCGCTATGGTTTACTGTGGATAGCCACAGCAACCAGCGGTGTGGTTATGTATGACGGCTATACCTTTAAAACATTCAAAAACGTACCGGGAAACCCGCAAAGCCTTCTGGAGAATGAGACCCACGGCTTGCTGGAGGATGACAATGGAAATATCTGGGTAGCTAATGGCGGGGGCGTTTCTGAATATATTCGTGCTCAAAACCGCTTTATCAACTATGACTTTGAAGAAATATTTCCGGAAGACAAGGATATTTTTGACCGGGGTTTATTTCTCATCAAAGACAGGCATCAAAATATTTGGGTAAGTACCATTGGCCTGGGCATGGCGCGTTTTGACCGGGAAAAGAAAACATGGTCATTGCAAAGATACAAAACCGCGCAAGGCGTGAATAATCACAAAGACCGCACGGTTATTGGTTGTACTATCGATCGGCAAGGAAGGCTGTGGGCAGGTATTGATGATTTTGGACTGGTGTGGTTTGATGAAGCAGAACAGGTTTTTAAACCGGCTGTTTTTAATGAGAACGCACAGGTGCCGGATTTAACGAAAGCTGAAAATATGATCACCTACCTTTATACAGACCTTGTCGGCACCATCTGGATAACCACGCGCAATGGTATTTATAAATATAACCCGGAGTCACACAGCTTTAAAACCCTGAAAACCTATCAAACACAAAAACTGAACTTCTTTAACCATTTCAATGACATCGCCGCTGATGAGAACGGTAATATCTGGGTACCCAATAACCTGCGTGGCGTCCTAAAGTTTGACGGTGTCTCTGATGAGTTTGAAGAAATTCCGTTTGCCGGTCAAAATTTCACAAAAGAGGGTATAGCTGATAATATCCTAACCTATTTATGGGCAGACCGTAGTGGTATCATGTGGTTTGGTAGCCAGAATCAGGGTTTAATAAAATATGATACCCAACGCGCTATCTTTAAACATCTTAGTTATCAAAAAGGCAATCCGCAAGGCATGAGCACTTCGCAGGTTTTCGGGTTGTTTGAATCCAAAAAGCAAAAAGGGAAAATTTATGTGGGCCTGCGCGGTGGTGGGCTCAATCTGTTTGATCCCGTAAATGAAAGCTTTAAAAAAATCCCTATAAAATTCAGCAACGATGTGTTTGGCGGCTCCATACGGGCGATTTCTGAACAAGCTGATGGTTCGCTTTTGTTGGGCACCTGGGGCGATGGGTTGCTGAGGATGAACAACGCGGGCCGGATAACCAATCACTTTGTGTTGGATTCCGCAAAAGCAAACAGCCTGCCAGATAATTTGGTCCGTGTGCTGGAGCCGGATGGTAAAGGCAATTACTGGATAGGCACCAACGAGGGATTATGCTATTTTGATACACATTTAAATTCACTGACACGGGTTACCGACCTTGGCCGCCAGGTGTATCCCCAGGCTTTATTGGATATTGTAAAAAAGCAATTAACAAAGGATGCGGGTAAGCTGTCTATTATAAATGTGGGTAACGACGCCGATGAAAATAAGGATTTTACCATCATCAAACCCCGTGATTATCTGGTTATTTCCAGCGCGGAACGATCAGGTGAAAAGCCGGCTGATTATGGCTGGATAAGCGACGGGCAGGGAAAGGAAATCTGGGCCGGTAAGGGGGCGGGTAAAAATTTCTATTTTGGCGGCAATAGCAAGAACCGGGTAACAATCGATGTGCTGCACCTTAAGCCGGGCAACTATTCCCTTCATTTTAAATCCGATGAAAGCCACGCTTTTGGGAAGTGGAACGCCGAGCCGCCAACGTATCTAAAATTCTGGGGCATCCAATTAATTGAGCTAAGCGATGCGGCCGGGACACGGCATATCCGGGACTATCTGAATGAGGCCGCACGGCAAATGCTGATAGCCGGCCGCAATATCCGTTCGCTTCATCTAAGCAAAAACGGCATACTCTGGGTGGGCACCGACCAAAAAGGTTTAAACAGGCTTGACCTGCAAAAACGTACCGTCACAACATACGCTAATGATCCGGCTACTGAAAACACGGTGAGCGATAACAGCATTCAATATATCCATGAAGATGCGGACGGGATTTTGTGGCTGGCCACCAATGGCGGCCTGAACCGTTTCGATCCCCAAACAGGGCGATTTAGCGTATTTACCGAAGATGACGGTTTACCCACTAACTACGTTGCCTCCATCCTGCCTGCAAATAATGGCGGATTATGGCTCGCCACACGCAACGGTCTTTCGCGGATGGTCACATCGCCATCCACCGGCCAGGTTACCTTTGTAAACTATGACGCCGAGGATGGGTTGGGCGGTACCGATTTTGTTGCCCAGGTGGCTTTAAAAAGCAGCACGGGTAAATATTATTTTGGCGGCGAGCACGGCCTGAACATCTTTGAAGCAACCCGGGAAAACGAAGCGCCCCCGTCTTTGTATCTTGCCGATATAAAAGTGAGTAATGTCTCGGTGTTGTCTCCCAAAAGCGCCATTGTCCCGGATACCAATCTGACCGATATGAAAAAAATGGAATTGGCCCACGATCAAAGCGATTTAGCTTTTGCTTATTCGGCCCTGCACTTTTCCAATCCGGCCAAAAACCAATATGCCCATATGTTGCAGGGTTACGATAAAAACTGGATTTATGATAACAGCCGCACCGCCACCTACACCAATTTGGATCCGGGAGAATACACCTTTTCCTTTAAAGGCAGCAACCGCGACGGTGTATGGAACGAAGAAGGGAAATCATTGAAGGTCACCATCCTTCCACCCTGGTGGCAAACCTGGTGGGCCTATGGCGGATACGGTTTGATATTTCTGGGCATCATTTTTGGTATTGATCGTATTCAACGCCGTCGACTGATGGGTAAAGCCAGGGAACGCATGCGTATCCGTGAGATGGAAATGCGCGCCGAGGCCGCCGAATTACAGGCCAAGGCCTCCGACGCCGAGCGTCGGGCCCTGGAAGCGGAAAATAGACGTAAGTCCCAGGAATTGGAAGAAGCACGTCAGTTGCAGCTTTCCATGCTGCCCAGGGAACTGCCGCAATTGCCCAATCTGGATATTGCCGTGTATATGCAAACCGCCACCGAGGTCGGCGGAGATTACTATGATTTTCATGTCGGGCTGGATGGTACCTTAACCGTCGTTATCGGGGACGCCACCGGCCACGGCATGAAAGCGGGTACCATGGTTACCGCTACAAAATCACTTTTTAGAAGTTATGCGTCCAACCCGGATATCCTTTTTTCTTTTAAAGAATTTACCCGCTGTATAAAAGAAATGAACTTTGGCAAAACCTCCATGTGCCTGACCATGCTCAAAATTAAAGGCGATAAAATGCGGATGTCCACCGCCGGCATGCCGCCCTCGTTTATTTTCCGCCGGGAGACGCGGGTGGTGGAGGAGCATCTGTTCCAGGCCATGCCCCTGGGCACCATGATGAAGTTTCCCTATGAGGTGAAGGATAC
>WGCN01000080.1 GCA_015493745.1 Calditrichales bacterium
AACTACTACATTAATGAACGCTTAATGGATCTATTGATACTAAAATAAAAACACTTTGGCCGACAAAGGCCACAGGTAATTCGGGTTCCAGCGCAAAATTGAAAGATTGTACAAAGGGTAAAATGAAAGTGCAGGGTTTCGGAAACCCGCGCTACGCTTATGTTTATCGTTGTCACCAATTTGAAAAATGAGCGAAATAGAAAATAAAAACCTATATCAGGACGAAGAAACACCTGTATTGAAACATTACTCTGAGTTTGATAATGTTTACATTGGGCTTTTGCCGTTTTTCAAACTTGACAAAGAACATTGCAATACGAACAGTTCTAAAAAACAATCTCGTTCGAAGAAGCTCGGGAAAAAGATGAGATTTTAAAAAACCTGGAAATTATTCAAATGTGACGATCAATTCATCCAATGAATGTTATCCAACCGGTGAAGAAATTTCTCAGAAAAGAAAGAAAGTAACGTGGAGTGAAATAATTCAAAGCACAAAACTGAAGGACTGCAAAGAGCTGAATAAAGCATTGCGGACTTGAATTGGTTCACTTAAAAAGAAGCTTCAAAGAACAGACTTATCAGAGATATTAAATCAATACTCGGAGAACAATAATATTTGGCATCCGGCAAAAGGCGCCTTTGACTTTTTCACTAAATCGTCAATTTTTGAAATTCTAAAATCAAATGGAATCTATAAAGTAGATATGGAAGACGAATTTTACGAAAAAAAACGATTGACCTGAAGGAGTTAACGCAAAGTGAGTTCTGCCATAAAATTGACTTCTAGGGTTATTACATCTACGAGTGGTCTGGGAAGGACGCAATGATCTGGGCGGCGCCTGCCCGGCGGCGCTTATTATTACCGGCTGGATACGGGTAAATGCAGCTATTGCGGTAATCGGGGCTTACTGTTAAGAGCCTTTACTGTCCGGGCCGCCAAAAACACGTTGGCGGCCTTTCTTATTACCTGTAGCCGGAAAACCATCCATAATTAAGTATTTATGTCGTAAAAGGTATTTTCTCTCAATTTTGCGGCACAGGTTGGCGGATTCGTTATTTTTTCTACGCAAGTTCAGATATCCACTCCATCTGTTTTGACTTTGACCTTCACAAACAGGGAGGAGACGAGTAAAACCAAACTGCTCAGGGCTGTGGCATATCCCAACCACACGGAAGCTATCGGGAACACGGCACAAAGAAAGAAATAATCCTGATTCACCACCCAAATCAGAGCAACGATCAAAAATATGGATATCACGCCCGACAAGGCCCGGATATACCTGTTTTTCCGGTTCAGCGGAGCAAAACGCCATTGACCGGCAACAACCCCATACCCCAGTCGTCCTCCCTGCCATAAGGAAAAAAGAACAAGCATCATGATGAAAATCCATAAAGCTTTTTGCCCCTGAATGATCCGGCCCATACCAACCTGGGAGAATCCACACCATTCTGCCCAGTCATTTAACAAATAAGCGAAAAAGGGCCAGCTCCGCTGGCTGTTGGTCAACATAACAATACCATCACCCGTTTCCGGGATCATGGAGAAATGTGTCATCCAACCGGAGCCCTGACCACCGTGAGATATGACCCGGACGCCGCTGGGAAGCTCTTCTATAAAATGTCCCATTCCATATGAATCAAAGGCCTGGCCATAGAGGCCGGGAATTTTTACTTCGGGTGCGTATAGCCGGTAAATATTTTGAAGGCTAAGCACCGCTTTTCCGCGGGAGGAAAAATGCGGCATTTCCGCTGACACAAAGCGGGCAATATCCTCCACAGGCGCGAACAAACCGCCGGACGCTTTATCCGGGTAAATATAAAGGCCGATGGGATTTCCCCTCCCGTCATAACCCTTGGGACTCCCCGGTTGCCATGCGTCCTGCCAGTTATAGGAAGAATGTATCATGCCTAGCGGCATTAAAACCGTATTTGTCATAAATTCTGAAAAATCCTGCCCGCTCACCTCTTCCACGATCAGTTCCAGCAGATTAAATCCCGTGTTGGAATAGTTAAAGGATTGCCCGGGCTCCCGCTCTAAAACGGCATCATGGCTTAAAAGCTCTTTCAAAGTGGGGATATCCTCTTCGGGAGAATAGCGAACCCCTATGGTTCCCAGGGGCAATCCGGCTGTATGGCTGAGCAACTGCCTGACCGTTATCATTTCCGGGGAGTAGTCAGAAGATGGGAAACGCCAGCTCTTCAGATATGAGGACACCCGTGTGTCCAGACTGAGCTTACCCTGTTCAACCAGTTTCATAACTCCCCAGGCGGTTACCGGTTTGGAGATGGACTCTACCCGGCAGGGCATATCCACGGTCATCTTTATCTTATTTTCAACATCCGCATAGCCATAGGCCCGCAGCCATGCCAGGCGGCCCTGTTTAACCAAAGCGATATTGAGCCCAGGTATGTCATAGGTTTTCATCAGAACCGGAATGCGTCTCTCCAGATATCCGATAAATTTTCCAGGGGAGGCATGCGCCTCTACTTTTGGAGCTTGACTGCCGCCGGGCATTTGGAAAAGTATTGAAATCAAAACGAGCAAAATAAATATATCAACCACCCGTTTGTATCGTTTAATATTTTTTTGCTTCATCTTCCGTATTCCTTAAAAAATCAGCATTAAAAAGCCTCGCCCACCGTGATATACCAACCGCCGGTACCCGGGCCCATGGCATAGTCCACACGAATATTCAATTTCTCCCGGGAATTGATCCGGAAGCGGATCCCGACCCCAAGGAAGTATTTAAAACTTTGTAACTCGAAGTTTTTAATTTTATCGGACACATCTCCCCAGCCGGCAAAAGTCACCAGCCCCAGTTCCTGCCAAAGAGGCCATAACCGGTATTCAAGCTGCAGGGCCAGCAATTGTTTATCCCGGTAACGTCCTTCGTAATAGCCGCGCATTATATTGTATCCGTCAATTCGTCCGCCAAGGCCGGACAGCATCTGGAACGGTGGGTTACCGTTCATTAGGCGCGTGTAGAAATGCAGCGCCAAAACCCCGGAAGATGAGCATGATAGGTATCGGCGAAAGTCGAGACTATAATACCTAAAACCGTAATCGCTACCCAAAAGGCGATGAAACAGAGCCATCGCCCATTGAAAGTAAATTCCGGAAACGGGATAAAAAATATTGTCACGGGTATCATAATTAACCAGCAGCCCGGCGCCGGAGCTACTTCCACCACTGCTGCCGGTAATACTTCTGCCTGCTAAAAGCCCCCCGGGTTCCACTTTGAGGAGCGTATGATGCTCATATTCATATTGAATTCCAATATTCAATCCCGGAAAGAATCTTTTTAACAGGTTTAGGCGAATTTGGGTGGTACGCGGTGTATATTTTTCCTCGCTACTCCCGGGAGTGTCATGGCCGATTCCGTAAAACAAATCCGGGAATTTTTTATAAGCGACATATCCCAACATATGCCAGGCTTGATTCTGCCCATATATATCAAAAAATCCTTCAGCCATTATCTGTTTTTTCTGCGTATATATGAACGACGGCATCACGGTTGACGGACGGCTCCCGGCGGTGTTTCTCCCGGTTCGGAAGAAGTAGTTTACCGCGGCCCCTCCCGCCCACTTTGTTTCCGGTGTAAAAAATAGAACGGGAAGCACGAGCAGGTTGTTGTTCTTCCCGCCAAGTGAATCCGGTTCTTTTCCCTTTAATCCGCTGAACAAAAAGAGAGCAATCAAGACAAGTATATTTACAGTTCTAAACATCACGTTCCCCACTTAATTATATTCCGGTATCATTCCTATGTTATCCCTCCGGCATGAAAACAACCGGGAATAGTCCGGGCGGTAAAAGCTTTTTTACCTTGACTGAATCACAATCCCAAGCTTCAGATAGCTTTGTCCGCCCAATCCTTCCCCCCGGTGAAAAGCGTCCTTATAAATCCTGCTTCCACGATACACATCCAGAAATACACCTAACCTGAAATCCTGCGCGGGAAAAAAAGGAAAATACATCAAGCCCAGCGTGGGACCATAGTCCCAACGGTTGAACGTATATTCTGGAAGCGTACCGCTATCCGCAATCGATTTGAGTGCCGTATAACCAACCGATATACCGCCCTTAACAATGAGCCGGGCCTCTCCCTCTCTGTTTTTAAAGAAGCGGGCATTGCAAGTCACCGGCATCCGCCATTGGCTAAACCGTACATCCCTTTTACCCTTCCGGGAAAAGGAAGGCATATCCCAGGCAAGGGTTTGGTCAAAGGCCAGATAATCGATACCACTTTCGAACATAAGCCCCTTATAGCGAATCTCTTTGTGAACACCGGCGCTAAAGCGTATCCTTGTGGCGCCGCTTATGGCATCCACGCCGGAAATGTTTTTTATTCCTTCCAGGGAATTGTTTTCCACCAGCCCCCCCGTGGAAACACCGGCCAGAAAGGAGACGGCCGGAGGCGCCTCAAGAACAGGCCTTTTATTTTTTCGGGTACTTCCGATACCGCTGCAACTCCATGTAATCAGCAATACTGCCATTGCAATCATTAGCCATGGCCTGGCCTTCGTTTTCTCTTTCATGGTCATTTCCTCAATAGGGCAAAGAAACATTGTATTCTATATCCTGGATTTCCGGTTTATACCAGCAAAAGTCGCCCTCTTCCAGCTTCCATATCACATGGGATTCTTGTGGTATCCTTATACCATTGAATTCCGTATATCTCTTGATTCTGATTTCCCAGACAGCCATTTTAAAAGTACCATCCTTTTCCATATAACGATTGGCGATTATTTTTGACACCTGATATTGATCATTAAAATAGAAATCCGCCGATGCCGACAATCCGTTTTGCACAATGGTGGCCCTGGCGGAACGTTCACCCAGGGCTTCCCAGCGGATGTAATCATTGACAAAAACGGAAGGGAACCAGACACCCTCGGCCAGAAAGCGAAGAATCTCTCCCTGGTCCACTTCCGGCCCGTCGGCATAGGATACTTTTATCAAATCGAGCAGCCTTACGGTCAAATCACCCTTTCCGCCGAGAAACCGATCCGTGGCGGTAACAACACTTACTTTTCCCCGCCAGTAGAATTCAATATCATCAACATTAAAGTACTGTACCGCACTCATGGTTTTAAAATCCTCTCCCGGTTTCAAACGGAAGCCCCCCTGTTGCCTGAGACGCACCGTTCTTATTTTTTCCTTGCCGATAATACCGGTGTAGTGCAAATAGTTTTGTATGACTTCCGGAAGCGATTTAATATCTTCCTCCGTTACAACGCCCCTGTTTCCGGGCGTCGCATTATCAAACATTTTAATTATGGTCTTATTCATGGTTGTACACCCCGTGTTTAATACGATCCATAGTAAAAGTAAAACAGACGTAATAAAGACTTTCATCTCAAACCATCCTTTCTTTTGTAATATCAATACACAAACAAAGCCATGCCCACGCAGGCCAGGGAAAAAAGCAAAACAGAAACGTTGAGCCAGAGCATCTTTTTCCGGTCGCTAAGCATCCCGGATAAAAAGAAACGGAATTTATCATAGCGAAAAAGAAGTATGAATATTTTCACCCCCGTAAAGGAAACAAAAACCGCCAGAATCCAATCGTATGCGATATCCGTTGTAAAAACGGCATACCAGGTATAAGCGATCACCCCCCATCCTGCAAGACTCACAAAAAACAACCAGCCGGGCTTTTGCGGCCCATACGCCCTCTCCATTTCCCATGCAATCCATCTCTGTTGAAACACCCCCATCAGAATGCGGGAGCCGATGCCCAACAGGGCCCAGAACAAACACAGTCCCTGAAAATAATTTAGCCGTGCCATATACCCTCCGATAACAATTAAAATTCACCGTCCGCTTTGTGACCGGATAACTGTAATTCCAGCCAAACCCTATGGTTTATCAGGCCAAACTTTTCCAGCTCACCCGCCAGGCAGCTTCCATGCAACCAATGCCTTCCCACGCTATGTAGCGGATCATAGGTCAAGTGGATACTGTAATCCGTTGCGACGCTGCTATTTTTATATATTTTAACCTGCTTCACTTTTCCCTCAGCTAACATATCCGCCTGCCAACGGGTCAACAATCTTAGCACCCCCTCCTCTTCACCCGGGACCGCTCGCAACTCTATTATTTCCAGACGCGTCATCTTATATCGTTTCCAGTTTTTATTTAGGACTCTTGCCAAAACCGTGCCGCTTTAAAAACCACGAAAAATCAAGCAAAAAAAAGCTCACCAGATCATTTTTACCATATATGATGATTTTTATTGACATATAAGATAACTCTTTCCATATTTACCGTATATGGTAACTGGATATTTAGAGGTAAGGAGGGATATCCAAAATGAATTCCAACCAGTTTTTCAGAGAGGCCACACTACGTATTTGCGGCACTTTGGAAATTGAAAAGGCCATGCTTTCCGTTTTAAAGTTCCTGCAACGGGAAATGCCATTGGACCGTCTGTCTCTCCAGCTATACGAAAAGCCCTTAAAAGCCATGCGCACCGTGGCCATCGTTTCCGCTACCGAGGCCCGGGAAGTCGACTTTTTAACACCCCTTTCCAGTGAAGCCCGCCGGCAAATCGAGGAAAAAATCAGTCAGAGGCAGGTTCAACCTCACCTTCATATCGTTAACGTACAAACAGCCCGGCTTTACCGGGAGATGTTTCACTTTCATGGGATAAGGGCAACTTCATTTATCGTTATGCCACTCAATATTGGAGAAAAGTACCTCGGCTCACTGACCTTTATAGCGGAGCACGAAACGCTTGCTCCCGAACATGTGGATAAGGTGGCCTTGTTAAAAGAGCCCTTTGTGATCGCCCTTTCAAATACATTGCGGTTTCGTGAGGTAAACCGACTAAAGAATTTGCTTAAGGATGATAACCGATATCTGTTTCGGGAGATCAGACAACTTACCGGTGAGGAAATCATCGGAGTCCATTTTGGACTAAGGGACGTTATGGATCAGGTACACCGTGTTGCCGGGCTGGACAGCCCTGTGCTGTTATTGGGCGAAACAGGTGTGGGAAAGGATGTCATCGCCAACGCCATTCACTATTCTTCTTCCCGCAAGGAGGGACCGTTCGTAAAAGTTAATTGTGGGGCCATACCGGAGTCGCTTATAGATTCCGAGCTGTTCGGCCATGAAAAAGGGGCCTTTACCGGAGCGCTTAGCCAAAAACGCGGCCGTTTTGAACGTGCCGATAAGGGAACGATCTTTTTGGATGAAATCGGCGAGCTTCCCCTGGCGGCACAATCCCGTTTGTTACGTGTTTTACAGCATAAGGAAATCGAACGGGTGGGCGGAAACAGAACCCTGCGGCTGGATATCCGTTTTATCGCTGCGACCAACCGCAATCTGGAAAAAATGGTACAAGAAAAAAAATTCCGCGAAGATTTATGGTTCCGGCTTAATGTTTTTCCAATCCGCATCCCCCCCCTGAGGGAACGAACAGCGGACATCCCGGCGTTGGTTCAGTATTTTATCAGTAAAAAGGCCAGGGAATTAAAACTGCCGGGGATACCTCACCTTTCGGATAAGGCGCTGGATTTACTGACTCGTTACCCATGGCCGGGAAACGTGCGCGAATTGGAGAACATCGTTGAACGTAATTTGATACTGAACCCCCGGGGTCCGTTAAGCTTCGGAGATTTAAGCGGCGCTGTGCCTGAAGGGCGGGCAGGCATAACTATAAATGACGATTGGGAAACACTGGACAGGCATACGGCCCGTTACATTCGCCGGGTATTGTCAAAGACAAACGGCAGGATAAACGGGAAGGAGGGCGCAGCGGAAATACTGGGCATAAATCCCAATACATTAAGGAATCGCATGAAAAAGCTGGGCATTCCCTTTGGAAAAAAAGAAGTATAAGTTTCGTGACGCATTTTTTACAAAAAAAGCGTACTACTCTTTGCCCACCAGCTTTTTGATAATATCCAGCGAATTCTCCGCGGCGACCACCCCTTCCTCTATGATCTCATCCATCTTCTCAATGGCCGCCCAGCTATAGCGCTTCACATTGGGACTGATCAGGATATCCACGCCGGCCAGGCGCTCCTGGGTCAGATGCCAGGTG
>WGCN01000081.1 GCA_015493745.1 Calditrichales bacterium
CTGCCGGCCTTAACCGCGGGATCGCTTTCCGTCAGCCGGCGCGCCTCTTCAACGGTCGGTACATCGAACAGATAGAGGCCGCGCAGATCCCCATCCTCCAGAAAAGGTCCGGCCAGCACCAGCGTGCCCTCATCGGCCAGTCGGCTGATGTTGGCCATGTGGGCCTGTTGCAGGCGCGCCGCTTCGGTGGAATCCGCGGGAGGATTGGGGCCGCGCTTTAAAAAGACCAGAACATACTTCTTCATGCCATAAGCATCCGCGCCGTATCTGTCGGCCGGGATGGGAGCGGTGCGTATGACGTCGTCGGTGATTTTTCCGGGAGCAGCGTTTTCCTTACAGGAAACCGTGCATAAAGTAAAGAAAAAAAACAGAAAAGATAAAGACCAGGCTCTAAACATACTTCCTCCAGGTGATGAATTGTCCGGGCGTGCCCATGCTGCCGTTAGCGGGTTTAACGACCGGGCAGCATAAATAATTTCTGTCAGTTCTGCTTTTACCGGCTCAACAGATGTGTATGTGGCCTTTTTAAACGAGAGAAGTCTATACTAAATATGTGTGCCTTAGTTGCTTAATAATCTTAGTGCCGCCCATGCCGGGTATTCCCATGTTTTTTCCGAGTAACCTATAATCAGACGGACTCTCCTCGATTACCCGTAAAAATTTTCCCATGTCTAAAGCTATTGACGATGGCAGCTTTAAAGATTTCTCCGAGGTAAGCAATACCGCCAGACGGATTACATCATTCCTGTGCTTTCTGACGGATTTTTCATCAACTTTCTCTCCCCGTTCCCTTCTGTTTTGTAAATCGAGAAACGCGCGGGCCTTTAAACAAATTATAGCTTCTGTTTGCGCCACATGAAGGTTTCCCCTGACAGTGCTATGCTCCTTAACAAAATTGTAATAATCCTCATCCATTAAAATCGCCGATAAACTCGAGATGTCTTCTCCGGCGGGAATGGGCGTCAGGCGCGATTCGTCCGGCAGGTTCAACAGTTGTGGTTTTGCGGCGAACAACTCTAACTGAAAAGGATATCCCTCTTTCTCCGGTTTAATAAAACGATAATATTTTCTTTTCCCCACGCTTTTCTGTCTATTATGATAGTTCCCCTCTTTAATAAATTCCCAAAATTTTTGAATAAAAGCAGAGTTAAGCGCTTCGACAACGAGAACTATATCCAGATCCCTGGTTGCCCTAAAATGCAGGCCCGCCCGGCTCATATGCACATCACAGGCGGCGCCTCCGATTAAAATATAATTTCCTGCAAATTCCCTAAAAAAATCACGAAATATATCAATACCTTTTACCATACACGGCTTACCATCTTTTCAATTTCCTTTTCCACGCGTTCATCCCTGATATCCTTAAAAATAAGATACAGGGACAGCGTATCCACAATACGATTTTCCGCGAGGATAGCGGGCGCATATCTCCAGATTTCCAGGCAGACACGTCCTTCATATCTGTTTATGGCGGTGATACGTTTATGCTTGAGTAAATCGTTATAATCTCTTTGGGCAATGGCAAAACATTCTTGTGGGCCATCCGTCAACTCGGTTAACCGGGAGAGGGCGTTCATACCCGATTTAAAAAGTAATTGCTCGTCAATAAAGTCGTCAGTATATATCTTTTCTTTTACAGGATTTTGTAAATACGGCAACGCCCTGTTCCAGATAATTTCCCTATCCTCATCAAAAACCAATCGTTTCCCGTTCGTCCCCTCAATGCGACACAACTGTTTAGCGGCCAACTCCCTTGCGCCGCGGGTAACGGTCATTTGTGTGTAGTTAACTTTATGGGCAATCTCCTTAAAGTTCATATTTTCAACACCCTCTTTTTCAAGATGGTACAGAAGGAGGCACTGCGCCGCCGGTTGAAGCTTCTCCTTTTTCTTTTGTGTTGCAGTACGAAACTCACGTAAATCCACCAACAACTGGGGAATATACATTTGCAGTCCCGGAATAATAAAAGCTATCTTTCTTTTTATAAGCCGCTTTCGGTTATATGCTTCCAGCTGTTCCAGAACCAGAACGGCCGGCATATTAAAAGTATTTTCGATATGGGTGATCTGCTTGTGATATTGGCCGGCGGTGAAATGTCCCTGTGTCTTTTGTTCCAAAAACATAACTTCCCGGCCGAACAGGGAACCTCTTTTTAGATTATATATTTCCATCAGGTAAAGCGGCAACTTCTTCCTGTCAACCGCTTTTAAAGGTTGCAGTCGTAAATCCACTCCAAGTAATTCAAAAATATATTGTCGCAGCTTCATCATTCCCCTTACAATAACTTTATTAGTGCACAATAACCTAAACGATGTTATCGTGCAAATATAATGTTATTTATAGCCGGGACAAAATTTTATCACATCTTTCAGTAATGGATTTCAGGAATACGGGGCGTAAGGCCATAATCTAAGTTTCGTATGGGGAGGTGTTTTATTAGGACTAAAACCCATTCATAACCTGGCGGAAACTGTTCTTTCAGATATACCCCCCGGCTTATGATTTAACCGGGTCTATTGCTTTGTCATATCGAGCAGCGATTTCATCTCCCGGATGGCTTCGGCCGGATCGGGCGCTTTAAAGATAGCCGATCCGGCCACAAGTATTTCAGCGCCTGCTTCGGCTATCTCCCGGATATTGCCGCTCTTTACCCCGCCGTCAACCTCCACCTCAATGTGTCCCATGCCCGTGGCCGTCAGCAGCTCGCGCGTGGCTTTCAGCTTGTGCAGGGCGCGGGGAATGAACTTCTGCCCGCCAAAACCGGGATTCACGGACATGATCAGGATCAGATCAAGCACATCCAGCACCTCGGCGACGGCCGAAACCGGCGTATGCGGGTTAAGCGCCACGCCCGCCTTTACCCCCAGCTCGCGGATGGCCTGCAAGCTGCGGTGCAGATGGGGACAGGCTTCCACATGCACGGTGATGTAATCGGCGCCCGCCCCGGCAAAGGCCTCGATATAACGATCGGGGTTTTCAATCATCAGGTGGACGTCCAGCGGTAAGTCGGTAACCGGGCGAATGGCCGAAACGATCAACGGCCCGATGGTGATATTGGGTACAAAGTGGCCGTCCATCACATCCACGTGGATCACGTCCGCGCCCGCCTTGTCCACCAGTGCAACCTGCTCGCCCAAGCGTGCAAAATCGGCGGAGAGAATGGACGGAGCTATTTTTCGTGTTTTCATATACTGTTCCTTGCCCGGTTTTTCAGGATTTTATTTTATGTCCTACGTAAGTTTTAAAATTAAACAGAGTTCCCGCAAAACACAACGCCTTAAGTGGTGGCCAGCCGCACGGCGGAGGCCAGCCCTTCCGCGCCAAAAATATGTTCCGCGTTGAGCTGATGCACCCCTTTCACAAAGCGCATGGAACCGGAAAGGGCCCGGATAACGATGCTGTGGGTGGTTACGCCGCCATTGCGGTCAAAGTGGACGCCCTCCAAAAAAGAGCCCTCCGTAATGCCCGTGGCGGCAAAAAAGGCGTCGTCGGAACGGATCAGATCATCCTCGGTATAGACCGCGCTTATATCCATGCCGGCCCGGGAAAGCGCCTGGCGTTCCTCATCGGACTGCGGGTGGCAGCGGGCCTGCATGCCGCCATGCAGGGCCTTCACCGCCGCGGCGGCGATAACCCCTTCCGGCGTGCCGCCCGTACCCATCAGCACATCGATACCCGAACCGGGAATGGCGGCCATCAGGGCGCCCATCACATCGCCGTCGCTGTTCAGCGAAATACGGGCCCCGGTTTTACGAATCTCGTCGATCAACTGCCGGTGGCGCGGCTTATCGAGTATAAAAATGGTCAGTTCATTCACCTTGCGGTTCAGGGCTTCCGCGATGCGGTTCAGATTCTCCGTGGCCGATTCTTTGATGTCGATGGCCCCGCGGGCGGCCTTTTCCACCACAATCTTGCGCATGTAATACGAGGGCCCCGGCTGCCACATACTGCCCTTTTCCGCCGCCGCGATCACGGCGATGGAGTTGGGCCGGCCAAAGGCCAGCAAACGGGTACCTTCCACGGGGTCTACCGCCACATCCAGGGCAGGGCCGCGACCATTGCCGATTTTCTCCCCGTTATACAGCATGGGCGCTTCATCTTTTTCCCCCTCGCCAATCACCACCACGCCATCCATATCCACGCCATTCAGCACGGCGCGCATGGCGTCCACCGCCGCCTTGTCTCCACCCTCCTTATCGCCCAGCCCCATATAGCGGGCGGCGGAAAGCGCGGCGGCTTCGGTAACACGCACCAGGTCCATGCCCAGATTGCGGTAAGGCATGATCAGTCGCCCTCTCCGGCCAGCGCCTGGCGTACCTGTTCCAGCCTGCCGTGGGAAAGCAGCTTGCGCGCCTTGGCTTCTATAAAGTCGGCATAAGCCTCAATGTATTCCTTGCCCGGCTTACGGAAATCGAACACATCGGGATGATCACGGAAATACTCGCGGTGTACCCGGGTCCATACCAAACGTCCGTCGGTATCGATATTAACCTTGGTAACGCCCAGGGGAATGGCTTTGACAAATTCATTGTCATCCACCCCTTTGGCCGAAGGATCCAAAGCCCCGCCCGCTTCATTGATGCGCTTTACCTCATCGGCGGGCACGGAACTGGAACCGTGCATGACCAGCGGAAAGCCGGGCAAATTGCTCTGAATGGCCGCGATGCGGTCAAAATGCAGCCCCTGCGATCCGGCAAATTTATAGGCCCCGTGACTGGTGCCTATGGCCACGGCCAGGCTGTCGCAGCCGCTTTGCTCCACAAAGGTGCGGGCTTCATCCGGATCGGTGAGCATGGCATGTTTTTCATCCACC
>WGCN01000082.1 GCA_015493745.1 Calditrichales bacterium
CCCACGGTCATGTCATTGGGATCGGACTCCACGATATTGACCCCGGCAATCACGCTATCCAGGGCGTCATGTCCCTGTTGCATCAGTTCCATGGCCCGTCCCGTGGCCCGCAGACCGTTGGAACTGGAGATGACCACCATTTTTCCCGCGGCAGACGGCTTAAAAAAGGAGGAGGCTTTCGCGGAAGTTCCAAGCCACAGGCTTGCGGCGCCCGCGGCCGTGCTTTTTAAAAAATTTCGTCTTTTCAAATTATTCACTCCTTTGCTTTCGTGAAAAATTACTGAGCAATATAACCAGTTTGTCCTGAAAATGGTTTACATAGGCCGTGGGCACGGCATAATGATTGACCATGATGGAAAAAACATAATCATGCCCGTCGCGGTCGCGGGTATAGCCCGACAGGGTGCGCATATGGCGCACATAACCCGTTTTGGCGCGGGCCACCTTTTCCGCCGGGCTGTTTTTCATGCGCCCTTTCAGGGTGCCGTCCACGCCCGCCACGGGCAGGCTGTTATAAAACGCCTTAAAGTCCGGATGAAAATAGAGACTTTTCAGCAAAGTGGCCGTGGCTATGGGTGCAATCTGATTCATTCGCGACAGCCCGGAACCATCCGCGATAACGGCCTCATCAAGGGCCACGCCCCGGGCGGTGAGCCAGTCACGCACAACGCCGGCCGCTTCGGCGGCCGTTCCCTTTTTGCGGATTTCCGCCCCCAGCGCCTTAAAGATTTGTTCGGCGTAAAAGTTATGGCTTTTTTTATTCACCACCCGTATCAGTTCCGAAAGGGGCGGCGAGTGGTGGACAAAAAGCAGACTGTCTGAATTTAAAACCGCATGACGCTGATAGCGGTATCTGCCACCCACGCTAATCCCTTTTTGTCGCCAGGCCTGTTTCAGATTCTCCAGAAACCAGAGGGCCGGTTCTTCCACGGTGATGGACTCCTTATAGGCCGTTCCGCCCGCGGGCAGGCCCCCGGCAAGGGTAATGATGTTTCGCGCCCGCTTACGTCCCAGCCGCAACCGCGCCAGGGAATCCTCCGGCCAGGTACGGGCATGGTTTTGCAGGCGGACATATTTCGTTGCCGGATAGGCCCGGTAACGGACACTGTCACCGGCGGCCACGGAGGGCTGAACGGTAATATCCACGCAATTATCGTTAAAGGAGAGCGCGCCGATCTGCGCCGAATAGTAATAAGGTTCGTCATCCCAGTTCCATCCATCGCCCAGCCTTTTGTCATCAAAGTAACTGTCGTCGGCAATCACATCGCCCCGTATGGCTTTAATGCCCCGGCGGCGCAGGGAATCGGCCCAGCCCTTAAACACCGCGTAGGCGTCATCATCATAAAAACGGCCGGATATGGCGGGATCGCCCCGGCCGTAAACGATCAGATCGCCGGTTAACACGCTGTCACGAAGGCTCCCCCGGATGAGCAGATCCGTTTTAAATCTATAGTCGGCGCCCAGGGTGGTCAGGACAACGGCGGTGGTATACAGTTTTTGGTTGGAGGCCGGCGTGAAAAGGCGGCGGGCATTCTGCCGGAAAACGATTGTGCCCGTGCTCAGGTCTTCCACATACAAACCGATGTGGGCCTGAGACAAATAAGGATCGTTTAATTCATTTTTTATATTGCGGAGCAGTTCCTCCATGGGCGTAACGGTCTGCGTAGGCGTTACAAGTTCTGACCGGCATGAAAGAAGAAAAAGGAACGATATGAACAGGAGTCTTTTGAGCATGGCAACCTCAGAAAACAAAAAAAGCGGAAGGTAACCCCTCCGCTTTTGTCAACAGATTTTACAAACTAGTTAACAGCGTCTTTCAAACCTTTACCGGCTTTGAAAGTAGGAACTTTGCGCGCGGGGATTTGAATTTCCGCACCTGTTTGCGGATTGCGACCGGTACGGGCGCTGCGCTCGGAAACACCAAAAGTGCCAAACCCCACCAGGCTTACACTTCCGCCGGAGCTTAAGGTAGATTTTACGGCATCCATAAAAGAACCTAATGCGTCTTCCGCGGCTTTTTTAGTGATACCGGCGTCTTCAGCCATTTTGGCAACCAATTCTTGACGTGTCATCAAAGACCTCCTGTTATAAATGTATAAAGAATAAAGTTAGATCATCGTTATGTGGGGACGAGTAAATATCCCTACATGGTTATATAAATGCAAATTTTTTTGACGGCTATCACACAAAATACGCTTAGCATAGCGGTGAATCAACAAGATAGGACAACTTTTTTACATAATTACTGTTGTTTTTCCTTCATAGCCGGGTCAATATAGTCATATCCATCTTTAAATTGCAACTTAACAAAGGATTCGTTTCAAAAAAACACCACCTTTCCGCTGGAGTCCTTATTTACAAGGGATCGATATGGACTCTATTCAAAGCTGTACGACAATTATAACGATTTCCGCCATCACCTTTCCGGGCTGTTACCCATGTCTACGGATTTCTTATTCCGGTTTTCATCAGTCCCCGCACAGGGTTTACAGACATTATAATACCACAGGGCATAAAAGAGAGATTGCAACAATACAATAATATACGTAAGTTAGGACTCCGAACTAACCCGATTCGAGGATTTTATGGCAAAGAAAAAAGTCAACATCTCCCGCGTGGAAGAAACAGCCCGCGCGCAAAGCGGCATGGAACTGATATACCGGCCGACCGAAAAAATACCGACCATCATCGTGGAGAACTTCCCCACCCTGGGACGCCTGACCGCCCTGCGCTTTATCGAATGGGCCCAGCAAAATCCTGGCGCCGTGGTTTCTCTGCCCACGGGAAAAACACCCGAACACTTTATTAAATGGGTCAACTACCTGCTGACCAACTGGAACGATAAAAAAGCGCAAAAAATACTGGAGGAAGGCGGCGTGGACCCGGCGGTCTTCCCCAAAATGGACAGTTTCTCCTTTGTGCAGATTGATGAATTCTACCCCATCAATTCCAGTCAGCACAACAGTTTTTATTACTACGTCAATAAATTTTACCTTAAGGGTTTTGGCTTTGACCCCAAAAAGGCGCTGTTAATCAATCCCAATGCCATCGGCTTAAAGGATAATGAGACCCTGGATGAGGTCTGGCCGGAACAAAAGGTAGACCTGGGACTGCGCCTGCGCCTGCCGCGCACGCCCCTGGAAGAAAAGCAAAAACGGGTGCTGGATGCCGTGGATCAGTTTTGCACGGAATATGAGAACAAGATACGCCAAATGGGCGGTATCGGCTTTTTCCTTGGCGGCATAGGGCCCGACGGGCATATCGGCTTTAATGTGCGCGGATCGGATCACTACAGCACCACCCGGCTGACGCCCACCAACTACGAAACACAAGCCGCCGCCGCCTCGGATTTAGGAGGGATCGAAGTTTCCCGCAACCGTCTGGTGATCACCATCGGTCTGCGCACCATCACCTGGAATTCCAATGCCACGGCCCTGATCATCGCCGCCGGCGAGGCCAAGGCCAAGGTTATCAAAGACGCCATTCAATCCGGGTTGAGCAACCAGGTGCCTGCTTCCAGCCTGCAGGCGCTGCCCAACGCCCGCTTTTTCATCACCAAAGGGGCGGCCAAGCTGCTTAATGAACGACGCTACTTTTACCGCCA
Organism: Calditrichales bacterium; assembly: GCA_015493745.1. GTDB lineage: Bacteria > Calditrichota > Calditrichia > Calditrichales > J004 > J004. The sequence continues at coordinate 3,605 of WGCN01000082.1, forward strand.
ACAGATGAAAACCTTCGATAATGAACAGATCGAAGGCATCGTTACCGATCTGGCGCTTTATAAAAACAAACAGCTTCACCAGTTAACCAAAACCGACTTCAACAACGTCCGTTCCAGCAAGCTGCTTTTGGAGCGCACCGGACGCAGCGTGGAAGAACTGGTACGGCAGGTGAAAACTACTTTTAAGGAACGCATCCAAAAGTCACTGGATATTCCCAGGAATCTGACGATCCTGCATACCGCGCCCCATCATGACGATATTATGCTGGGTTACCTGCCCTATCTGGTGCGCCTGATGCGCGAAGGCAGCAACCGTCACTACTTCAACTATCTGACCAGCGGCTTCAATGCCGTGACCAATAAGTTTATGTTAAACGAAGTGGAAAACGCCCTGTGGCATCTGGGAACGCCCCACTTCCAAAAAATGCTGGAAGAGGGTTATTTCGACCCGTCCAACCGTACCTTCCGTGATCGTGACATGTATCAGTACCTGGATGGTGTGGCCGCCAACAGCGAATCTTTTATGCGCGAGGGTTGTGCCCGTCGTCTTATCCGCAACCTGGTGGCCATTTTCGATGAGGATGATCTGACCAATCTGGAATACCGCATGCAGGAACTGATCAACTATTTTAAAACGCAGTATCCGGGGAAAAAAGATCTGCCCTACATCCAACAGCTTAAGGGCATGACCCGCGAGTGGGAAGCGGATATCCTGTGGGGCTATTTCGGTTTTTCCACCGAGTCGGTCATCCATTCCCGCCTTGGTTTTTACAAGGGCGATATCTTTACCGAAGAGCCGACCATCGAGCGGGATGTGAAGCCGGTACTGGCTTTGCTGGAGAAGATCAATCCCGATGTGATCACCGTGGCCTTTGACCCCGAAGGCAGCGGGCCGGATACCCACTACAAGGTTCTGCAGGCGGTCACCGAGGCCCTAAAGCTGTATGTGGAAAAAACGGGAAAAACCGATATAAAAATATGGGGCTACCGTAACGTGTGGTATCGTTACCATCCCAGTGAGGCCAACCTATTTGTGCCGGTAACCCACAACACCCGCGCCATTCTGGATCACGCCTTTATGAATGCTTTCGGTTCCCAGCGGGAGGCCTCCTTCCCCAGTTATGAATTTGACGGACCTTTTAGCGGCCTGGCGCAAAAAATACAAGTGGAACAGTATCAGACAATGAAAAAGCTGCTGGGCCGCGACTTTTTCTATCGCAATGACGATTCACGCATCCGTTCCACCCGCGGCTTTGTCTACCTCAAAATTATGGAGTTGGAAGAATTCTATTCCGCTTCCATGGAACTTCGGAAAAAGACCGAGAACTTGTAAATTACAGGACTCTGTCTTTTGGGGAATCCGGACCCGCCTGTCTTTTCGGCAAGGCGGGTTTTTTTTATAAAAAAAGGCTTTTTCGGAAAAGAAAAAGCCTTTTACACCTAAAGAACTCAGATATCCAACAACATGCGCACCGGGTCTTCCAGCAACTCTTTGACCATCTTCAAAAAGGTCACCGATTCCTTGCCATCCACAATGCGGTGATCGTAAGACATGGCCAGATACATCATGGGCCGGATAACAATCTCGCCGTTAACCACTACGGGACGGTCGTTGATAGCGTGCATGCCTAAAATGGCCGATTGCGGCGCGTTAATGATCGGCGTGGACATCATCGAACCGAAAACGCCGCCATTGGTAATGGTAAAGGTGCCGCCGGTCATCTCGTCGATGGTCAGCTTGCCGTCGCGGGCGCGCAGGGCCAGGCGTAATACTTCCGCCTCGATCTGAGCCAGGGAAAGGGATTCGGCATTACGGATGACGGGAACCACCAGCCCCTTTTCCGTGGACACGGCGATACCGATATCGGCATAGTCATGATAAATCACATGATCGCCGTCGATCATGGCGTTAACGCCGGGCACCTCTTTCAGGGCCAGCGTGCAGGCCTTGGTAAAAAAGGACATAAAGCCCAGGCCCACGCCGTGCTTCTCTTTAAAGGTCTCCTTATAGGCGGCCCGCACCTCCTTCACCTTGGAAAGATCGACCTCGTTAAAGGTGGTCAGCATGGCCGTGCCGTGCTTGGCCTCCAGCAGGCGGCGGGCGATGGTTTTACGCAGGGTGGTCATGCGCACACGTTTTTCATTGCGGCTGAAAGCGACGCTTGCCGGCGCGGGGGCTTCCCCGCTTATATCTTTCTTTTCCGCGGGCGCGGGTGCGGCCGGCGCGGCGCCTTGCCGGGCATTCAGGGCGTCCGCCTTGGTCACGCGACCACCCACGCCCGTGCCCTTAACCGCCGCCGGGTCGATGCCCGCATCCCGCAGGATATTGGCCGCCACGGGAGAAACCTTGGGGCCCTCTTCCTGTTCCGCGGGCGGCGGCGCGGCCGCGTTCTTTTCCTCTGAACTTTTCTCTTCCCTGCCTGCGGCGACGGGTGCTTCGCCATCGGTCTCTATTTGCGCGATAACCGCGCCTATTTCCACCGTATCGCCCTCCTCGGCCGTAAAGGTGATGATTCCGCTCTTTTCGGCGGTCACCTCCACGGTGGCCTTTTCCGATTCAATCTCGCAGATCACATCGTCTTCTTCCACATGCGCGCCGTTTTCAACCAGGTGGCTGCCCATGGTAACCTCTGTGATGGACTCCCCTATGGTGGGGACCGTAACGTCAATTTTCATTGCGTTTCCTTATTTTAATAAAATTCATATTATTCATTCTTGCACACGGCCGCGGCCGGTAACACCCGCCAAGGGACTTTAGGCAAA
>WGCN01000083.1 GCA_015493745.1 Calditrichales bacterium
CAACCTATCCGACAAAACCAATAAAAGTTTTATCCCACCCATGACCTTCCCCCCTTCTCTTCGCAAGAGAAGGGGCGGGGGATGAGTTCCCAACCTGGCCGGAGGGCTAAAGGGCGGCGTTAAAACCCAATCCTGGCAATGGGTGTTCATTCATGCCCGAATCCGTTAAAACGGATTCGTGAGAAATTCACCTCCCTTCCACCCACCCGGATGAATCCGGGGGTTACTTCCTTTTACCCATTCACTGCTCCTCTCCCCGAATGGTTGGGGAGGGGTTGGGGGTGAGGCATAGCGGGTATAAACCCATTAACCTGCCAATATCCGCAAAAAAAACGCGCGCCACATGGCGCGCGTTGATGAACACTTTATGGACAGGAGCGCTTTAGTCGCGGGTTTTAGCCAACAGGCGCAGTATTTCCAGATAGAGCCATACCAGGGTAACGGTAAGCCCAAAGGCCCCATACCACTCCATATACTGCGGAGCGCCGCGCTCGGCCCCTTTTTCTATAAAATCAAAATCCAGCACCAGGTTCATGGAGGCAATGCCCACCACCACCAGGCTGAATAATATGCCGAAAAAGCCGCCCTCATGAATCATCGGCAGGCGGATACCGAAAAACATCAGTACAAAATCGAGCAGATAAACCAGAAAAATACCGCCCGTGGCGCTGACGACCATCATCTTAAAATTTTCGGTCACCTTGATTCTGCCGGTCTTATACAAAAACAGCAGCGAGAAAAACACGGCAAAGGTCAGCGTAACCGCCTGAAAAACGATACCCGGGTAACGGCTTTCCATAAAAGCGGAAATACCACCCAGGGCCAGTCCTTCCAGCACGGCATACACCGGCGCCGAATAGCGGGCCACCGTCGGTTTAAAAACGGTAACCAGGGCCGCTACCAGTCCTCCGATCACGCCAAACATGATGAACGGACTGACCGAGGCCATATCCATGGTTGTAAAAAATTTGTCCCACACATACCAGGCGGAAACAACCACCAGGCCCAGCATGGCAAATGATTTGTTGACCACGCCTTCAATGGTCATGCGCTCGCCGATTACCATCGACGGGCTGAACTTTTTCTCCGAAAGTACAGGATTTCCCGAACGCATTACTTTCTCCTTATTTTGGTTTTTTCGTATAATATAATCAAAGCAGATGAAAAATGAATGAAGATATACGGAAAAACGGCACAGGTGTTCCCATAATCGTTACAGGGTTTCCATGCGCTCCAGGTCTTTGTTCTTCCCCACCACCACCAACACATCGCTATCCTTTAAAATATAATCCCCGGTGGGGATAACCACCTTGTCTTCGGGCAGAATTTCCTTGATCAACACCACCTGAATACCATACTTACGGCGCACATCCAGTTCAACAAGCGATTTGCCCGACCAGCCGGTGGGCACGGTCACCTCCACAAAACCATGATCCTTACCGATGGGGAAATAATCCAGCAAATTGTTGCTTTGCATGGTGTAGGCCACGCGCTTGGCCGTATCCCGTTCCGGGAAAACGATCTGTGTGGCGCCGATCTTGTCCAGGATTTTGGCATGATCCGCCGTAAAAGCCTTAACGATGATATTTTTCACCTTCAGTTCTTTCAAATAGAGGGTGATGAGAATGCTGGTGTCGATGCTTTCCCCCACCGACACGATGACATTGTCAAACTCATTCAGTTCAAAGTTGGCCAAAACATCGCGCTGAGTGGCGTCGGCGATGACCGCTTTTTCCACGATATCCTTTACGCTGTCCACCTTGGCGTCATCAATATCGATGGCCATAACGCCCGCGCCGGCCGCGCTCAGGTATTTGCACAGGTAATAACCGAAACTGCTTATGCCGATAACAGCGATGTGTTGCATGACTTCTCCTATCCGATTAATAGATCTTCTTTTGCCAGTTGATATTTGACGGAGTGCTTTTTACTGATGGCCAGGGCCAGGGTCAGCGGACCCAGCCGACCGACAAACATCAACAGTGTAATCAAAATACGCCCGGCCTCGGATAAATGGGAGGTTATGCCCATGGACAGCCCCACGGTACCGAAAGCCGATGTGGCTTCAAAGAGAATTTCCAGAAACAGTCCCCGGCTTTCCTGATGGGAATGGCCGGAAAGTTCCGTAAACAACAACAGGGTGGTAAACAAAATAACCACCAGCGAAGAAAAAATGGCAATGGTCACCGCCCGGGATACCGCCGATTCCGGTATGGTGCGGTTCATCATTTGCGTGTGTTCCCTGTTTTTAAAGCGGGCCCGGGCAAAGGAAAGGATGGTGGCAAAGGTGGTGGTTTTAATCCCCCCTCCCGTGGAGGAAGGCGAGGCGCCGATAAACATCAAAATCAGCATAAAAAACAGGGTGCCGTTGCTGAGCATGCCCAGATTGACGGAATTAAAACCGGCCGTACGCGTGGTGACCGATTGAAAAAAAGCCTCCAGTATCTTTTTGGGCCAGGGCAGATGATTTAGGGAATTGCCCCATTCAAACAGCATCATGGTTACAAAACCGAAAGCAATCAGCAACAAAGAGGCCGACAAGACAACACGGGAGTGCAGCGATAGTTTTTTAAAGCGCAACGGGCGCGGCGTATGCTGCAGTTCAAACACAACGATAAACCCCAGTCCGCCGGCGATGATCAGCAGGGATATCACCATTATCACCAGCACATCTCCCTGATAGGCGATCAGACTGTCGCTGAACAGCGCAAAGCCGGCATTGCAAAAGGCGGAAACCGCATGAAAAACGCCAAACCACACGGCCCTGGCCCAGGGCATATCCATGGCAAAACGCAGGGTCAGCAACACGGCCCCCACCAGCTCCGTGAGCAAGGTGGCGGCAAAGATGGTGCGCAGGAGTTTGCGCATACCGCGCATGGGCATCTGGCTGAAGGTGGCCTCCAGCATGTCCCGGCTGCCCAGGCTCAACCTCCCGGCAAACAGGGTGATAAAGGCCACGGAAAAGGTCATGATACCCAGCCCGCCCATTTGAATCAGCACCAGCAGGATCACCTGCCCGGCAAAGGTAAATTTTGTGGCCGTATCCACAACGATCAAACCGGTCACGCAGGTGGCGGAGGTGGCGGTAAAAAAGGAATCGGTTAAACTAAGGGGCGCCCCGTGAACGGCAAAGGGCTGGTGTAGTAAAAAAGTGCCTGCCAGAATAATCGCGGCAAAACTGAGCAGAAAAAGACGCTCCGGAATAAAAAAGTTCTTGATGCGCAGCCACAGTAGCCGATGTCCGGAAAAGAGGGTCATAAGCCGGTCCTGATAAGCAATGGATATTTCAGATTTGTTAAAGGGCTGAATTTACAGGATAAAGGGAAAGAAAAAAAGGGCCACACGCCGGCGGCCCTTTTAATTGGGTTTAATGCTGGTGACCACCCGGGCCGTGGACATGGCCGTGGGCCAGTTCTTCCTCGGTAGCTTCGCGGACTTCCGTTACCTTGACATCGAAATGCAGGGTCTCTCCCGCCAGGGGATGGTTGCCGTCCAGCATGATGGTATCGCCGAAAATCTTGGAAACCGTAAACAACTGCACACCCTGCTCACCCTGGGTTTGCACTTCCATACCGACCCGGATATCATCCACGCCTTCAAACTGGTCGCGTTTCACCTGAACAACAGCCTCCTCATTGCGCAGGCCGTAGGCCTTCTCCGGCGGAATGCTGACCTGGATGGCATCGCCGGCCTCTTTATCGAGCAGAGCCTCTTCCAGACCGGGGATGATATTTCCGTAACCTTGCAGGTAATATAGCGGTTCACGTCCTTCGGAACTATCCAGAACTTCACCGTTATCATTTGTTAACGTGTAGTCGATACCCACCACACTTTTTTCACTGATCTTCATAATGGTCCTTTATTTTTTATATTGATGATACCGCAAGTTAATATGATTCCGAGAAAAAAGGAAATTTAATCATCATGCGGCCAGACTCCTTATCCGGAAGCCCCGGGATTATATTTCCAGTTTCCATGTTTCACGCGCCTGCCGTTCCAGTTCCTCGCGGAATTTGGGATGGGCTATGTTGATCAGGGCGCGGGCGCGCTCGCGTAAACTTTTCCCGTACAGATAGGCCACGCCGTACTCGGTCACAATATAATGGGCGTGGGCCCGTGTGGTCACCACCCCCGCTCCCGGGGTCAGCACCGGGGCAATACGTGAGATGGTATCATTTTTAGCCGTGGAAGGCAGGGCGATAATCGGCTTGCCCCCTTCGGACAGCGCCGCGCCGCGCATAAAATCCATCTGTCCGCCCACGCCACTGTATATGTGCGTCCCCATGGAATCGGCACATATCTGTCCGGACAGATCCACCTGCAGGGCGCTGTTGATGGCTACCACCTTTTTATTTTGACGGATGACATAGGTATTGTTGGTGTATTGCACATCCAGAAAAACAATCTCGGGATTATCATCAATAAAGTCGTATAGTTCCCGTGTGCCCATGGCAAAGCTGGTAACCACCTTGCCCGGATGTTTGGTCTTATGGCGATTGGATATGGCGCCGCGTTTCATCAGATTGAGGATGCCGTCGGAAAACATTTCCGTATGGATACCGAGGTCTTTGTGGTTTTCCATGGCGGCCAGAGCGGCATCCGGTATGGCGCCGATACCCATTTGCAGGCAGGAGCCGTCCTCCACCAGTTCGGCAATCAGCCGGCCGATTTTACGCGTTACCTCCGTTTGGGGCGCCGGCCGGTGTTCCACCAACGGCGTGTCGATCTCCACAACCGAATCGAACAGTTTACGGCCCAAAAAGGAATCCCCGTGGGTGCGGGGCATATTGGGGTTAATCTGCGCCACCACTTTGTCGGCCATCTCGATGGCCGCCTTGGTGGCTTCCACCGAAATCCCCAGGGTACACATGCCGTGACGATCGGGCGGGGAAACCTGTACCAGTACCGAATCCACCTTTTGTACCCTGCGCCGGAAAAGTTGGGGCACCTCGGAAAGAAAAATGGGAATATAATCGGCATGACCCTGTTGAACCAGCTTACGGGTGGGCGCGCCGACAAAAAAACAGCGGTTGCGCAAATGCCCCTGTAACCTGGCCGGGTCTATGGTATCGGGCTGTTCGGTGTGCAATTGCATTACGGTAATATCTTTTTTAGTCAACGCGTGCTCATACAGGGCCTCCAGCAGGGCAACCGGTGTGGCGGCCATGGAATGGGTATATACATATTCTCCGGAATTAATAATGGACACCGCTTCCCGGGCGCTGTCCACACGATTTTCAGCCATTATTAAGTTCTCCTGATTTAAAAAAAGTATACTTCGCCTTAAATTTACGAATAAGGCAATACCATGGAAACATAAAAGATAGTCATTTTGCGATTATTTTCAGGAAAACAGAGAAAAACGCCCTATTCCATACCGCTCATTTTTTTATCGTTTTGATTACAGAGCAAGCTTACCTAAATTAGAGAAAAGGACAAGGAGCAGGCATGAGTTTGAGCGAATATATTACCCCGGAACATATAAAAACACCATTAACAGCCACGACACGGGATGACGCCATCCGCGAACTGATTGAATTGATCGCCCCGCGGCTAACGGATAGCGAGAAGGCTTATAAAGCCGTTTTGGAACGGGAAAAAATAATGACCACCGGCGTGGGCAACGGTCTGGCCATCCCCCATTGCAAACATGAATCCTGCCCCGACTTCGCCATCGCCCTGGGCGTTCACCCCACCGGCGTCGACTTCCGGTCCGTAGATAACAAAGAGGCCCGTATCATTGTATTACTGGTTGGCCCGGAAAACAGTCCGGCTCAGCACATTAAACTGCTCAGTCGCATCTCCCGCCTGCTCAACAACAAGGAGTTCCGGGAAAAAATATTAAACGCCTCTTCCGCTCAGGAAATAGCGGAGCTGATCGATGAATACGATAACACCCTGTAACTAATCGGCAAATCAGGCTGGTCGTATGTCCAAAAATGAAAAAAACACCGTCATCAGCGGCTATCGCATCATCGAAAAGATCGGCGAAGGCGGCATGGCAGAGATTTATACCGCCCGGCAGGCTGCCTTGCGCCGCATGGTGGTTATTAAAAAGCTCAAAGACCCCAACCGTGAAATCGTCGCCCGTTTTAAAAAGGAAGCCCTGCTCAGTGCCGGCTTCAGCCAGGAAAATGTTCTGAGCATTTACGATTTTATTTATCACGGCCGCAGCTACTATCTGGTGATGGAATATGTGGACGGCGAGGATCTGCGCACCCTCCTGGACCGTCATTCCCCCTTCCCCATCGACATCGCCGTTCTGATCATTCTGGAAATCGCCCGCGGGCTGGAGTACACCCATAATCAGAATATCATCCACCGCGACATAAAACCCGGCAATATCCTGATCTCCCGGGAGGGGAAGGTTAAACTGATCGATTTTGGCGTGGCCAAGGACGACGATGACTCCAAGCTGACCATGACCGGGCTTATCGTCGGCACCCCCGCCTATATGTCCCCGGAACAGGCCCACGGCGATCCGCTGACCCCGCAAAGCGACCTTTACGCCCTGGGTATTTTACTGTACGAGATGCTCACCGGACTGAAACCATTTTACGGATCCAACAACACGGAAATTCTGGCCAAGATCATCAAGGGACGCTATACGGCCGCGCCGGTACTCAACCCGGAAATTCCCCGTAAAATTCAACGCATCATCCGTAAATCCCTGCACCGCGACCGACGCAGGCGCTATAAAACCGCCACCGCCATGATCCATGATCTGGAGAAAACCCTGCCCTGGCAACATCGCGGCCGTAAAAAAATCATTCTGGCCCGTTTTCTGGAACAACTGGAAAACACCCCGGCGGTCACCACCGATGAAACGCTGAAAATGAGTATGGCCGAAAATGCCTCCGGCAGGGGCTGGCAAAGCTGGCGGGTGTTACTGCTGCTCTCCTTCATACTGGTCTCCTTTAGCACCCTGCAACGCTTTCACAAAACCCAGATGGGCTATATGCGCCTGGAGCACAGCGGGGTCAATCTGGAAGTCGAGGTGGATCGCCGCCCCGTAACCGTCCGGCATTCCGGCGCCCTGATCGGCCCCTATTTAAAAGGGACGCACGAAATAACCGCCCGGGATATTCTGAGCAACGCCAGCTATATCCGCCGCTTCACCCTGGCGCCAGCCGATACAGCCCTCATCCGGCTGCAGTTTCCGGGGAATATGCAAAGCAGCTCCACCCGTTTCCTCATATCGGCGCCGGGGGCACAACTTTATATCGATGATATGCGTATCGAGAACAGTTCCCAAACCCTGCGGATGGCGCCGGGCTGGCATCATATCCGCATCAGCCGCGGCGACCGGACTCTTATCGACGAACAGCGCTTTTTCCGGCCGGCCGAGAGCTATACCTTTGTCTATGATCTTTCTCCCAACCGCTGATATCCAGACCCGGTAAACCGGCCATCCCGGAAAGTGCTTTGCGCTGTTTTCTCTCTTTTTCCGTTTAAATCCGGTTTCATTTCTTTTTCTTTAGTGCCTTCGATCAAGATCACCCGAATCACTCCGATAAGATTTAAAACCATTAAACCCGGAAACAATGAAACACATCCTTATCCTTTTCGTTTTGTTCGCCCTGACCGCCTGTACGGAGCGGCTGTTTACCTCCGGGGAAACCGTTGTCCCCGAACCCAAATCCCAACCTGTATCCCGCGTGGAAATGTATCCCGTTGTGGCCGGCATGACCCTGGTACCGGGAGGCTGGTTTAATATGGGATCCAACAAGGCCGAGAATGAACAGCCCGTTCATCGCGTGTATGTTGATGATTTTTATATGGATGAGACCGAGGTGACGGTGGCCCAGTTCCGTGATTTTGTGCGGGCCACGCGCCGGAAGATGCCCAAACAGCCCTCCTGGAATAAAAGTAACCATCCGGTGGTCAACGTCACCTGGCAACAAGCCGCCGCCTATGCCCGCTGGGCCGGGAAACGCCTGCCCACGGAAGCGGAATGGGAATACGCCGCCCGCGGGGGGGCCATGAACTATAACTATGTTTTCGAAGGCAGCCGCGGTTATGGGAAAAACTATGAGAATATTGCCGATGAGTCCATGCGCCGGGTAAAGTTTCACTATCCGGTGGTGGAAGGGTATGATGACGGCTATGTTTACACGGCGCCGGTGGCCAGCTATCCTCCCAACCGCTTTGGCCTGTATGACCTGAACGGCAATGTGCTGGAATGGGTGGCCGACTGGTATGCCGACAAGTATTCACCGGGCGAGCAGCGCAATCCCCGCGGTGCCGAAAAAGGCTTTTACCGCACCCTGCGCGGTGCCTCCTGGAACCGCAGCGGAAAATATATGCGCGCCAGTTTTCGCAGTTTTTTTAACCCTGAGGTTCGTTTTGAGTTTATCGGATTCCGTTGTGCCCGGGACGCCCAGTTGCCCATTAGCAGGAAATAGCTTACACTACCGCCCAAGGGCAGACAGCTCAAATAAAAACAAACACCCTCTTCCCCGTTCCCTCACCGGTCAATGACAGGGGAAGGCAGACCCATTTGTGACATTATATTCCGGGATGCGATATGAAAAAACTTTATTTTGTACTTTCCCTATGCCTTACGCTTTCCGCTCAGCAGGATATCAGCTTTTTGGACAGACAGGCCATTGGCGCCACCGCCTTTACCAGGGCCCACCCCTCCTGGGATGGACGCGGCGTGATCATCATGATCATCGACAGCGGCGTGGATATGGGCGTGGCAGGACTGCTTTCCACCACGGAGGGAAAAGTAAAAGTGATCGATGTGCGGGACTTTAGCGGCGAGGGTGATATTCCCCTGGAGGAGGCCGCCCCGGGTCGCGAAAACGGAGAGTCTTTTCTGGAAGCACCGGACGGACGGCGTCTGTATGGCTATGACCCGTTTTTACCGTTGAGTTCCGATTCCCTTTTTTATATCGGTTTTTTTGAGGAAAAACAGTTTTTGGATGACACCTATGTCGATATAAACGGTAACGGACGGCGGGACGACACCTTTGGCGTGGCCGTTTTTCTGGATAGCAGTGATGTCTGGCGGGCCATTGTCGATTTGGATGGTGACGGAAACCTGCATGATGAAAAAGCGCTGTATGATTACAGCCGGCGGTTAAAGCCTCTCGATTTCCGTTCGGTGCAAAAACAGCCCGCCCCTTTTGCCATTGCCCTGAAAATAGACATGATCGAGGAAAAGGCCGTTTTTCATTTTGACGCCAGCGGCCACGGCACCCATGTGGCCGGGATCGCCGCCGGTTATACCATCGGAGGATTGAAGGGCCTGAACGGCATTGCCCCCGGGGCACAGATTATTTCACTGAAAATCGGCGATGAACGGCTTTCCGGCGCGGCCACCACAAGCAACAGCATGCGCAAAGCCTATCAGTTTATCTCCGATTATGCCGAGGCCCATCCACGGCAAGCGGTGGTCGCCAGCATGAGTTACGGAATCGGTTCCGAGGAAGAGGGCCAATCGCTCATGGAATATCTGATCAATGATCTGATCGAAAGCCATGAGAATGTCTATATCTGTCTTAGCGCGGGGAATGAAGGCCCGGGCTTATCTTCCATCGGCCTGCCTTCCACGGCGGAGCATGCCCTGACCGTCGGCGCGGTGAACACGGCGCGCAGCGCCCGCGATAACATGGCCTCCTTTATAAAAAACGATAAGATCTTCGCCTTTAGCTCCCGCGGAGGTGAAACAGCCAAGCCGGATATTGTCACTCCCGGATCGGCCCTGTCCACGGTACCTCCCTTTGACGGATATGGTGTAAAGTCGGGAACCAGCATGGCCACGCCGCAGGCTTCCGGCGCCTGTGCCCTGTTGCTCTCCGCGGCCCTGCAAAGCAAAAAGGGCCTGCCCGATATGTTTTTACTGAAAAAGGCGCTGCGCTACAGTGCCCGTCCCCTCCCGGGTTACAGTATTCCCGACCAGGGCTATGGCATGGTCCGGGTGCCGGCCGCCTGGGATTTGCTAAAATCCCTGCTCAAGCGGAAAAACAAACATATCCGGGGTTACAGCATCCGTACATTCAACCCGGGAAGCCCATCGGGTGTAAGCGCCGGATACTGGCGTCAGGGAGGCCTGTTCCCCACCCGGCGCCATCCGCAAAGTTTTTTTGTCAACCCCGTTTTTTCGGACAGCGTATCGGAAAAGCAGAAACGAAACATGGTACACGGTTACCGTCTTACAACCAGCGCCGGATGGTTAAAAACCATACAGAAAAATATCCGGCTTAAGCAGGATAACGCGGCGGAGATCAGCGTATATGCCGATCCCGGGGCCCTGCGCCGGCCGGGGCTGTACAGTGCGCGGGTAGAGGCCTACCCCATGGGCGGACTTTTCACCGATACCTCACCCGCAAACCGGGCCTTTGACTTTCCGGTCACCATCATCATCCCCCGCCATGCCGGGAGGGAGAAGAACTACAGCGTCACATGGAAGCATGAGCTGGCCGTCGGTGACTTGCAGCGTGATTTTATACAGATACCCACGGGAGCCACGGCCATGGCTCTGACCATCATGCCCCGGGATAAAAAAAGCCGTGTGAGCACCACCCTGTTCGACCCCCAGGGCCGTGAACTGACGGGCAGCCTTTATCTGGACGGACAAAAAACCACCCGCGCCGTAAAAAGGCTGGATGCCTCGGGCTTAAAGGACGGCATCTGGGAAATAGATTTTTACAACGCCCCCTCTCATACGGAAACGGCCCGGTTTACCAGCACCGTTGCCTTTGGCGGCCTGCAATCCAGGCCCAGGGTATTGCGCCGCTTCTTTTTAAAAGACCAAAACAGCCCCCAGGCCACGCTGGAAATAAAAAACCACTTTACCACCATCTACCGGGCCGGTATTCGCGGACAAATTGTCGGCATACAAAGAAAAATCCGCCTGCGGGGCCACAACGGCGCTTACAGTCAAAACTTTGAGATAAGCGACAGCTATAAAAATGCGGTCTTTAACCTGGAGATGGATAAAGCCGCCTTCAGCCGGCTCACGGATTTTGTAGTCCGTATCAAAGATGCCGATGAGCGGGTACTGGTGAATACCGCCATGACCTATGCCAAAATGGAGATTGTTTTTACCCCGGAAAGCAGCGGTCACTACACCCTGGAACTATTACCGGCCTTTAGCGATGATCAAAATGACCGTTGGAGTATGGACATAAAGCAATCTTTTAACTATTTTAGAACCATCCGGGTTGTAAGCGATCGCGAGGATTTTTATCCCGATGTAACAAAAAAACTGAACATACGTTTACAAAAAATGCCGCAAATGGCGCCGGAAGGCTACTATCTTTATGGTGAGGTGTGGCTGGACAGCACGGAGATGGACGCCCTGCGTACCAGCATCCCCATCGAGATACGTACACGCATAGAATAAAAAAGGATCAAAAAACGTTGGCGGACAGCATTTTTTACAGCCTTTTGTTCGGACTGATCTGTCTGGACCAGAGGTATGTTTTCCAGTTTAACATTTCCCAGCCGCTGTTCACCAGCACCCTGATCGGCCTTTTAAGCGGGCATGTTCAGGAGGCGGTCTACTTTGGCGCGCTTGTACAGCTTTTATGGCTCAGCAATCTGCCCGTGGGAGCTTCGGTTATACCCGACGGCAACATCGCTTCCGTGATTGGTACCGTCCTCTATATAAAGTATTCCGCCATCTACGCCGAACATGGATACTTCCTGTTGTTGATTTCCATTTTTCTGGTGGTTCTGTTCAGTTATGTGGGCGGTCAGTTGGATATTTTCGCCCGTTACCGTAATGAACACATAATGAACCACGCTTTACAGGCTTTAAAACGTAAGGATAAAAAAGTGCGGCTGGGGGTCTATATCATTCCCTCCCTGCTGGGTCACTTTTTATTAAATGCTTTACTGATTCTGACCGGGATTGAATCCGCTTCGTGGCTTTTGGATATTTTGTATCAAAAAGTACCCGCCATACTCAACATCCATTGGCGTTTTGTGGAAATTGCGCTCATTGGTACGGGTATTGGCATGATACTGGGAATTTATCACGATAAAAAGAAGTATGCTCTTATAGGAGCGGCCGCCGTCCTGATACTTATCATCAGGATGATTCATTAGCGGCCGGGATAGCGGAGCTTTGAAACAGGTTTACCGCAGGGGTAAAATAAAACATGGTTAAAAAGATTTCACTTGCAGACAAGTTCAGCATCTTTTGGCGCTCCTTGTTTATCCAGGCCGGCTGGAACTATAAAGGTATGATCTCCATGGGGTTCAGTTTTGCCCTGGTGCCCATGGCCCGGCGGCTCTATAAGCATGACCCCGCGGCCTATAACGCTTTTCTCCGCCGGCATCTCGCCTTTTTTAACGCCCATCCCTATTTTGCCTCTTACGCCCTGGGCGCCATCGTGCGGTTGGAAGAAGATATTGCCGCCGGCAAGGTTTCCGTGGAACAGGAAGAACACTTTAAAAATGCGCTGATCGGCCCCCTGGGCGCCCTGGGAGACCAGCTTTTTTGGGGCATAATACGTCCGGCGGTATTTGCTTTTGGCGTCCTGGGGTATTATTTATATGATGATATCAATGATCAATTGACAATACTGCTTTTACTCTTTATGCTATATAACATTCCGCACCTTTATATACGCATACACGGATTTAGCCGCAGTTACCGGGATGGCTATCAGGTTTGCCGGATATTAAAGATTGAGAATTTTAAATATTTAAAATGGGCTTACATGGGACTGGGTCTGTTCTGTGTAGGTATTTTCGCCGGTCTCAATGCTCCGATACCACCGCATGTGTACCCGATGGAGTTTTTGATATTTATCGTAAGCATTGTTACGGCGGCTTATCTGAAAATTTTAAAAGCCCGGACTTATTTTGCCATGACCATACCGATACTCGTAGCCTTGCTACTGGAACTTATTACAGGAACCCTATGATCGAAGAAGTTTTACCGATATTGAACAAACACGGCCTGCACGCCCGGCCGGCGGCACGTCTGGTAAAAACAGCGGGACAATTTAAATCCAACGTTAAGCTGTTTAAGGATGGGCTGGAGGTTAATGCCAAAAGCATCATGGGCGTAATGATGCTGGCCGCCGAGCCGGGCAGCGAGGTGCTGCTGCAAATTGAAGGCGATGATGAACAGGAAGCCTTTAACGCCCTGAAGGAACTGTTTGAAAAAAAATTTCATGAAGAGTAACCCATGAACAAAGAGCTGGTTTTCAACACAAAAGTTACCGCGCCGGGCATTGCCATCGGCGCCGCCTTTGTATTTAAACCGTATAGCTATGAACTGGAACAAATCGCCAAAATAACCACCGAAAGCAGCCGGGAGCAGAGCCAGTTGGAAGAAGCCCGGCTAAAGGTTCTGCGGCAGCTCAGTCATGCCCTGAAACGTAACCAGCTCGCCCATGGGGATAAATTCGGCGCCATCTTTGAAAGCCAGATGGCCTTTTTGCAGGATGAAATCCTTTTGGATGAAATATTAAATGAAATCGACCAAAAGTCCTGCCACGCCGCCATAGCCGTTAACAGAGTGCTTTCGAGAAAAAGCGAACATTTTTTAAATCTGGATAACAATTTCTTCCGGGAACGGGCCTTTGACATTATCGACCTGCGTCAAAAATGGATACTGGCCCTGCTGGGACAGGGAATCGATTATCATCTCAACTATCCGGCCATCATTGTTGCCGAGAATCTCTCTCCTTCGGATACGGTTAATTTCAACCGCAACCTGCTGCTGGGCATTCTTACCGACCAGGGAGGCTATACATCCCATTCCGCCATTTTTGCCCGCGGCCTGAATATCCCCTCCATGGTCAACAACACCAATTTGAGCCAATTGATTCACAATAAGGATACGATCATCCTCGACGGTGAAAACGGCAAGGTCATCGTGCACCCCACCGCGGAGACCCTGGCCCGTTACAAATCCCTGCGGAAGGAATATATCAGTCTGAGCCGCATCAATCCCGCCGAGTGGCCGCAAAGCACACACACAGCGGACGGCCACCGCATACGGCTATTGTTAAATATAGAATTTGCCCATGAGGCCTCCCGGGTCGGAGAGTTTTCCGCCGACGGCGTGGGGCTTTTCCGCACCGAGGCCCTGTTGTTTGAACGGGACAATATTCCCGATGAGCAATGCCAGTTCAGCATTTATAAAAAAACGTTGAAAAACCTGAAAGGGGCTCCCTGTACCATCAGAACATTCGATCTGGGTGGCGACAAACTGCTCAAGGGGGTGACCGAATACAGCGAGCCCAACCCCTTCCTGGGCTGGCGGGCCATTCGTTTCAGCCTCGATAATCCGGTCATCTTTAAAACCCAGCTCAAGGCCATGCTCAAGGCCTCGGTCTTCGGTCATATAAAAATCCTGATCCCGATGATAAACACCATCGATGAAATATTGCACGTCAAGGAGTTATACAATGAGGTACGCCAGGAACTGCGCCTCAATAAGGTCCGGATGGCGGACGATATTGAACTGGGCATCATGATTGAAACCCCGGCCGCAGCCATCACCGCCGAGGCACTGGCCGCCTATGTCGATTTTTTAAGCATCGGCAGCAATGACCTCACCCAGTATACCCTGGCTGTGGATCGTACCAACAATCGTATCGCCGACCGCTATAACCCTTTTGAACCCGCGGTTTTAAAAATGATTGACCTGACCATCAACGCGGCCCGAAAGAACGAAAAACCGCTTTCCGTTTGCGGTGAGTTTGCCGCCGATCCCCGGGCCATTCCCCTGCTGTTGGGAATGGGCGTCAAACAATTCAGCGTGGCCCCGGCCAATTTTTACATTGTGAAAAAAATAATCCATTCCGTAAATTTAACGGAGTGCGGGCAGCTTTACCACCAGGCCAAAGACAGTTACAGAGTCGAAGAGATCGAAAACCTCTGTGAACAGTTTCTGCAAAACAAGATGCCCGACCTACATACTATAAAGTAAGGAGCATAGAAATGTATACACCGGACAAAAGCAATTTCAGGCAGTTTCTAAACGATTTTCACTCCCAAATCGACGCCGGCAAAAAACTCAGCGACACGGCCGCCATCACTATCGATACGGACAGGGTCAATAATATCGTCTATTTCGGTATGGGCGGATCGGCTATCGCCGGTGATCTGCTTAAGGACACCCTGTTCCGGCAGTTAAAGGTGCCCATGTCCATCCACCGCACCTACCATGCCCCGGCTTATACCAATAAAAACAGCCTGGTTATCGCCTGCAGCTATTCCGGAAATACCGAAGAGGTGCTCAGTGCCATGAAGGACATTAAGGACAGCGGCGCCCAGGTGATTGTGATTTCCTCGGGCGGGCAGCTTAGCAAAAACGCCCTTGAAAAAAATGATCCGGTTATTTCCCTGCCGGCCGGCTATCCGCCGCGTATGGCCCTGGGATTTATGTTCTTCTCCCTTTACCATACCCTGGGGCGCAACGGCCTGGTGGAAGAGTATCAGGAAGATTTATCCTCGCTGAGCCTGTTTGTCAAGGAGGAGATCGCCAAACATGACGCCACCCGTCACAGCGGTCACATTCTGGCTTTTGAGCTGGCCAAAACCATGCACCACCATATCCCCGTTCTGTACTCCTCTTCACCCTTTTTGCAAACCATCAGCCGCCGCTGGCAAAACCAATTACATGAGAACGGCAAAGTGTTGGCTTTCCGCAATGTCCTGCCGGAAATGAACCACAATGAGATTGTCGGCTGGGAAATGGAACTGCCCTGCATGGAAAATCTGATGGCCGTATTTCTGGAGAACGAAAACCCCATGCCGAGAATTAAGATGCGCATCACGCACACCATCGAGGTTATAAAAAAGAGCGGCGTACCGCTTATTGAAGTATATTCCTCCGGCGAAACGGTATTTGAGAAAGTTTTTTCCCTTATCGTTCTGGGGGACTGGGTGAGCTACTATATTGCCCTGCTCAACAAGAAAGACCCCATGCATATCGCCAATATCGACTATTTAAAACAACAGTTAGCACAGGCCAATTAGCCTTTTTTTTAGGAGAACGTACATGTCTGAATTTCTTTTTTCGTCTGAATCCGTAACCGAAGGCCATCCGGACAAGATTGCCGATCAAATATCCGATGCGGTTTTGGACGCCGTTTTAACAGAAGATGCTTTTGCCCGCGTGGCTTGCGAAACATTTGTCACCACGGGACTGACCCTTATCGGCGGTGAGATCACCACCGAATGCTATGTGGATATTCCTACCATCGCCCGGGGTGTCATAAAGGATATTGGCTATACCGATGCCGCCTATGGCTTTGACTATAAAACCAGTGCCGTTATGACCACCATAGACCAGCAATCACCCGATATCGCCATGGGCGTGGATAAGGCCGGCGCCGGGGATCAGGGTATGATGTTCGGTTACGCCAGTAATGAAACCCGGGAATATATGCCCATGACCATTGCCCTGGCCCATCGCCTGACCCACCGCCTGGCCGCGGTGCGCAAGGATAACACCATCCCCTACCTGCGTCCGGACGGCAAGGCCCAGGTAGCCGTTCGCTATGTTGACGGCAAGCCGGTCAGCGTGGAAAAGGTGGTTGTTTCCACCCAGCATGGCGAGGAGATCAGCGAGAAGGATCTGCGCGAGGCCATTATTGAAGAGGTGATCCGCAAGGTCATTCCCGCGGAGATGCTTTCCGACCAGGTGGAATACTTTATCAATCCCACCGGCCGTTTTGTTATCGGCGGCCCTCAGGGTGACGCCGGACTGACCGGGCGCAAGATCATCGTTGACACCTATGGCGGTGTTTACAGCCACGGTGGCGGCGCCTTCAGCGGAAAGGACCCCACAAAGGTAGACCGCAGCGCGGCCTATTTTGCCCGCTACATCGCCAAAAATATTGTCGCGGCCGGTCTGGCCGAGCGTTGCGGACTGCAGGTGGCCTATGCCATCGGTGTGGCCGAGCCGGTTTCCCTGATGGTCGATACCTTTGGCACCGGCGCCATGAGCGATGAGGATTTAGCCAAAAAGGTACAAAGTCTGTTTGACTTTACCCCGGCCGGTATCATCGAAACCCTGCAACTGCGTCGTCCCATCTTCCGCAAAACCGCGGCCTACGGTCATTTTGGTCGTGAC
Organism: Calditrichales bacterium; assembly: GCA_015493745.1. Taxonomy (GTDB): domain Bacteria; phylum Calditrichota; class Calditrichia; order Calditrichales; family J004; genus J004. The sequence goes on from WGCN01000083.1 coordinate 17,054, forward strand.
GACCAGGACTTTTCCTGGGAAAAAACCGATCTGACAGACGCCTTGAAAGGCTAAGGGATATTTTACCAAAGCCTCCCCGGTTTGTCGGGGAGGCTTTTTTTATAAGGGACGAAAAATGAAAAAAACGGGAATATCCCTATTGATACTTCTGCCCTTTTTTATCGCCTGTCAGGGTCTGGTTGAGCGGATGGCCTTTTTCCCGGACACCGCGGACCTCATTGCCCCCGGCGACCTGCCTGAAAATGTCAGAGAGCTTTTTATTCATCCGGAAGAGGGCATACGGCTGCAAAGCTACTTTCTCGCGGACAGCGCTTCGGACAAAATTCTTATTTACTTCCACGGCAATGCCGGCAACATCGGGCACAGACTGGCCGACCTGCAACATATCCGGGAAATGGGGGTGAATGTTCTGGGCCTGAGCTACCGCGGATACGGCGCCAGCAGCGGCCGGCCCAGCGAGGAAGGGCTCTATCGCGACGGACAGGCGGCCTTCGATTTCACGCGGGACTCCCTGGGTTTTACCGAAAATAACATATTTTTAATGGGCCGTTCCCTCGGCAGCACCGTGGCTATGCATACCGCCCGCAATAAAAATCTGGCCGGAGTGATTCTTGTCAGCCCGCTCAGCAGCGCCCGGGATCAGGCCGGGGTTATGGGAATGGGCCTGATCTCCCCACTGGCAGGCAATGCCTTTAACAATCTTGAAAAAGCGGTTCATCTGCGCTGTCCGCTGCTGATTATCCACGGAACGGCGGACACGGTTATCCCCATCGGCCTGGGCCGTAAGCTGTATAATGCCATCACCGCCCCAAAAAGGTTTATCACCATTAAAGGCGCCGGGCACAACAATCTGTCATCCCCGCAATACGCCGACGCCTATTGGCGGGCCATCGGGGATTTTATCACCCCCGACGGAGATGATGCCCGCTAAGCTCTTACCGCCGCACCCTGTTTTTTTATACCCCGGAAGCGTATATTAGTCCTTCAAATCAGCATTTTCAGGAGAACATATCATGCGTATTCTTACACCCCTCTTAGGCATTTTATTTATCGCCCTTCTTACGGCATGCGACAGATCCGGCTTTCCGCCCATAAAAACCGATCCCTATCCCGTGGCCAAAAAGGTGGATAGCAGCAATGTCTATTTCGGTACGCGGGTGGAAGACCCCTATCGCTGGCTGGAGGATGATAACTCTCTGGAAACGCTGGAATGGGTCAAGGCTGAAAATAAGGTAACCGACCACTACCTTGAGCAGATTCCTTTCCGGGACAAAATCCGCAGCCGTTTGCAGGAGTTGTGGGATTTTCCCAAATATGGCGTTCCCTTCCGCAAGGGGGAGTATATTTTCTTCTCTAAAAACGACGGCATGCAGAACCAGTCGGTCATATACATTCAAAAAGGAGAAGAAGGAACCCCCGAGGTTTTTCTCGATCCCAATACCCTTTCCAAGGACGGTACCGTGGCCCTGAGGGGATTTTCCGTCAATAAATCCGCCCGCTACGCCGCCTATTCCGTTGCCCATTCCGGTTCCGATTGGAATGAGATTTTTATCATGGATATTGAAACACGGAAGCGGCTGCCGGATCATCTGAAATGGGTTAAGTTTTCCTCCATGGCCTGGCATGGCAACGGTTTTTATTACAGCCGTTATGCCGCCCCCAGGGATGGAAAGATATTTTCCGCCAAGAATGAATATCACATGGTATACTATCATACCGTCGGCACACCGCAAAGTCAGGATAAACTGATCTTTAAATCGGAAGGATATCCGCAGCGCACACACTACGCCCAAACCACCGACGATGAACGTTTTCTGATTATTTACCAGGCCGAAGGCACCAGCGGCTCCGCCCTTTATGTGCGTGACTTAAACAAAAGCGGCTCCCGGTTAAAGCAGGTAGTCAGGGACTATGATTACGAATATTCGGTTATCGACAATGTGGATAACCAGTTGTTGATCTTAACCACCCGCGGCGCACCCAAATGGCACCTTGTAAAAATGAACCTCCGTGATCCCCGGCCGGAAAAATGGCAAACGATCATACCGGAGAATAAAAATGTACTGAAACGCGCGGTGCTGATCGGCGGTAAAATTGCCGCCAGCTATATGGAAGATGTGAAAAGCACGGTACGTCTGTTCAACATGGATGGAAGCCCCGCCGGAGTGATGGAGCTGCCGGGCATCGGTACCGTGGGCAGCATCCGGGGGAGCAAGGATAAAGAGATCGCTTTTTACAGCTTTTCTTCCTTTACCTTTCCGACGACCATTTACCGTTATGACGTTTCCGGCAACAGTTCAACGGTCTATCATCAGCCGGAACTTAATTTCCGGACGGAAGACTATGAAACCCGGCAGGTCTTTTACACCAGCAAGGACGGTACAAAAATTCCCATGTTTATTGTCCATAAAAAGGGTCTGAAACTTGACGGCAATAATCCCACCCTGCTTTACGGCTATGGCGGGTTTAACATCAGCATCACCCCGCGTTTTAGCGTAGTCAATCTGGTGTTGCTGGAAAACGGTTTTGTTTATGCCGTGCCCAATATCCGCGGGGGCGGGGAATATGGCGAAGCCTGGCACAAAGCGGGTATAAAAATGAACAAGCAAAACGTGTTTGATGATTTTATCGCCGCCGCGGAATACCTGATCAAGGAAAAGTACACCAGCCCGCAAAAGCTGGCTATTTACGGCCGTTCCAACGGTGGCTTGCTGGTCGGAGCCTGTCTGACCCAGCGTCCCGATCTGTTTAAAGCGGCCATTCCCGCCGTGGGTGTGCTGGATATGCTGCGCTATCACAAGTTTACCATTGGCTGGGCCTGGGCCAGTGATTACGGGCGCAGTGACGACAGCAGGGAGATGTTCGCCTATCTGTACGGCTACTCCCCGCTGCATAACATAAAACCCGGTACCCATTATCCGGCCACACTGATCACCACGGCCGATCATGACGACCGGGTGGTGCCGGCCCACTCCTTTAAGTTCGCGGCCACCCTGCAGGAAGCCCAGGGCGGAGATGCCCCCGTACTGATCCGTATCGAGACCAAAGCGGGACATGGCGCGGGAAAACCGACAGCCAAGGTCATTGACGAATATACCGATATGTGGAGTTTTATAATGTATCAGTTACAGGTAAAACCGTAGAAGCGATCCGCGGAAAAAAATATCTTCACACCCGGTGGATCGCCCGGGTGTGAAGATGAAAGAGACGGGAGAGACTCTTTCGTAAGGATTGCTTTAATCGATTTGCTTACGCAGAAAGGTCGGAATATCGAGATTGTCCGGCCCTTCCGGCAGGGCTTCATCCTCTTCAATGGGAAAGAGGGAAAGAGAACCGTTGCGGCTGCGCGGATCGATCTTTTTGCGCTCGCGCTTAAAGGTCGGTTTATCCAGTTCCTCAAAGTTATTCGGTTCAAAGTCGTTGCCGCTGAGGATCGCTTTTTCCACCGTTTTCTTCGGCTTCTGCATCTGATCCGCCAACCGGGCGTCACGGTTAAAACCGGTGGCAATGACGGTCACCCGCAACTGGTCACCCATTTCCTCATCTATCACCATGCCCCAGATAACATTGGCGCCGTCGCCGCTGGCCTGTTGAATCAGGGAAGCGGCCTCGCCGATTTCAAACATACTTAGCGAGTTGTTTCCGGTGATATTGATCAGCACGCCCCGCGCGCCGCTCACTTCCGCACCATCCAGCAAGGGACTGGTAATGGCTTGTTCCGCCGCGGCCAGAGCCCGGTTTTCGCCGCTGGCCACACCGCTGCCCATAAGCGCGTCGCCCATGCCGGCCATAATGGTCCGTACATCGGCAAAATCCAGATTGATATAACCATGCACATTGATCAGGTCGGAAATACTGCGCGTGGCCTCCATCAGGATGGAATCCACCTTTTGAAAGGCCTCCACCACGGAGGTTTTTTTGTCGATTATGGAAAAGATGCGCTCATTGGGAATCACCAGCATGGTATCCACGCGATCACGCATGACGCCGATACCTTTTTCGGCGTTACGCGAACGCACCGGCCCCTCGAACATGAAGGGCGTGGTGACGATGCCCACGGTCAGCGCCCCCAGATCCTTGGCCACCTCGGCCACCACCGGCGCGGCGCCCGTTCCCGTGCCGCCGCCCATACCACAGGTTACAAACACCATATCGGCGCCGTTCAGGGCATTGACCACAATCTCCTTGTCTTCTTCGATGGCCCGCATGCCAAACTCCGGATTGGCTCCCGCGCCCAGCCCCTTGGTTAAAGACTTACCGATCTGAATCTTGTTCGGCGCCAGATTTTTTTCCAGATCCTGCGCATCCGTATTGATGACGATAAACTCGACACCCGATAGACCGGCCTGTATCATGCCGTTGATGGCATTGCCGCCGGCTCCGCCGACTCCCACCACCTTGATTTTTGCTGCCTGTTCGGCAGACGCGTCAAATTGTATCATTACTTTCTCCCGTTTTGTAAAACAATCCTTTTAAACTTTTATACCGTTCCGTTGCCGCGCAACCTTTCGGTGTTAATTAAACATATCCTCAAAAAAACGCTTTAAGCGGCTCATAATCCAGTTGATGCCCTTGTCACTGTCTTCTTCCGCATTGTAGTCATTGTTGTGTACGGCGTACTGTAACAAACCAACCCCCGTGGCATACATGGGGCTGTCCACGCTTTCCACCAGGCCGCCGCTGATGTTCGGTTTCCCGATTTTTATGGGCATGCCCAGCTCGCGCTCGGCCAGCTCTTCCAGCCCTTCCAGCATGGCCGCGCCGCCGGTAAAAACAATACCCGCTCCCAGATAATCGACGATGTTGGATTTTTCCATTTCACGCATGGCCAGGGCCAGCATCTCCGACATACGCGGCTGAATGATCCCCGACAGCACCGCCCGCGATATCTCGCGCGGTTTACGGCCGCCCACGCCCGGCACCTGTATCAGCTCATCCTCTTCCAGTAATCCCTGAAAAGCAACGCCATATTTTTTCTTGATCTCCTCGGCCTGTTCCCTGGAAGTATGCAGACCATGGGAAATATCCGCCGTGACATGTTCGCCGCCCAAACCGATCACGGATGTGAAACGGATGCTGCCGTCAAAAAAAACGGCGATATCGGTCGTGCCACCGCCAATATCGACGATGCCCACCCCCAGGGCGCGCTCGTCATCTTCCAGCACCGCCAGACTGGAAGCATAGGGTTCCAGAACAATATCGGCTACATCATAACCGGCCTGGCGGATACAGTTTACTATATTTTGAGCGGCGGCCGCGGCCGCGGTCACAATATGCACCTCCGCTTCCAGACGGGTGCAGGACATGCCCACCGGATCTTTTATTCCGGACTGGGAATCCACCGAATACTCCTGGGGCAGTACATGCAAGACCTCTCTGTCCATGGGCAAAGCTATGGCCTTGGCTGTTTCCAGCACACGCTGGACATCATGCTCGGTTACAATTTTGTCTTCATTGGTAATGGAAATTACCCCGGTGCTGTTTATGGAACGGATATGATCCCCGGCGATACCGGCATACACCTTGGTGATGGGCTGTCCGGCCATCAACTCGGCTTCTTCCACCGCCCTCTGGATAGACTCCACCGTCTGATTGATATTGATCACCACCCCGCGCCGCAAACCCTGGGAAGGCGAATGGCCGACGCCGACAATATTCAGGCGTTCATATTCATCCAAACGGCCCACCACGGCGGCTATTTTTGTTGTGCCGATATCCAAACCGACTATAATATCATCTTTCTTCATAAGAATGATTACACCTGTTTAACTTTTAGATTTTTCTTTTACCACGATCTGGTGTTCATAACGCAGATCGATATAGGCTATTTGATCCAGTTGCTTAAAATCCACATACTCCTTAAAAAAGCCGGCCGCCTTATACAACTGCCGTTGATAGTCATTTTCGCTGATCCGTAAAACGGTATCCCCGTCACGCAGGTAGATTTTAATATAGTTCCCCGGCGTAAAGTCCAGTTCCGAGATCATTTGCGGCAGCGGCGCGTCCAGCCGGTTGATCCAGTCGATGATATCCACCGCCTTATGTACCATCCCGGAGGTACTCACGGCCCCGCGGATGCCCAGCTTCTCCGGCACATTACGTATCACCGGCAGGTTCCAGACCCGGGACAGGGCCGGTACCGGCATAATGAAGGCCTCACGATCCACCAGATTCAAGCCCCGGCCATATAAAAAGGCCAGCGGCTTGCGCTCCACAATATGGATACGCAGGGTGGAAGGCAGGCTGTGCACCGCCGAGGCCGATTTTATGAAAGGTGACCGCTTCAGTTTTTTTTGCACCTCGGCCGGATTTATCTCCAGCAGCTTCTGCCCCCTGGCCGGCAGGCCCAGCAGTTTCAACACCTCGGCCCGGCTTAAGATGTCGTTGCCGGAAATTTTAATGCTCTGCAACTCAAAGGTCCCGCTGACCGTTTGCAGATAGTTGTCAAAATAGCGGTAACCCCAGGCCGTCAGGGAGAGCGTTATCAACATCAGCGTATACCAAACGACACTCTTCAGCTTGCGCTTTCCCTTCTTTTTCAGCGGTTTGCGGCGCACCGTTTTCATTTTAGTTCCGCGCATGCCCGCCCCCTGCACAACCATTTTCCTTCAGAAGCGCCATGGCCTCCATCTGGTATTTCCAGATATCACCGGCCCCCATGGCCAGCACCAGGTCTCCCCGGCGGCATTCCCGGCACAGCGTTTCCGCAATGGCCTCATTGTCGGCGATCAGCACATGGGGTTTTTGCAGACGGGCGGCGATCATCTCCGAACTTACGCCGGGCAGGGGCTTTTCCCGCGCCGGGTAAACCGGAGCCAGCAACACCCGGTCGGCCACATCCAGCGCTTCGGCAAATTCACGGTAAAAGTCCCGCGTACGCGAATAGAGGTGAGGCTGAAACAAAACCACGATCCTGCGGCTCCAGCCCCGGCGCGCCGCTTCCAGGGCCGCTCTTACTTCCGTGGGATGATGGGCATAATCGTCATAAAAGAGGCAATCATCCACCTTGCCCTTAAACTGGAAACGCCGTTCCACACCGCTAAAGGTTTCCAGCGCCGTGCTTATTTCGGCAAAGCTGAGTCCGCACTCCAGGGCCACGGCAATGGTGGCCAGGGCATTTTTAATATTATGGAGCCCCGGAAGATTCATCGTAAGCATGCCCAGAAATTTTCCACGGTATGTGATATGGGCGCGGCTCCCGCCATCGCTTTCGCTGATATGGCCGGCATGGATATCGGCCCCTTCCCGCAGCCCAAAAGAGAGGGTACGGGCATAGGCGCCGCGTACGGCACGGATGGCATGTTCATCCTCGCCGTTGTAGATCACTTTGCCGGTCAACGGAATATGCTTTACAAATGTGCCGAAGGTATCGATCAAATCATCCATATCCTTATAGATATCCAGATGATCCGCCTCCAAATTGGTAATCACACCGATTTGGGGAAAAAGCGTTAAAAAGGAGCGATCATATTCATCGGCCTCGGTAATAAAATAACTGCCCCGTCCGCTGATGGCCCCGCGCCCCGTATCGGACATGGTTCCGCCCACAACGGCCGTCGGATCCAGCCCACAGCTTTTCAACACATGGGCAATCATGGATGTGGTGGTGGTTTTTCCGTGGGTGCCGGCCACGGCAATGCCCCGGTGCCCTACCATTAACTGCCCCAGTAGCTGTGCCCGTTTAACACAGGGTATCCCCGCGCGCCGCGCCGCCCGCAGTTCGGGATTGTCCCCGGGAACGGCGGAGGAGTATACCAGCAGGCGGGCCGAGGAGAGCTGGGCCGCGTCATGACCGATATAAACGGTTGCGCCCCTTTTCCTCAGGCGTTCCAGCACGGCGCTCTCCTGCCGGTCGGAGCCGGACACACCGTATCCCCAGTCCAGCAGCAGCTCGGCCAGGGCACTCATGCCGGCGCCGCCCAGTCCGATAAAATATATCTCTTCTTTTTTATCTTGTGTCATATCAGGGCCAAATATTCTTTTCTTTTAAAAGCTGCAAAATATCATCAACGATGATCTCCGCCGCAGCCGGATCGCCCAAAAGGGCCATGTTTTTTTTATATGTTTCCACCAGGCCATCGTCCTCCAGCCAACGTGTTATCTCCACTTTCAGCTTTTCATTCAGTTGGTTGTCATCCTTCAACAGCCGCGCCGCACCCTTACGCTCCATCGCCCGGGCATTTTTGGTCTGATGATCTCCCGCCGCGCTGCCCAAGGGTATCAGAATAGCGGGCAGGGCGGCAATAGCCAGCTCGGCCAGGCTCATGGCTCCGGCCCGGCACACGGCAAAATCCGCCGCCGCGTAAGCCGGCCACATATCCTCGATAAAGGGCCGGATATGCACATGCGCTTTATTCTTAAACTCCGGCGCATATTGTTCATATTGTCTTTTTCCCGTCTGCCAGAAAAGCTGAACATCTTGCAGCTCCGTCTCCCTTAGCCAATGGGCCACGGCCCGGTTGATGCTGCCCGCCCCCAGGCTGCCGCCAAATACCAGCAGCGTCTTTTTCCGCGGATGCAGGCCCAGTTTTTGGCGGGCTTCCACGGCGGATATCTTTTTTTCCGGCACGGCAACGGGATTGGCCACGATCCGGCAATTGGCCCCGGACATAAAAACGGCCGCCTCCTCATAGGCGCAATAGACCTTTTCCACCTTTTGGGCCAGCAAACGCGTGGTTACCCCCGGATAGCTGTTCTGTTCCTGTATAAGGGACGGAATACCGCTCTTCAACGCTGCTTTCAACACCGGGCCCATCACATAACCACCGCTGCCGATAACCACATGGGGCCGGAACTGTTTTAAGGCCGCCCGGCTCATACGCAGGGATTGCCATAAGCGGTAAGGGAAAGACAGATTCGCCACCGTCAGCCGGCGTTGAAAACCACGCACAGGCAATGTATGCAGGGCATATCCCCACCGGGGAACCTTTTCACTTTCGATTCCGCGACCGGTACCAAAGAACAGAGCTTCGCAGGAAACTTTTTTTTCAAAGACCTTCAACAGGTTATAGGCCGGGTACAAATGCCCCGCCGTACCTCCGCCGGCAAATGCCAGACGCAATTTTTCACTCATCTACCTCACCAGGCTCCGGTTTAGGCGTTCCCGCTGGAGAGGATAGCTGTTTTCATTTTTTGATAAGCCCGCCTTTGTTTCCACGCTGCGGCTTATGGAGAGCAATATGCCAACATTTACTCCCATGAATACCATATGGGACCCCCCATAGCTGATAAAGGGCATCGGGATACCGGTTGCCGGTACCACACCGGATACCACGGCGATATTCATAAAAGCATACAGTACCACGTTCAGCGTCAGGCCAAAGGCCAAAAACTGGCTAAAAGTATCGGGCGCCTTGCGGGCAATGCGCAAACCGCGGTACAAAATCAGAACAAAGGCCCCCAAAAGCAGCGAAGCTCCGATCAGCCCCAGTTCCTCGGAAATAATGGAAAAAATAAAATCGGTATGGGCGTCCGGTAAAAAAAGAAGTTTTTGCTTACTCTCCCCGAACCCCAGTCCGCTGAAACCACCGCTGCCAATGGCCACAATGGATTGACGCACCTGATAGGATGTGGAAAGCGGATCACTCAGACCATGCAGCCAGTTTTCGATTCTCTGCAACTGATAGGGACGCAGACTCAGATAAATGGCTCCCAGGGGCACCGCCGGCAGGATGGTGGCCAGCAGATAGCTCAGCCTGAAACGGCTGACAAAAACCATCATCAGGGTGATGGTGGCCAAAAGCAGGGCCGTACCCAGATCGGGTTGTATCATGATCAGCAACATTGTACCCCCCAGCACCAGGAACATGGGCAAAGCCGTTTCCCTGTAACCGCCTTGAGACAGATCCTTGTGGCTGAGCCAGTAGGAAAAAAATAAAATAACCGCCAGCTTGCTTAATTCCGAAACCTGAAAATTGGCAAAGCCGAGTTTGAGCCAGCGGTGGGCCCCTTTTATCTCATCGGTCACCAATAAGACCACTATGAGCAGGACAAAGGAAAGGATATTGAGCGCCACGATGCGGTACGGCGTTCGAAAATGGCGTAACGGGAGGCGCGATATAAGCAGCAGTGCCCCTATGGAGAAAGAGGCCCAGAGCATCTGCTTGTTAAAAAAGTAAGTGGGCGGCTGGGGTATCTTCATGTTCTGGGCAAAAATGGTGCTGGCGGAATAAACCATCAGCGGGCCGGCCAGGGTCAACAGAATAACCGTAGAGGCCAGAACAAGATCGACTTTGTTTTGTTGCTTCATCTTATAAACCATTCACTATTTGTTTAAACAGGCGTCCGCGCTGTTCATAGTCCTTAAACATATCAAAACTGGCACAAGCGGGGGAAAGCAATACCACATCGCCGGCGGAAGCCTGTTCACGGGCCGTCTTCACCGCTTCTGCCATCGTACCGGCCCGCGTAACCGGCGCCAGCCCCTGCCAGCTGGCTGCCATCTTCTCCGCGGCCATGCCTATCAGCACCAGCGCCTTGACATGTTCCCGGATCAAATTGTTGATACGGGTAAAGGTACTGCCTTTGTCCTGACCGCCGGCAATGAGTACCACGGGTTTGTCAAAACTTTGCAAGGCCCAGGAGAGGGACTCCAGCGTGGTGGCTTTACTGTCATTCACATATAAAACCCCGTCGAGCTCACGTACCTTTTCCAGACGGTGCTCCAGGCCGGAAAAAGTTTTCAGTACCCTTACGATATCTTCGCGGCTTACCCCCGCTTCAGTGGCGGCCAGAGCCGCGGCCAGGGCGTTCATATAGTTATGCAATCCGTTCAGGGCCATATCGGCGGTGTCAATCAGTTTCGATCCCCGCAGAAAAAGCGCCCCGTCACGATAAAAAGCATCGCTTTCCTTTTTGAGGGAAAAACCGGCCTGGCGCGCGCCATGCTGCTCCACCCGGCGGCACAGCGGGTCATCATCAGCATTGTAGACGATCAACTCTTTGTCGGTCAGATTAAGAGTTATGCGCCATTTGGCCTCCTGATAGGCCTCATAGGAGCTGTAACGGTTGAGATGGTTGGGCGAAAAGTTCAGCACAACCGCCACATCCGGTTTAAAGGCGTCGATGGTTTCCAGTTGGAAACTGGAAAGTTCCACAACGGCCCAATGCTCCGGCGCGCTCCGTTCCACATGATCGCTAAAGGCGGAACCGATATTCCCGGCAACAATGGCAGCGGGATCACTTTGTCGCAACATCTCGCCGATCAGGCTGGTGGTAGTCGTTTTACCATTGGAGCCGGTAACACCGATAAGCGGAGAGCGGTTAAACCAGGAGGCCGCTTCTATTTCCGAATAGACGGCGATGTTACTCCGGGCCGCCGTTTGCACCACATGGGAGGCATAGGGTATTCCCGGGCTGAGAATGATGGCATCCGACTGAAACACCCGACCGCTGTGGCGGCCGAACTCATACTCGATCCCGGCCTGCTCTAATATTTTTATCTCCGCCGCCTTTTCGCCGGCGGCCGCCATATCACTGACAAAGACCAGCGCCCCGCGCTCCCGGAGCATCCGGGCGGCGGCGATGCCGCTGCGGGCGGCCCCCAGTACCGTGATATGTTTTTCTCTTACATCCATCGTTTTCTCCGGCCCGCCTTTTCAGGAGCCAGGCCATACTCTCCCGTGATAAACTATTGCGTTTTAAAGGTGGAAAGACTCAACAGGGCCAACAGGATACCCACGATCAAAAAACGAAACACCACCTTCACCTCATGCCAGCCGGCCAGCTCAAAATGGTGATGCAGCGGGGCCATCTTAAACACCCGCCGGCCTTCACCGTATTTCTTTTTGGTGTATTTAAAATATCCCGTCTGAATAATGACCGACAGGGCCTCGGCGATAAATATCCCGGCGATCATCAGCAGCAACAGCTCCTTTTTCAACAATACCGCCACCGTGCCCAGGGCGCTTCCCAGGGCCAGGGAACCCGTGTCGCCCATAAATACCTGCGCCGGATAGGCATTGTACCACAAAAAGCCGATCGAGGCCCCGAAAACGGCCATGCAAAAAATGACCAGTTCCTCGCTGCCCGGCAGATAAATCACATTCAGGTAGTTGCTGAAATTGACATTACTGGTCACATAGGCAATACCGGCCAGGGCGATAAAGGCAATGGCGGAAAGACCGGCAGCCAGGCCGTCGAGACCATCCGTCAGATTCACGGCATTGGATGAACCGGTGACCACAAAAATCACAAAAGGGATATACCAGTAACCCAAATCCAGCTCCCAGTTCTTAAAAAAGGGGATACTGGTATTGGAATGTATGCCGTCAAAAAAGGGATGAAACACCAACACCAGCGCCAGCATCAGCCCCAGGGTAATCTGCCCGATCAGCTTATAGCGTCCGATCAGCCCCTTTTTCATTTTCAGGATCGACTTTAAATAGTCATCCGCAAAACCGATGATGCCCATGCTCAGCGTGGCCAGAAAGGCCAGCAGCAGGTACATATTGGCCACATCCGCCCAAAGCAGGGTTCCCGAAATAATGGCCAGCAGGATGATCAGGCCGCCCATGGTGGGTGTACCCTTTTTCGCCTGATGACTTTTCGGCCCGTTGGTGCGGATCTCCTCGCCGATTTGCCGGTTGCGCAAGGCATTGATGATTTTCGGACCCAGCCACAGGGCAAAAAACAGCGCCGTCACCGCGGACAGGGTGGCCCGTACCGTGATATAACGGAACACATTAAATCCGAAAAAAACATCTTTAAACTGATATAAAAATTCTGCCAGCATAATTTTTCCAGTCAGACCGGAGCCTGTTTATTCCGCCGGTAATCCGGCCAGTACTTTTTCCATCTGTATCCCGCGTGATGCTTTAAGCAGCAGGATATCCCCCGCCTTCATCATGGCCGAGGCCTTATGCGCCAGCTCGTGCTGGCTTTTGCACAAGGTGATCGTTTTCAACCCGGCCGGCGGCAACATTTCCGCCGCCCGGCTCATCTTTTCTCCTAAGATAAAAATATGCCGCGGTCGGTGCTCCAGCGCCTTACGCAGCACACGGACATGCATCTCCTCGCTTTGAACGCCCAATTCATTCATGTCCCCCAGGGCCATGAACTTTTCCCCCCGTTCCATGCTCATCAGGGTATCCATGGCCAAAAGCATAGAGGCCGGATTGGCGTTGTAGGTGTCGTTCAGGATGATACAATCATTCCAGTGAATGACCTGCATCCGTTTTTCAAAAGACTCATACGTGCTCAGGGCGCTGGCTATTTCCTGTTCGCTGAAGCCCAGGTTCAGGGTTACGGCGGCGGCGGCCAGGGCATTGCGCACATTATGCCAGCCCGGCGCCTTAAGGCTGATGGTGGTGTTTTCATTAAGAATCAACTGCCCGCAGCCCATCTCATCCATCCGCCCCAGGCGGCCTTTAACCTGTACCTCCGGCGCCTCAAAGCCGTAAGTTACTTCCCGCACACCCTCCTGATGAAAAGCAGCAATGTAGGGATCATCCATATTCTTGTAAATCGTCGCCCCCGCTTTCATATAGCGAAACAGATCCAGCTTTTCCCGGGCCACGCCATCACGATCCTGCAAATACTCCAGATGGGTATCTCCGACCAGGGTAATCAGGGCATGATTGGGTTCCACGATTTTGCTCAACACACGGATCTCGCCAAACTGATTGGTTCCCAATTCAAACACGGCGGCCTTGTGCATTTCGTTCATTTCCACCACCGTTAACGGGCAACCGATCTGGTTATTGCGGTTTCCGTGGGTTTTATGCACGGTCATCTTTTGCTGCATAATGTGCGCCACCATCTCCTTGGTGGTGGTTTTTCCGTTGGAGCCGGTAATGGCAATCACCGGAATGTTATAGCGCAAACGATGAGCCCTGGCCAGTTCATGAAGTGCTTTCAGGGTATCGGGCACAATCAGCAAAGGCAGCCGGGCATGAATCTCGCTGCGATAACTGGCGCGGTTCATCACCGAAAAGAGCGCCCCCTTGCCGGTAACATCCGGTATAAAGGTGTGTCCGTCAAAGTTTTCCCCCTTGATGGCCCAAAACACCTGTTGCGGCTCAATGGTGCGTGAGTCGATGGAAATACCCTTAATATGACGTATTTTTAGCACCCGGTCGCTTATATTGACAAATTCCGCCTGCTGTAAAGCAAGAAAATCCTTTACGGACACATCAAGCATGGAGATCGGCTTCCTTTATTATGGCCACTTCATCGAAGGGCACTTTTTCCTTACCAATGATCTGATAGTTTTCATGTCCCTTGCCGGCAACAAGCAGCACATCGCCGCTCACGGCATTTTTAACGACATGGGTAATGGCTTCTTTTCTGTCCCTTATCACTTCGATCTTTTCTTTTTGTTCAAACCCGGCCATGATATCGGTAATGATGCGCCGCGGGTCTTCCGTGCGGGGATTGTCATCGGTCACCACCGTTAAATCGGCCTGCCGTTCCGCGACCCGGGCCATCAGGGGCCGTTTACCACGGTCACGGTCACCGCCACAGCCAAAAACCACCCACAAGCGGTTACGGGTAATTTCCCGGGCTGCCTGCAAGGCTTTTTCCAGAGCGTCCGGAGTATGGGCATAATCGATCAGCGCGGTGGCCCCGGATTTCAGGGGATAACTCTCCAGCCTGCCGGGAATGGCTTTTTGCCGGGCCATGGCTCTTTGCAGCGTCCCGACCGGTATGCCGAGGGCCACACCGGCGGCCAGGGCGGCGTTTACATTTTCCACATTAAAACCACCCACCAGCATGGAATGGACATCAAATTCATCTCCCCGCACTGCGATACGCATATCGATGCCCCGGGCACTGAGTTCGGCGCGTACCAGCCGTACATCGGCATCCTCCCGGCGACCAAAACCCCATTTCTCCTTACTGAAACCGTTCCACAGTTTTTCTCCCCAACGGTCATCACGGTTGATCACGGCCCGGCCATCCGGCTTTAACTGCTGAAACAGGGCCTGCTTATGATGAAAATAATCCTCCATATCGGGATGAAAATCCAGATGATCGCGGCTGAGATTGGTAAACAGCGCCAGATCAAATTTTAAACCGGCCACACGCTTAAGGGCCATGGCATGGGAGGAAACCTCCAAAACCACGGCACGGTTACCTTGCCGTTGCATCCCGGCCAGCATGGCATACAGATCTATCGCTTCCGGCGTGGTGTTCCAGGCGTCAATGCGTTTTTGGCCAATCCAGTAAGCAATCGTTCCCGAAAGACCGCAGGACACGCCGTGCGCTTCCAACAGGCCGCGTATCAGAAAACTGACGCTGGTTTTTCCGTTGGTACCGGTTACGGCAATGAGTTGCAGCTTTTCCAGCGCCTCCCGGTGCCAGGCATAGGCCGCCAGGGCCATGGCTTCCCGGCTGTCGGCCACCTTAATCTGCGGCAGATCCAGGGCCGGGTTTACATGCTGCACCACGGCAGCCACGGCGCCTTTTTCCCCGGCCTGCGGCAAATAGCGGTGGCCGTCGCTTTCAAAACCCTCGATGGCAAAGAACAAATCTCCCGGCTTTATCTTGCGGGAATCATACTGCAAGCCGGTTACGGTCATCTTTTGTACCGCGGCGGACAAAGGCTCCGCCGGGGTTACCAGTTCACTTATTGGTTTCGTTTTCATCTTTTCCGTCACAATCTGAAATCCGGAAACGGCGCACCGTCCCGGTCTATTTTAAAAACAGTTTCAGAGCCATGCGGCCCTGTATGCGGGTGCCGGGCGCCAGAGATTGTTTGTACACGCGGCCACTCCCCTGCAATATCACCTTAACGCGGCTTAAGTCCAGACGGGACAGGGCCTGGCGCAAGGTCAGGTTTCTCAGATCGGGCAAACGCTCCATGGCGGCTTCCGCCTTCACGGCCATAATCCGGGCTTCCTCGTCATCAAGGGAGACCGTTTTCACCAGAGACCCGCCGCCCTCTATCTCTACATCGTAATCATGTTGTTCCAGCAGCTCCAATGCCGCCTGCAGCGGCCAGCCGTTCATATCGGGCAAGGTGTTGACCTTGCGGGCCAGTACCACATCCCCCGTTTCCACCGGCCTTTTTTGGTCGATGTTCTTAAGATCAAAATGAATGATCTGGTTAAGAATGCGGGCAAAAACCGGCCCGGCGGCATCGCCGCCATAATAGTGTTTTTTCGGCTCATCAAAAAAGACGGCACAGATATAGCGCGGCCGGTCATACGGGGCAAAGCCGATAAACGAAGCCACATACCGGCCCGGGTCGTACCGCTTTGTCTTACGGTTGAATTTTTGAGCCGTACCGGTTTTACCGCCGGCCTCTACATTTCTCAGGGCGGCCTTGGTGCCGGTACCACGCTTGATCACCCCGCGCATAAAATCCTTCAAAAGCTCGCTCACCTCGGCGGAGATAACCTGCCGGATCTCTTCCGTTTCCGTTTTTTCCACCCACTCTCCCCCGGGACCGCGGATACCGGCCACCACAAAAGGGCGATAAAGATGTCCGCCGTTGACCAGGGCGGCAAAAGCACTGGTGATCTGCAAGGCGGTTACGGAGACCTCCTGTCCGATGGAGATGGAAGCTTTGGAAAGCCCCGACCATGTGCCGGGTTGCGCCAGGGAACCGCTGGTTTCACCCAACAGCCCCGAGCCTGTCTTTTGCCCGAAACCAAAGCTGCGCAGATAGCGGAAAAAGGTGTTGGGCGCCAGCTTATTCGCCAGCTCAATCATTCCGATATTGGAAGACTTCTCGATCACCTTGCGGAAACTAAGCCAGCCATGTTTTTTGGTATCGCGAATGACATGGTTGTGTATTTCCAGTTTTCCATTCCGGCAAAAAACAATATCCTGCGGTTTGTGCAAGCGTTCCTGCAGGATAGCCGCCGAGGTAAACATTTTCATGGTGGAACCCGGCTCAAAGGCATCGGTGACGGCACGGTTGCGCTTATGGAACTCGTCGGAGCCTCCCGGTTTATTCGGATCAAACCCGGGAGCGTTGGCCATGGCCAGTATCTGACCGTTATTCGGGTCGAGAACGATGGCCACCCCGGACCTGGCCCGGGTGCGACGGAGACCTTCATCCAGGGCATTTTCCACAATGGTCTGGATATCCTTGTCGATGGTCAGCACCAGATCGTTCCCCGGCCGCGGCTTAATCAGCGGCTCATCAATATTATAGGAGACGAAGCGCCGGGCGTTGTATTGCAGTTGTGCCTGACCGTCGCGCCCGGTAAGCGCCTCTTTGTACTGCAACTCCAGCCCGGCCAATCCGCGGTTATCGGGATCCGTAAAACCCAATAGCTGGGCCGCGTATGTCCCGAAGGGGTAATAACGGCCAAAAGACTTTATCTTGATAAAGCCTTTATCGGAAATTTTAAGCAGACTGCCGGCGGTCTCCAGGGGCACGCGCCGGTCAAGGTAGACAAAGTGGTTTTTCATGGCCAGACGCCGCCGGTAGTAGGACTCCTGGCGACCAAGCCGCACGGCCAGCTGGCGCGCCAGGGCGGATCGGTTTTCCACCCGCAGGGGATCGGCGGCAAAATCATAATACATCACGCTGGTGGCCAGCTTGTCGCCGTCACGATCGTAAATGGTACCGCGACGGGCCTTTAGCGGGATTTTTTTATAATATTGCTTGTAGGCATATTGACTGAAGCGATCATGCTCCAGTACCTGAAAGCGAAACAGGGTGAGCTGCAAGACAAACCAGAAACCGACCAGAAAGAGCGCCACAAGGCCGAAACGGCCACGATGGAATGGTGATTTTGGTTGTGTCATTTTTTGGAATCCGGTTTTCGTTTTTCAACCGCCGGGCGGGCCTCTTTCCACTCTTCCTGAAGACGGGTCAGATCGCTGCTGCCGTTAAGTCGCACCCGGGGACGGGCGCCATCATCAAAAACAAGACCGAACTCCCTGGCGGCTATGGAGCTGATGCGATCCACGTTGGAAAGACGGCTGACCTCGGCCTGCAAAGTTTCCGTTTCACTGATCAGTACCCGGCGCTGTTCGTATAACATATGTGTTTCCTGCATCATCACTTCAATGCGGGTAGACTGATGCACATACAGGGCAAAGGCCGTTATAAGCAAAGCAAAAAATCCCGTTCCCACTAATAAGCGTGTGATTTTGTTTTCCTGGGCAAGAGCCGGCATGGGGCATCTCCTTATTTAAAGTTTTTCCGCAAGGCGCAACTTGGCGCTGCGGGCACGGACGTTGGCTTCAATTTCCGGCGAAGCGGGCTGGCGAAAATAGGGACGCATACGTTTAAGAACAGGCTGTTTGCCGCACATACATACCGGGAATTCGGGGGGACAGGTGCAAGGGTTTTCCATGGTCTGGAAAAAGTGCTTGACTATTCGATCTTCCAGTGAGTGGTATGTGATGACCGCCATCCGGGCGCCGGGCCTTAAAACCTCCGTTAAACTATTCAGTGCTTGTTCCAATATATTCAGTTCGTCATTGACTGCTATTCTCAGGGCCTGAAATATGCGCGCGTAACTCTTGGTGCGGAAACGGGCATTAACACAGCGATCGATGATGGGCAACAGATCGGAACTGTTACGCAGGGGCTGTACCGCCCGGAAGGCCACCACACCACGGGCGATGCAACGGGAACGGCGCTCTTCCCCGTACCGGTAAAAGATGTCGGCCAGTTCCTTTTCCGTTAAGGTGTTCAGCAATTCGGCGGCGGTTATGCCGCTGTGCTGATCCATGCGCATATCCAAAGGCGCGTTTTCCCTGAAGGTAAAGCCGCGGGCATCCACATCGATTTGATGGGAGGAAACCCCCAGATCCAACAGGACGCCATCGAGATGATCCACGCCGGCACGGCCCAGCACATCGCGCACCTGTTCAAAGGTGGCTTTATGGGCCTCAAAATTGGCATAAGCGGCCAGGCGTTCACGCGCGGCCGTCAAAGCCTCTTCATCCCGGTCTACCCCGATGTAGCGCGCCCGGGGCGACAATCTCTTCAGTAAGGCCTCGGCGTGTCCGCCGCCCCCCAGGGTACCATCGTAATAAACCCCATCGGGACGGGTGATCAGCGTTTCGCATATTTCCTGCCAAAGAACAGGGAGATGGTAGGTCTCTTCTTTAGATCGATGCATCCGTGTTCGGATCAGTAAAGTTGATCTCTTCCACCAGTTCGGCCAAACTTTGGGCATCTTCGTCCAAATAGGCCTGATACGTTTCCGGGTTCCATACTTCCAGCTTGTTGATGGTTCCCAGAATCAGCATTTCGGTATCGATACCGACTTTTTCATATAAACGCCGGGGCGGCATCAAACGACCCTGGCCATCCATGGCCACCTGGTATGCGCCACCCACAAAACGGCGAATAAACTTTTGGGCTTTTCGGTTATTCATCGGTATTCTGGCCAGACGCGCCACCAGCTTGTTCCACTCATCCAGCGGATAGACGTAGACATTGGTTTCCTCAATACCGGGAGCAAACACCAAAGTGCTCTCCGCCTCGGGTCCGATCAGCTTGCGGATAGCCGAGGGCAGGTTGAAACGCCGCTTGCTGTCCAGCGAGCAGCTATATTCTCCGGTAAAGTTGTAACGCGCCATAAGTAAATTTAATGAATTTTAAACCATTTTACACATTTTTAAGGGATTTTGCTCCACCAATCATAACAGTTTTTCGGCCGGAAAGCAAGCATATTTAGTGTTTTTGACAATAAATAAGGAATTGGCCCGAACGAGCGCCGCTAAAGGGTGTACGGACGGACAAGTTAAATTTTATAAACAGGTATTTAATACGTTTGGATGGTAAAATTCGGGAGAGGTCGGCAAGCAATGGAATAAGGATGGGGCCTTTCATCTCTCTTCCACATCCCTCCCCTCCCCTAGCTCCGGGGAAGGGCCGGGGGTGGGGCTCGAGAACTCGCGCTGAAGTCTCAGGGCGCAGCCTGCAGAAGTTACACCCCGAGCCTGTCAAGGGGATAAGCGTGGCGCCCGGAAATCTTCCGTTCCCGCGCCGTATAGGCCAATCCGTTGAAACGGATTGGGGGACTTTCACGTCCCTTCTAACCACCCGGATGAATCCGGGGGTTAGCGCGATTTGCCCGTACACTCCTCCCCTCCCCGAGGGTCGGGGAGGGGCCGGGGGTGGGGTTTGAGGCGGTCCAGGCCGGATTTCTCACTCCGTTCGGGATGCCAAAACTTCTTATAAAAAGTCGGCCCGGGCGGTATTGATAATTCCCTGCCGCGGAGAGACCGGCGTATATCCATAGCGCTTTTCAAAGGCGGAGCTGTCGAAAACATAATC
>WGCN01000084.1 GCA_015493745.1 Calditrichales bacterium
AAAAGTTATCTTTTTCCAACAGGTCAATCAACGCTTCATTTTCCGCCATTTGTTCGCGGGCGGCAATCTCCTTCATGGACAGACCGATAAAATCCTTCACCGCTTTGTTGTCGGTACTGCTGATGACAATCAGATCGTAGCCGCCCAGGTCTCCGCGCACCTTGGCGTCCAGTTCCCGCAGAATTTTTTCCCGCGTTTCCGTCGATTGCAGTCTTTCCCGCAGGGCGCCGTTCCCCCCTTCACGCGACCAGGCCGGCAAAAAGGCCACCAGGGATGTGGAATAGGCGGTGTAGGGATAGGCGTCTATCCACACCCGCACACCGTCGGCATGGGCCTGTTCAATCATGTTCAGGGCGTCGATTTGTTTGGACCAGTTGGCCTTGCCGTTGGCTTTAAGGTGTGATATCTGCACGCGGACGCCGCTTTCGCGGCCGATGGTCAGCGCCTCGCTGATGGCGGCCAGCAGCATCTGCTCCTCGTCACGCATATGGGTGGCGTAAAGACGGTCATAACGGGCCGCCACCCGGGCCAGTTCTATCAGTTCGGATGTGGGGGTAAACGTACCCGGTGTGTATTCCAGTCCGGTGGAGAAGCCCGCGGCCCCCTGTGTCAGGGCCTGTTCCAAAGCGGCCTTTTCTTCTTCCAGTTCTGTCGGGGTCAGGGGACGATCCTCCAAACCGGCAATGCTTTTGCGCAGGGTGCCCTGCCCCACCAGCAGGGCCTGGTTCAGAGCCATGCCGTTTTTTTTCAACGCCGCGCGGTAGCTGGCCACATCGCTCCATGTGCCGGTGATACCGTCCTCATGAAAAGAGTCCATACGGGCGCCGGCGTCCCTTCCGCGTACCGGCGCCGCCGAATATCCGCAATTTCCGGTGACTTCCGTGGTCACCCCCTGGTATATTTTACTTTCGGCATGGGGATAGAGAAAAATATCATCATCGGAATGGGAGTGCATATCGATAAAACCGGGCGCCAGATAGAGCCCCCGGGCGTCGATTACTTTTCGCGCGACCGATTTTTTAAAATGGCCGATTTCCATAATAAGACCGTTGCGCACCAGCACATCCGTCCCGAAGGCCGGGTTGCCGAGTCCATCCAGAACCGAGGCGCCGCGGATCAATAAATCCGCCTTCTGGCTTTGGCTAAAAATCCGTGAGGGAAATGCGGTGGTTGCGGCAAGACCAAGCAGACTGTTTTTTATAAATGCGCGACGTTTCATGGCGGACTCCCCGGGCGGATGGTAATTTCGGTTAAAGAACGATGATACTAAATAATATGGAATAAAATCAACGGTATAAAAAACAATTTCCGGTGATTTTGTGGGAGTAAAAAGCTCACCCCGGGCCACAAGATCTCAAGGGGAAAACTATATCGTTATTTCCGGTTCAGATAATGATGCCAAAGAAACCGCGCGGCCACGGCCCGGTAGGGCTGCCACCGGCCGGCCATGATTCTCAGCGTTTCATACTAGGGAATTTCCGGCAATTCAAAAACCTCACATGCCGCCACCGCCAGGGCCCGGTCACCGTGAGGCCACACATCGGGACGCAGCAGAACCATCAACAGGTAGATATCCGCCGTCCAGGCGCCGATGCCGGTCAGTCGTGTCAGCCGTTGGCGCGCCTCATTGTCGCTCAGGGTCTGCAGTTTTTTCAAATCCAGGCGCCCCCCGGCAATCTCCGCGGCCAGCAGGCGGCCGTAGCGCATTTTCTGGCGACTGAAGCCAAAGGACTTCAGGGCGGGATCATCAAGGTCCAAAAACAGGGTGGCATCAATAGCCGGATGGCGATCAAGCATTTTATCCATCACCGCCCGGGCCGAGGCCAGCGATACTTGCTGTTCCAAAATGATATGCAGCAGCGTCAAAAAACCGGATGGACGCTGCCACAGAGGGGGCGGGCCATGTTCGTCACGGATGGCCGCGAAGCGCGGTTCAATGCGGCATAAGCTGTCCACGGCCTGCCGCAGGGATGTTTCATTAAGAAAGTTTAAGGGCATGTGCCAAAATAAGCCTCACGTCGCTGTCCATCAAAAAAATCACCGGCACCCGCTTCCGCCACATAAAATTATAGGCACGGAAAATAAAAATCGTTTATATTCGTCAGCAAATGACTAACCCGAAAAACCAGTGAATCTCTTTCTCATATATCTTTCCATAGCCGTGGGCGTTTCTTTTATATGCTCCATTCTCGAGGCCATTTTGTTGAGCGTTACCCCCGCTTTTATCAACGTGCAGATGAAGGAAGGCAAGAAAAGCGCCCATGATCTGCAAAAGTTCAAGGAAAATATCGACCGCCCCCTTTCGGCCATCCTGACGCTGAACACCTTTGCCAACACGGCGGGCGCGGCCGGCGTGGGGGCCCAGGCGCAAATTATCTGGGGCAATGAGGCCCTGACCCTGGTTTCCTTTCTGCTGACATTGACCATTCTCTTTTTTTCCGAGATCATACCCAAAACCATCGGTGCCGTTTACTGGAAATCGCTGGCCGGGGTGGCCACGCCCATAATCCGTTTTCTGGTGTTCATTCTGGGGCCGGCCGTCTGGTTGAGCCAGATACTGACCGGTATGTTTAAAAGCGAGGAACACACCAGCGTGCTTAGCCGGGCGGAGTTCAGTGCCATGACCGAGGCCGGGGAAAGGGCCGGGGTTTTCCGGGAAAGCGAATCGGCCATTATCCGCAATCTGCTCAACTTCTCCTCTATCCGTGTGGAAGACATCATGACCCCGCGCACGGTGGTTATCGCCGCCGAGGAAGATATGACGCTGAAACAGTTTAATGACAAATACCCCGATCTGCGTTTTTCACGGATTCCCATTTTTAAAGAGACCATTGACCATATCAGCGGCTTTGTGCTTAAGGATGAGATATTGCAAAATCTGCTCAAGGGCCACACGGATATGCCGCTGCGTGAACTGCGCCGCAAAATCGACGCCGTGCCGGAGATTATCGCCATCCCCGAATTGTTTAAGCTGTTACTGGAAAAAAACAGCCACATCGCCCTGGTGGTGGATGAATATGGCGGCATGGCCGGTATTGTAACCATGGAGGACCTGATCGAAACCCTGCTGGGGCTGGAGATCACCGATGAAACCGACCGTGTGGAAGACCTGCAGGAGATGGCCCGCAAAAACTGGGAACGCCGCGCCAGACGTCTGGGATTATTGCATAAAAAGGATAAGTCTTGAGTCCGCGCTACCCCTGGCTGATTTTTGACGCCGACAATACGCTGTATGATTTTGACGCCGCCGAACGCAACGCCTTCGTGGAACTGATGCGCAGCCTCAGGGCCGGGAATCCGGAGGAACTCTACCCCCTTTATCAAAACATTAACCATGCCGTATGGCATGATTTTGAAGGGGGCAGGATCAATGCCGATGAGGTAAAGGTTTTACGCTTTCGCCGCCTGTTCGAACAACTGGGACTTGACGCCGACGCCGATGCCGCCAGCGATCATTATCTGAGCTTTCTGGGGCGGCACAATGAACTGTTGGAGGGCGCACGTGAAATCGTTGAGCGGCTGAGCCGGCGTCACCGTCTGCTTTTACTAACCAACGGGCTGACCCGCGTGCAGCGGGCCCGCTTCGGTTCATCGGAGATCGCGCCTTTTTTTGAGCACATCATCATTTCCGAAGAGGTGGGCGCCGTAAAGCCCCAGACCGCCATTTTTGATATCGCCTTCGCCCGCATGGGTCATCCCGCCAAAAAGGGTGTGCTGATGATCGGCGACAAGCTCAGCTCGGACATTGCCGGCGGCCAAAACTACGGGCTGGATACGGTGTGGTATAATCCGGGCCGTTTACCCCTTCCCGTAACGCCCCGGCCTACCTATACCATTTCCGCCTTGCGGGAATTGCCCGCCCTGGTGGATTAACGCGGCTTCCGTCATTATCCTTAGCATCGCTCGGCCAATTTGTGTATATTGAGCGCCTTTTTAACGCGGAGTAATCAACTTATGGAAATCGGAATTGTCGGATTGCCCAATGTGGGTAAATCCACCCTGTTTAACGCCCTGACCAAAACCCAAAACGCCGAATCGGCCAACTATCCCTTTTGCACCATAGAGCCCAACAAGGCAGTGGTGCCCGTGCCCGACGCCCGCGTGGATAAAATCGCCGAAATCGTTAACCCCAAACGGGTGCTCTATTCCACCGTGGATTTTGTGGATATCGCCGGACTGGTAAAAGGCGCCAGCCAGGGCGAAGGGCTGGGCAATCAGTTTTTGGAAAACATCCGCCAGACGGAGGCCATATTGCACGTGGTGCGCTGCTTTGACAACGGCGACATCGTGCATGTGGATTCCACCATCGACCCCATTCGCGATATCGAAACCATCGAAACCGAGCTCATCCTGGCCGATCTGCAATTGTTGGAACGAAAAGTGGAGCGGCTTAAAAAACAATCCAAGGGTGATAAAAGCCTGCTGCCGATGATCGAGGAGGGGCAAAAACTGCTCGACCATCTCGGTGCGGGGCAACTGGCCCTGACTTTCGCCTTTTCCAATGAGGATCTGCGCGAGGGACTGCTCAACAACCCGGGTATGATCAGCGCCAAGCCGGTGATCTATTGCGCCAATGTGGATGAAGACGGTCTGGGTGAGGATAACGCCTATGTGCAGGCGGTGCGGGACTATGCGGAGAAACACAACAGTGTAACGGTAAAGGTTTCCGCCCAGGTGGAGCAGGAACTGGCCGCCCTGGAACCCGAAGAGCAGGCGGAGTTTCTGGAGTCCTACGGCGTTGGCGAAAGCGGCATGGAGCAGGTGATCCGCAAGGGCTTTGAGCTACTGGGTCTTCAAAGCTATTTTACCCAGGGGGTGCAGGAGGTACGCGCCTGGACCATCCACAAGGGCTGGAAGGCGCCCAAGGCGGCCTCGGTCATCCATAATGATTTTGAGAAGGGCTTTATCCGGGCCGAGGTGATCGCCTATGAGGATTTTATTGCCCACGGCAGCGAGGCCAAATGCCGGGAAAAGGGTCTGTTGCGCTCGGAGGGCAAGGATTACGTGGTGCGGGACGGCGATATCATTCATTTCCTGTTTAATGTATAGGAGCGTGGCATGACATTTTCCGCGTTGGAAATCCTCGGCTATTTTGCCTCGGTGGTGGTCGCCGTTTCACTGATGATGAAATCGATTATCCGCCTGCGCTGGTACAATCTGGTCGGCGCCGTGGCTTTTGCCGTTTACGGTCTGCTGGTGCACGCCTATCCCGTTTTCGTGGTTAACGGATTCATCGCCTTCGTCGATATCTACTATCTGTGGCAAATCTACAACAACAAGGAAAAGTTCGACATCATGGAGGTAACCCCCGACAACCCCATGCTGGAGCGTTTTCTGGATTTCTACCGGGAAGATATCAACCGCTTTTTTCCCGGCCTGCAACTTAAACCGGCAGAAAACCTGTATATCTTTTTTATTTTCCGCAACATGCTGCCGGTGGGGTTGTTTGCCGGTCGTCCTTCCGCTAATAAAACCATGACCATTCTGATCGACTATGCCATCCCCGATTTCCGCGATCTGAAAAGCTCCCTTTATCTGTATCGCAACCGCCGGGAGCTTTTTTTAGATAAAGGCATCCGGCGGCTGGAAATTGAAAACTCCCACCCCAACTATACCCGTTTCCTAAAAAAGATCGGATTTAAGCAGCCGGACGAAGGTCATGTTTTTTATCTGGAGCTTCCGCCGCGCTAAATACAACGGTCAAAATATTTTTATTACTCTTTAAAATTATTAAATTGACGTATGAAATATTTTCTTTTAATACTTTTGTTTGTCGCGTTTGGTTATGCCGATCAGGTTATTTTCAAGGATGGCAGGGTGCGTAACGGTCAAACCATTCTCATCTCCGGGGACGTGGTCACCGTGGAAGTGCTGGATATCCGAAACGGGCAACTTAAAAACAGCACCTTTCCCCGGGCCTCCATCGATAAGATCGTGGATGAAAGCGGCGTTGTCCTGTTTGAGAAAGGGCGACTGAAGGTCACCTCCTTCAAGCCATACTACAATCCTTTTTACAGCAACTGGGAAGACCTCCGCATGTATGTAACCGGTCAAAAGGATTCCCTTGTTTTAAAGTCCGGCAAAACCGTTACCGGACGCATCGTAAGCGTGAACCGCGACGAGCTGTTTATTCTGCCGGCCGCTTCGGGTAAAAATCGGAAGAAAAACAGTCTGCGACTGTGGCTTTCCGATATCCGTTCGGTGAACGGCTATCCGGTAATTGTGGCGCCGGACAGTAAGCCCTTGCGCAAGGAGCCGATGGAGGTTTTTCCGGTGATGACGGCCAATGCCGGTTTGAGTTTTCTGAGTACGACTTTTACGGACTTTGGTTCTGATTACCGCCTGGCCGTGGGGGATAACGACCTGCCGGCCGATCTGATGCTGAGTGACCGGTATCTGGCCCTGGAGCTTTCCAGCTACCTGTTGTTCAATGAACACCTGTCGCTGGGCGTCACGGGAGATATTGTCTTTTCCCGCGAGGGCACGTCCTATCAACTAGCCTGGCTTTCCGCCCGCTATACCTTTGTTCCCGGCAACAGCCGCCTGTGGCTGGAAGGCAGTTACGGGGCCACGGCGCTTTCCCATACGCTGAAATCCCAAAATTACGAATATCTGATTGACGCCAACACCCTCGGGCCGGGTATCGGTCTGGGTCTGGATCACGGGCGCTGGGGCGACTGGGGCGTTTCCGTTGCCGCGCACTATTTCTTCTTCGGCCGTCAGGCGGTCTCCGTCGATTTCCTCGATACACCGGTAGCGGCCCCGGAGTTGAATTTTAATATGTTCCGCTTGTCCATCGCCCTGCAACTGGGAGGCAGTTTATGAGAATAGCCGGTCTGTTTATGATCCTGAGTTTGCTGAGCGGCTGCCTGAACAATTATTCCCGGATAACTCCGGTCACGGTGCCTTCGGTCAATTATGCGGTGATGGAGACGCCGAAACTACAGCTGCTGACCTTTTCCGGTGTTGAGTATGATATTAAAGTAAAGCAGATTGATTCTCTTTTTATAAACGGCGTCGGTCGAAAACGGATGAATGCGGCGAGGGAATGGCAGCGGGGAAAGTACCGGGTCGCGGTGGACAGCGTGGAGTATCTTATACTCAAGCAAACAAGCGGGGCCTCCATGATGCTGGCGCTGGTGAGCACGGCCCAGATCATGCATCTGATTGCCGCGCGGCCGGTCGGAAGCAGCAAGGGAGTATCGGATCGGCTGGATTATCAGCCGGACGGTTCCAGTTGTCCCTATCTGTACATGCGGGATGAACAAGGACAATGGCAACTGAAGGCCGAGGCCTTTGGTAGCGGTTTTGGCAAAGCTCTGGAAATTGAAAGCCGTTATGTGTTGGGTGAAGTAAAACCGGAGGATGCGAAGATAGCGCTGCGCCTGAGCAATGAACGTCCTGAAACCCATTATGTGAACCGTGTACGGTTTAAACTCTATAGCCTCCCCGGGGGAGGTGAGCTGGCCGCCGGAGCGGACGGACAGTACTACCGCTATCGCGCCACGGCGCCCCTGAAAGTTTCTACCCCTCGGGAAAGGGACGTTTCCTCCCAAATTCTGGAAAAGGATGATCTCTATTATCGTGGTACCGAAAAGGGCCGGGCACTGAACGGCTACCGGGATGTTTTGGAGATAGCTCTGGAACCCGGCCGGCAAACGGGCCTGCTGGTTACGGCGCGCAACAGCTACCTGAGCAGCGCGGTTATGGACGGGCTGTTTGGTTTTTTGGGTGACCAGACCCTGCGTTTTTACCGGGCCATTGAAAAAGACCCTTACTGGATCGGACAGATGAAAAAGTGGCGGGATCGGGCCGCGCTTAAGGT
>WGCN01000085.1 GCA_015493745.1 Calditrichales bacterium
CTCTTTATTCCTATGGGCCCGCTTACCTTGACCGGGATGCCGATTCGGTAAGCATGGAAGTGACCCGCATGCCCCGCTGGATGAGCCTGACCACACAAAATATTTTACAGGGCACCCCGCAACTGGCCGATACCGGCTATAATGAACTGCGCCTGCGGCTAACGGACAGTTATGGAGATACAACCGCTTATCTTTTCGGTATCGATGTTTTCCATGAGAACCAGCCTCCGCAATGGATCGGCGCGGATACCCTGCAACTGTGGGAAGACGCCAGCCGTCTTGTTGACCTCAGTCTCTATATCGATGATGACGTAACCCCGCCGGGGAAGATTATCTTTGAACTTACCGGCAACAGCAATCCCGAAAATATTCAGGCGGAAATACAGGATAGTCTGCTGACCATCCGCCCGGCGGAAAATTATTTCAACGCCACGCCGGACACCCTTTACCTGCTGGCCACGGACGAAGACACCAGCAGTACGCCGCGGACGCTTCTGCTATCGGTCCAGGGCGTGGATGATCCGCCGCTGATCGGTTTTTTTGCGGATACAACCATCTTTACCAATGTCTATTATGACGTCACCTTCCCCGCCGAGGAGGTAGACGGACAGCCGCTCAGCTTTAGCGACAACAGCCCGCTTTTTACCATCGAGCCGGACAGCGGCCATATCCGCTTTACGCCGCTATTGGCCGACACCGGAAGCTATGTTACCGTTATTTCCGTCAGCGACGGCATTTCCACCGTGCGGGATACCTTTACCCTGACCATCGAACCCAACTATATCAACCCGGTGGAAGAACTGAGTATTGAGAGCGCCGACCAGGCCCTGAAGCTGACCTTTACCCTTCCGGTGAATGATTTTTACAGCGGCACGCTGATCCGCTATTCGGCAACGGATACCGTCCTCGCCCCCAATGAGGGGCAAGCCGGAGCGGACACAACGTTCACCGCCGCGGCCGGCAGCCGGGTCACGGTCACCCTGGACAGCCTCGATATCAACCAACAGTACTACATTTCCGTTTTTAACTATCTGGACCAAAACGGCATCATCTATTCGCCACGCGCCAGTATTACGGGCCGGACAACCGCCCCCGATATTCGTTTGGGCCAATCCACCGTAAAAATCACATTGCCGGTGGATCAAACCCGCCATGACAGCCTGTGGGTATACAATGACGGAGCGGGCTCGCTGATCTTCCGCTATGCCTATCTGCCCGACTCCCTGCTGGACGTCTGGTTTGACGCCGATACGGCCGTTTATACGGTTCCGCCCATGGATTCGCTGGCCGTGACCTTCAACCTGCACCCCAACAAGTATCTGCCGCGCGGCGACAAGCAGGCCCTGTTGCGCGCCGAAAGCAACAGTCCCGGTCAGAACAATCGCTTTACGCGCATCGTCTTCAGCCCCATATTTGATGACTTTGCGCCCCGGGTTACGGTAAAGGCCCGGTCGGACAGCCTGGTGCGGGAATCATCCATACAGGTCATTTACAGCGCCGATGATCTTACCGACCGTCCCATCGGCTACGTGGAAGACAGTCTGTTGTACAGCTACCGTCTGTGGAAGCTACCGGATACCACTTTAATGGCCTCCGGCGACGGTACCCGCGAGCATGCGCTCAATTTTTATCCCCTGGCGGACGGCCCTTATGTACTCAAACTGTGGGCCTACGATCCCGAGGATAACGGCAGAGCCGGTAAAAGCGCCCGCTGGCTGCCCTTTTATATTAAAGCCACCGAACGCTTTGTCCTGCGCAATCGCTGGTATCTAGTCAGTCTGCCTCAAACCCGCAGTGTGCGCTGGCAAAATTTTGTGACCGATTCCCTGGTGCAGATGTACCGCTGGAACGATGAAAAAGGCCGCTATGATACCTATTCTTCTTTTGCCGATTCATCATTGCCTTACGGACAGGCCGCCTGGTTGATTACGGATAAAAACTTTCCCCTGGCCCTGGAGCAGGAAGAGAGAGACAGCAGTGTCCTGTTAAGTACGCCGGTACAAAAGGGCTGGAACCAGCTGGGCATCCCCCTGACCTATTCCACCTATTGGAAGGATATGCGGCTGGAAACCTCCTCGGGGGTTTACACCATGGCCCGGGCCGCGCAGGACAGCCTGATTGAACCGGCCGTCTATTGGTATGTGCACAACAAGGACTTACAGGGATATGAATGGGCCACTCTGGATGAGGCCATCGCCCAGCCCTGGCGCGGTTACTGGTTTTACAGCAGGGAAGAAGGAACCCTGCTCTTCGACACATCGGCCGCGTCCTTGTTGAAAGACACCACCCTTACCGTCGCCGACAGTTCCTCGCTGGAAAAAAGCGGCGCTCTGCCCCTGTTTAATATCGCCGTCAGCGGCAGCGATTTTCAGGATAGCCGCAATGAATTCGGCTTTACCAACGGCAGGCGCGTCAATATAACGGAACCACCGCAAATTGGAGACGGAAACCGTTTCTATTTCAGCAAGGATGGCCGGCAGCTCAGCCGGGCCCTGCAAACCACCGGCGGAGGCGAGGGGCTTAGCCGCTGGCAGGCCCATATCGTCACCCGGCAAAAGCAAAAGGTCACCCTGAGCTGGGACAGCCGGGAGATGGCCCAAAGCGAATACTACCTCTATCTGGTGGACAATCGCGGTCAGACGATCATCAATATGAAAGAGCAGGATCAATATATGGTTGAAATGGCGGGTAACTATGCCTTAACCATAGAGGCCACAACCGATGCCGGTTACAAACCGCAACTGTTACCCGCATCCTTTGTGTTACAGCAAAACTACCCCAATCCTTTCAACCCGGAGACCACCATCCGCTTTGGGCTGCCGGAGGACATAAAAAAACAGGTTGATATCAGTGTATACAACGTTTTGGGTCAAAAGGTAACCACCCTCTTTAAGGGAGCGCTGAAGGCCGGATACCATGAAATGAAGTGGAACGGACGCAACCGTGCCGGAAAACCCGTTGCTTCAGGAATTTATTTTTTGAAAGTGGCCGCCGGCAAGTACAGCGGTGTTAGAAAAATGATCCTGATGAAATAGTGTCCTATGACTATGGGGTGCCGTGTAGCATTGGGGTAAAAAGGTTTTTTAGGGGTATCATCACCAGGTGTTAGCTTTTTTGCAGCGGCCTGTGATTTGTGTATACATCGGTCCCGCGAATGAATTCGCGGGTTAAGCCTATGTGGCTTTGGCTGATATTTTTTCCCGCACCGGGCCGCACAGGATACCGTTAAGCCCCGATTTCAATCGGGGGCATAACGTCTTACGACACACCTAATCCTATCTCCTTCCCCAAACCTTAGTAGAAAAAAGCAACCACAAAAGCCCCCGACCTTATTGGCTTATTGGCCCTGCCCATTAGCCCTTTGTGTTAGCATCGGAATCCGATGAATCGGACTCCATCGAGGGCGGTAGACCTCTTCCGCCCCGCGAATGAATTCGCGGGTTACCCCTGCGCGGCTTTGGCTGATATTCTTACCCGCACCTGGCCGCAAGGGATTCTGTTAACCCCGATTTCAATCAGGGGCATAACGCCTTATAATAAGACCAAACCTTATTTCCCTTCCCCAACCTTAGTAGAAAAAAGTAAACCAAAAAAAAATAATAACCTCATTACCTTATTCATATCGCCACATCAAAAAATAAGCTAATAAGGTCGAAAATATTCTAAACACCCATGGCTACTAAGGTTGATCGTTATATAATGTTTCCCTGGTCTCAATCCGAATGCGATGAATCTGATGCTATCGGGCGGTACACCTCTGCCTTCTCCGCGAATGAATGCGCGGGTTACCCCTACGCGGCTTTGGGGGATATTCTTTCCCGCACCTGGCCGCAAGGGATTCTGTTAACCCCGATTTCAATCGGGGACATAACGTATTATGGCACACCCCAACCTTAATAGAAAAAAGTACCTCCAAAATCCCCGACCTTATTACCTTATTGGCCTTGCCATAAAATAAGCTAATAAGCTTGAA
>WGCN01000086.1 GCA_015493745.1 Calditrichales bacterium
CTTCTGCTCCGTTTGCAGACGCATCTCAAAGCCGTTGTTACCCTCTTCGCTATTGAGTATATCCTTTACCAGGCCGGTCACATCGGCGGACATGGGGCGTGGCCTCTCTTACACAGGTCTTTCAATGAACAATAATCACAAACTATATAAAAGAGGCATAGTATTCAACCGCCGGGATAACGTCCTTTCCGGCAAGACACTTCTAAAACAAAGAACATCCGCGGAAATTTATCCCCTTACCATAAGGTCATTCACTACTAACCGCTCACCCGAAAATTCCGCGATTATTGCTGGGATATTCTTGCATCAAATAAACTGAGAATAAAATGGCATGAAAGAGGCGCCCTGGTATTTCCCGGCGAAGAATAGCGGTAAGCTTTCCCCGGTTCAGGGCCTTGAAGGACAAAGCTATTGGCAAGTAGAGGGAAAGCGGGGTGGTTATTTTCCAAAACATGAAACATTTACGTTAACGATGTTTAGTAAGTGGAACATTTCCCCATACCGATTGTATCTAACTTTTCCAAAAAACGTAATTACTTCGGCTGCCAATCCCGTGCTGAATGAACAACCGACGCTATTCTTACCGAATCGGAAATAATATCATACATAATGCGATATGCGCCAAAAACAATTTCCCGGCAGGAAGTTTGATTTATTTCCGGAATAACCCTACCTGAATAAGGAAATTCAATCAGGCCATCCGTGACTTCGATCAGCCGTTCGATAAAAAGAGCTGCACGATCAACAGAATCCTTTGCAATATAATCATGAATATCCTTAATATCTTCCAGGGCTGCCGGCGACCAAATTACCTTGCCCATTTTCGCATTTGCTCTTTTGCTTTCTCATGCGATATGCCCCGGCCATTCTCTATCTGCTTTATCCCATTGTTAAATTTGATTTGAATATAAAGGGCATGCATAATATCATCCATGGTGGAATCTTCCGGCAGATTGTCTATTACGCCCTTTGCTTTTTCTTTGACAGATTCGGCCATATTTCCTCCTGTTTTTTTTAAAGATACTATTTATCCAAATACTTTTCCTGCCGGGACTCAGGGAGATGATCTTTTCGCTTTTGTTCTGATAGTCACCCGGAACAAAAAGGCCAATTTATAAAAAACACATTTGTACTACATAGTTCCGGCAGCCCCCAAAAAAACCATATTTAAAATATCCAGATATCGCCAGCAAGAAATACCTCATGTTCCCTGTTAAAATAACGGGCATAGCCAACATATACAAGATTACTTTCCTGGGGAGTGCTTATCATAATAATTATTCCTGCCTTTAATTCACGGAGCTTATCAGGATGACTTAATAGCCATTCATTGATTGTCATCGCGGAATTTTATCTCATTACCATGACATCATTCACTGTCAACCGCTCACCCGAAAATTCCGCGATTTTTTCCTTTAGGCGTGTTTGTGGGCTTACAAAAAATTGATCTGGTATGTCTCCAGGAAACTCACCACAAATTCTCACCAACCGGCCCTCAGCTACCTTTTTGTATTTTTTATTTTGTATTTTTTATTTCATTTGTCATTTGTCATTTGTCATATTTTCACCCAAGCTACGGCCGCCCCAGCCACCTTTTTGTATTTTTTATTTTATATTTTTTATTTTGTATTTTCCCACTTTCAACAACAGCCTTCGGGGGCAAAGGACCCAACCATGATGGACAATGAAACCTTTCGCCGGCAGGCCCACCAACTGGTGGACTGGATGGCGGACTATCTAAAAAACATTGAACAACTGCCAGTCAAATCCCAAAGCAAACCTTACGAGGTGTTCCGCCGGCTTCCCGATCTGCCGCCGGGCCAGGCGGATGATTTTGAAGGGATCATGGAGGATTTCAGGGAAATTATTCTGCCCGGCATGACCCATTGGCAACATCCTAAATTTTTTGCCTATTTTCCCGCCAACAGCAGCTACGCCTCGGTTCTGGGTGAAATGCTCACCGCCACCCTCGGCGCCCAGTGTATGATTTGGGAAACCTCCCCCGCCGCCGCCGAGCTGGAGGAAAAGATGATGAACTGGCTGAAAGAGATGCTCGATTTGCCGCGTGACTGGGACGGCGTTATCCAGGATACCGCCTCCGCCGCCACCCTGAGCGCCATCCTCTCCGCCCGGGAAAAGGCCACAAACTTTTCGGCGAACCACCGTGGCTTTCCCCAGGGACGTTATCGTATCTATTGCTCAAGCCAGACCCACTCTTCCATCGATAAGGCGGTACGCATTGCCGGTCTGGGATCGGACAATCTGGTCAAAGTGGGGGTGGATGACACACTGGCCATGAATCCCGACGCCCTGAGCCGGGCCATTGAAGCCGACATGGCCGCCGGCTTACACCCGCTATGTGTTATCGCCACCCTGGGCACCACCGGCACAACGGCCATTGATCCGCTGGAGGAGATCGGGCGTATTTGTACCCAACGCAAGGTGTGGCTGCATGTGGACGCCGCCTACGCCGGCACGGCGCTGATCCTGCCCGAATACCGCCACATGGCCCGCGGCATGGAGCGGGTGGACAGCTTTGTCTTTAACCCGCATAAATGGATGTTTACCAACTTTGACTGTTCCGCCTACTTTGTGCGCGACAAGGAAACATTGATACGCACCTTTGAAATCCTGCCCGAATATCTCAAGACCGCCACCCGTGGCGCGGTCAATGATTACCGTGACTGGGGCGTGGCCCTGGGACGCCGTTTCCGCGCGCTCAAGCTGTGGTTTGTCATTCGCGATTTCGGCGTGGAAGGCCTGCGTAAGCGCTTGCGTGAACATATCCGTCTCGCTCACAACCTCGCTAAAGAGATTGAGGCCGCCGATGATTTCGAGATCATGGCCCCGGGCCCGTTTAACGCCCTCTTTTTCCGCTGGCATCCCCGGGAAATTACGGAGACGGACAGACTTAATGCACTGAATGCCGCCCTGCTGGGGGAGCTAAACAATTCCGGAAAGCTTTATCTTACCCACACCAAAATTAACGATCAATACATCATCCGCATGGTCATCGGTCAAACCTATGTGCGGGAGCGCCATGTGCAACAGGCCTGGGAAGTAATCCGGCAAACGGCCAATAGTCTGCGGGAGAGGCTTTAAAACGCCACGGCGGGATAAGCATCAGGAAAACAACGAAAAAAACCCACGTATCAGACAAAGGCTGTTTTTAATTTTTTCCCGGGAGCGGGTCACTTTTTTATTTTTTTCCGCTCCATACTTTCGTAAACTTGCTGCGCACATAATTATTTCAGTGTTCGGGAAGCGCGGTGAAAATCCGCCACTGCCCCGCAACTGTATTTGCAGACGAAAATCTAAACAGGCCACTGTTCCGTTTTAGGAATGGGAAGGCAGATGAGTAGGATGAAGCATAAGTCAGGAGACCGGCTGAAATAAAATCCGTAAGATTCTACGCGGGTAGAACGGATAGTCCTGCTCTCACGCCCATACATATATGACTATTTACCGGATTCTATTTTAGTCCGTCTCACTTCATCCGCTCCCAAACGGAGCTGCTTTGAAGCAACTGTTATTGTTATTTATACTGGCCCCCGTGTTAACGGCGGCACCAACAGCACATGATATAAAGATTCTGGACGCCTGGGACAACAGTCCCATAGGCGGCGCCATGCTGCTGGCCGGCGACACCCTGTACAGCGCACCCGACGGCCGTGCCCGCATTCCAACCAAATGGTTAAACCAAA
This sequence comes from Calditrichales bacterium, assembly GCA_015493745.1. Taxonomy (GTDB): domain Bacteria; phylum Calditrichota; class Calditrichia; order Calditrichales; family J004; genus J004. Next base: position 3,705 of record WGCN01000086.1, read on the forward strand.
AAGTTACCATCCGGGCGGGCGGATATTATACGCGCACGGCCCGCATCACCGCTGCCGACAGCACTCTGCTTTTGCAACCCGACTGGTATACCGAGCCGATCACCATCTCCGCCGCCGCCCGCCCGGATGACAACGGCATGCCGGCCCATAACAGCAACATCAAGGTGTCCGAAAGTCAGCGGCTGCAATTTAACCAAATGGTTGAACTTTTAAAACGGCGCAGCGGTATCCACTTCAAATCACTGGGCGGCGAAGGCCAGCTGCAGTCCGTTTCCCTGCGTGGTATGAGCGCCGAGCAGACGCAGGTGCTCTATGACGACATCCCCATAAACAATCTGCAACTGGGCATGCTGGATTTAGGCTACGTCCCGCTTGGCGGTGTGGACGTCATCGATGTTTTGCGTGGGGGATCGCCCCTGCTCGGCAGCAGCGGTTCCATTGGCGGCGCTCTTAACTTTAAACCGCGCCCTCCCGGTGACAGCCTGGCTTATGCCGTCCGGTTTCAGGCCAACTCCCTGCAAAACCGGCAAACGGAGGTTTGGCTGCAATCCCCCATCCTGGGCCTGAAGCAAAGCCTGCGTATCGGCCGCCATTGGGGCGACAATCGCTACAACGCCACCGCCGGCGATGAAAGCGTGCCCCTGAAAAACCGCGATTTCAACCGATACAGTTTGCAATGGCAGGCCCGGTACAACCTGTCCCCCACCGGCCGTATCGGTTTGCTGGTTAACAACTTCCGTTCCCGGGCCGGGGCGCCCAGGGCTTTCATCAACCGCTCCACGGAAGCCTCAAACCAGGCGCGGCTGTCGGTGAATAACACCCTGCTCGCTTTAAAATACCATCAGGGATTAACCCGCGGCCACTTCAGCGCGCGGCTGTACAACCGCAACGAATGGAGCGGTTATTACGATCCGGCTTTGCTCATAAACAACACCCCTTTACGCGGCCGGCACTTTAACAGCGAACAGGGCGTCATCTTACGCTGGCGCTACCTGACAAAGAGACAAATATTGTTAACATCGGGCGCCGATGCCCGGTACCAGGCCATTCGCAGCAGCGGAGCCGGGAAGCACAGCCGTTTCAGCGGCGCGCTTTACGCCTCGTTGGATAAGGAATGGCCGGCCCGCACGGCGGGGTACGGTTGGCACACACAACTGAGCCTGCGTCAGGAATTCCTCTCTCCCGCGCAGAGCGTTACCCTGCCTTCGGCCGGCCTGCAATGGCATTTCCCCTCGGGGCGATTCTATCTGTCCTATACCCGCAATTTCCGCGCGCCCTCGTTCAATGCCCTGTACTGGCAACCGGGCGGCAATAAAAACCTGCGCCCGGAGGCGGCCAACGGCTTTGAAGGGGGATTCGATTACACCTTCCGTAGCGGGATTATAAGCAGCCGCCAGACGGTAGCCCTTTACCAGAACCGGGTGCGCGATCAAATTGTCTGGCTGCCCGGCGAGACTTACTGGCAACCGCAAAATATCCGTGATGTCCAGTCCCGCGGCCTGGAAATGGAAAACACCACCGAACTGTGGCGGGGAGCATTAAGGCTGACCAACCGGCTCACCCTCAACCGCACCATAAAGTTATCGGCCGACCGGGAAGGCGATAATACCACGGGCAACATCCTTCCCTACCGTCCCCAGCTCCTGTTTTACTCGGCCATACACCTGCGGCCGGGCTCCTGGACGCTCCGGGGAGAGTACCGTTACAGCTCCTTTGTCTATACCGGCATCGAAAACAGCAACCGGGATTTTCTGCCCTCGTATGCCGTTGTAAACCTGTTTGCCGCTTTCGCCATGCCCCTTGGGGCGCACGGCATGGATTTGAGTCTCAAAATATACAATCTGTTTAATGTTGAATATGAAGCTATTAAAGGCTATCCCCAACCAACGCGTTACGCGGGGCTGGGGCTGGCGATCCACTTAAACTAAAGGAGGTATAACCCATGCGTTATCTGTTATTACTGCTAACCCTTTCCCTGTTCGTGGCCTGTAGCGATCCTAACTCGGGCAAGGACACCACCCGGGTTGAATTGCAGGGTGCATTCATTCTTAACGAGGGCCAGTTTACCCAGGCCAACGGCTCCCTCTCTTTTTACAGCCCGGAGGCGGACAGCGTGCAGAACAATATCTTTGAAAATGTGAACGGCCGCGCTCTGGGCGATATCGTCAACGACATGCTGATCGTTGACAGCATTGCCTTTATCGTGGTTAACAACTCCAACACCATCGAAGTGATGAGCCTGAACACCTGGAAAAGCAAGGGTACCATCCCGGCGGGCGACTATACCGCACCTTACAATATAGCGCTGGCCGCGCCCGGAAAAATTTACGTTTCCAACCTGTACGCCAACAGCGTTTCGGTTATCAGCGTGGAAAACCTGGCCATTGAAAAAACCATCGCCGTGGGCGCCAATCCGGAAGGAATCGCCGTTGCCGGAGATTATGCCTTTGTGGCCAACAGCGGTTTCGGCTACGCCAACACCGTGACGGTAATCGATACAAAAAGCGATGAGGTCAAAGCCACCATCCGCGTGGGCGATAACCCGCAAACGGCGGTTGTGGATGCCGACGGACGCGTTCAGGTTCTTTGCACCGGCAGCTACGGAGACTATTACAACCCCAATGACGACACCCCGGGCGGTCTTTATGTCATCGACCCCACCACGCTAAGCGTAACCGACTCCATGATCATCAGCGGTCACCCCGGGCGCCTGGTGATGGATGACAACGGCTATGGTTATTATAAAAACGGCGCCATTGTGCAGTACAATCAGAAAAGCCTGCAGGTAACCGACAGCACCTTTATCGACGGTGGTTTCTTTTACAACTTTGCCTATGATGAAGTAAGCGAACAGTTTTTTGTTACCGACGCCAAGGATTTTACCCAGAACGGGGAAGTGATTATCTTTGACAAAGA